>CAZUKP010000104.1:0-9249 GCA_964620915.1 uncultured Hyphomicrobium sp. | reverse complement strand
CCTTGAATCGGCTCTGACGCCGTGTCGCAATTGGTTTTGAGAGTATGGCAAAGAAGTTCGCGCCAGCAGTCATGCGGGGTCGCCCGTCGGATTAAGCGGCGCTCTGGAAGATCGGGACCTCTGGTCTCGCAAGGTGCCGCTATCGGTCAACTTGTCACGTGGGTGACAGCTCTCTCAAATGCTCGGTTGCTATTGCCTTCGCTTGTGAACGATTGCGTAGATTTAGAGCTGTGCGCGGGGCTAAAAAGCTTTAAGTGCGGAGCTTGCAGGGAATTAAGATCGAACTCTCAGTGTTAATGCCACAGGCGAGGAGGCATTTGGCTAGTGGCTTGAAGCTGGGAAGCGCGACCGTCTATTGATCGAGTGCGGCTTGGCCACGGAGCTCAATAGGCCGTACCAACATCATCACCAAGAAGACCATAGCGAAGGCTAGCACCGCAAAGACGTAGAAGACATCCATATAGGAGATGAGGTTAGCCTGCCTCTGGACCAACTGCTCAATGACACCGACAGCTTGATGCTGGGCATCGGCCACGGAGGTGCCCCTGGGGACAAGATCGCTGGCGGTTCGCTGCAGTGCTTGTTGGAATAGAAGCGACGATTGGTAGAGATGCTCTGTTAGACGCAACTGATGGAACTGTTCGCGGCGAATCAGTAGTGTCGTCGCCATAGCGACACCGATGCTTCCGCCGAGATAGCGCGCGACGTTTATCAATGCGGAGGCCTGGTTCGTCTGTTCGGGTGCAACCGTGGCATAGGACGCGCTCGTGATCGGGATGAATAAGAACGGCAAACCGACTGTCTGAAAGATCCGGGACCAGACGAAATAGTCGAATGTCACGTTGGAAGTCAGCGACGTAGCGTGCCACATGGCGAGAGCGACGACCGACATGCCGAAGGCCATGAGGTATTTGGGCTGAACAAGATTGGAGGCCTGCGCCGCTAACGGCATCATCAGTAGCATGGCAAATCCGCCCGGCATTAGGCTGAGTCCCGCAAGGGTTGCGCTATATCCGAAGTCTGTTTGCTCAAGCTGAGGCAGGAGCTGTATGGAACTGAATAAGACGGCGCCGACGAATAGCATCGTCAAGAAGCAGCTCCCGAATTGACGCTGAAATAACAGGCTAACATCGACCACAGGGTCCTTGCGTGATAGTTCCCACGGTAAGAGCGCCACGAAAGCGCCGGCCGACAGTGTGGCAAATAGAATGATAAAGTCGGAAGAGAACCAGTCGTCACGCTGTCCTCGCGCAAGAACTACTTCGAGGCAGCCGAGTGACAGCGCCACGAGTAAGATGCCGATCCAATCAACGTTGAATCCTCGCGCGAACATCGCCATCCGTTCGCGCTGCAGGGCCTCCGGTTCGGTCACCAGCCACGAGACCAGTGCGAGTGAAAGTAGTCCGATTGGGGCATTGATGAAGAAGATCCAGTGCCAGGACCAATTATCGGTAATCCATCCGCCCAGCGTCGGCCCCACCGTAGGGGCCACGATCACGGCCACGCCATATAACGCGAATGCTTGCGCACGCTTCGACTGAGGGAAGGTATCGGCCAGAATGGTTTGCTCGCTTGGGGCCATGCCGCCACCGCCGAGGCCTTGCAGTACACGAAAAAAAATAAGCAAAGAGAGGCTGGACGCCAGGCCGCAGAGAACCGAGGCCACGGTGAAAGTTGCGACGCACAGCATGTAGAAACGCTTGCGCCCGATCAAACCTGAAAGCCATCCGCTGAGGGGTAGGACCACAGCGGTCGACACGAGATAGCTGGTGATGATCCATGTACTTTCGTCGACGCTTGCCGCAAGGCTTCCTGCAATGTGGCGCAGAGCGACGTTGGCTATCGAGGTATCTAGAACAGTCATGAAGGTCGCGATCGAAACCACAACGGCAATGAGCCAAGGATTGCGTCGGCCAGCGGCAGATCGTGGCAATGCCGCCCACTCTCCGACCAAGGTTTGTGGGCCGGTCATCGGATTTTGACGGTCGGTTCAACCGACATGCCGGGCCCGATATAGACATCCGGATGCTCGTCAAAGGTGATCTTGACCGGCACGCGCTGCACCACTTTCACATAATTGCCTGTCGCATTTTCTGGAGGCAGCAGGCTGAATGCAGCGCCGCTTCCGGCCTGAATGCTAGCGACATGGCCGTGGAAAGTGCGGCCCGGATACGCGTCGACCGAAATATCAACCGGGAGGCCCGGCCGTATGCGATCGAGTTGAGTCTCCTTGAAATTTGCGGTTATCCACATCTTCTGTGGTACGAACACCATCAGTGTTTGGCCCGGTTGAGCATAGGCACCCTTGGCGGCAGTAATCTTTGTCGCGATACCGTCCACTGGTGCCCTAATGACGGTGCGTGAGAGATTGACCTCCGCCTCCTCTTGCTGTGCGGCCGCCTTATTTTTTCTCGCGAGGGCAACCTGCTGTTGCGTCGTGAGTACCTCGATTTGCTTCGCTGCTGCCGCCTCGTTGGCCAGAGCGGCATTCAAGGTGGCCCGTTTCTCCGTCAAGTCGGACGAGGCCTGCTGCGCAGCTTCCACCGTGCCCACGCCGCGCTTTGCCAAATCCTGAGCTCTGACGTTTTGCTCTTGCGCGAAAGTGAGGGTGCCACGGGCTTCGGTCACCTTCCGTGTGGCCTGTTCGACTCTTTCTTTCTGTACGGCTATCTGCGCAGCGATATTGGCGATGGTGGCATCGGCTTGCTCGACCAAAGCCTTGGCTTCGTCCAGCGCGGCGCGATAGTCGCGGTCGTCGATCCGGAACAGGACTCCGCCGTCCGTGACTCGCTGATTGTCGGTGACGTGTAACGCAACGATGTCCCCGCTAACTTGAGAGCTGATCGGCACTATCCGGGCATCCACATACGCATCGTCAGTCGATTCATAGCCGCGCGCATTAAGCCACCATAAGGTGCCCACGATTAGGGCTGCGATGACGAATAGCCCTGCGCCAAAAGTGGCATACGGACGACGCTTGATAATATTCTTAGCCGACGGTATCCGGCCATTCTCCCCCTCTCGCCTCCCTTGACGGGTCGATAGCTGTTCGCGAGAGGTGCGCTGCGAACGGACCTTCGCGTCGGCATCGTAAGCTACAGCGCAATCTGTGAGGCGGACACTTCCGGGCACGAGACACCTGTTTAAGGAATCACGGCCGTACCCCCTTTTTCAAGAGGGCACGACCGCCATATCGTCAAGAGCAGCCAAGTCAAGAGCAGACAAATCTCACGTCGCACGGCATTGGAGGAGAGCTAATATGGCAGCCTTTGCAAATCCCGTCCGCTGTGAAGCTCTCCTCCGTGTCGTGCAAACATCCTACTTGTTCATGCTCTTCGCAGTTGATGCGTCGGCTGCCGAGATCCATCCGCTCTTGCAGCCGTGCTTGAACTCCTTGGATGTGATCACGCCATTGCTGTCGCGGTCGACCATCGTGAAATTCAGCACATAGGGCGTGGCTTTACTGCGCGACAGAGTTTCGCCGTTAGGCGATGCCATCTTCCACACCTCATGACATTGAGCGGTTGCCAGTCGAGGCCCCTGCGTCGTGGCTGCCTCTGCATTGCCTCCAGCCAATGCAGCGCCAGCTAGCACGGCTGCGCATGTCAAGATTGTCAGTTTCATGATCGTACTCCTCATAATGATGCGTTGAGCAAGGCTCCTAGCGCGGTGAAACGGAAAATCCGATTTGGAGCATTGCCAGTTTCGATCTATGTAGTCAGAACTCCGCCCGCTTGCGCGATATTGCTTCCGATGCGGAGATCTTGTGACGATCAGCTTTGGTCCGAGCGGACATTTGGGCAGTGACTCATCTAACGCGGGTTCCCGGTGACGCTGGGTCGCGTCCGGCATACAGACTGGGGTAGGCATAACCTACGCCAGGCCAATAATGCGCTCAGCGAATGCGGGAAACACCGGTATCAGAGTGATCTCGATCAGCGCATCATGTGGAAACCAGTGCAACGAAGGGCTGGCCAGAGGTTTTCCGGCCAGCCATTCCTTCGTCGCGGTGTCCTGATTAGCGACTGGTGAGGATCCTAGCTGCGTTGGCTAGTTGGGACGCGCTGCTCGTGCGACGCGCGTTTAAAAGGGTTGTCAGCCAAATTGCCAGGGAGAGTGTCCTGCTCGGATTCAAAATAGCCTGGGCATTTCGGCGCCGATGGATTCTCGTAGCAATGAGAGTAGTTGACCAGAATCAGTCTGGGAGTGGACGCTGCGGACGCTGTCGCGGGCAGTAAGGCCAAGGTACTGAGCGCCAGCGACATGGCGGCGACTAGGGCTAGAGGGGCTTTCGTAAACATGATTTGCGCTCCTTTGAACATCGGACAATCGTTATTGAGGACGGTCGACCGACCAGTGACGTGTTGAGCAAAGCTCCTTGCGTGGTGAGACAGAGGGTCCACGTGGAGCATCGCCGATTTCGATCTATGCATTCAGGCTTCAGATCGCTTGCGCGATATTGCTTCCGATTCAATGGTCTTGTGACAATCAGCTTAGTTCGCAGCTTTGGTTCGAGTGGACGTTGGATCGGCGCATGACTCACCCCAAGCTCAGGCGCTCCACGACGCGGGTTCTGGGCCGACATGCAACTAGCTAGCGGAGATATACCCATGCCAAGCCGATGATGCTCGCGGCGAATGCAAGAGATAGCGGTATCAGAGTGATTTCGATGAGCGCGTCCCACCCACGTATTTTGCCCGTGTAAGTCGCGACCTTGCTCTTTAAGAACTCACCAAAGCCGACCCGATTCTGGAGCCAGCGTGGGTCATTGATGATGCCATTCGCCATCACAAGGAGCAGGGAGAAGAACATGACAAAAAACCCAGTCGCCACCGCGAGATCAAGGTCGACATGTGTTCCCCAGGCAAAATAGAGCCAGCTGACGGCAAGGAACCAAATGGCTCCGCCAAGACCGATTTGAAATACGGCCGGATGCAAACCTACCGAGGCGCGCTTCACGCCGGCCCGCTTCTTTACGGGCTGGTGCGCCTTCGTCGTGTCGAGTGTAATGAATTGCGTTGTGTGGTCTGACATTGGTCTACTCCTTTCGACAAAATGGGTAGGAGCTCAGCGAGTTAGATAAGGCCTCGGCGATAGGCCGTCGGCGTTAAGCCCGTGGCTTTGCGAAAGGCGGCCGTAAAGGAACTGGTTTCGTTGAACCCGACTGATAAGCCCGCCGCGGTCACAGAGACGCTCTCGTTGACCAGAAGCGATTTGGCCCGCTCGATGCGGCGGTGCCGATGAAATCGATGCGGCGGCATGCCTAGCGACTGCTTGAACGCGCGACAAAAATAGCATGGGCTCAAGTTCGCGAGGTCGGCGAGTTTTGCGAGTGGAATCTGCTCGTTGAGATGCTCTTCTATATAGTCAATGATGATGCGTTGCTGCCAGGGAGCAAGCCCGCCCCGTGCCAGCGGATCACTGCGTGGGCACCCTCCCACAAACCTCACCAGCTCATGGGCGAGTACGAGGCTGAGGGCGTCGAAATAGAGCCGGTCGAACGAGCTCCCGGACTCGATGAGGGTGGCGAGTTTGAGTGCGGTGTTCCGTACGGCCGCATCCTCGAAAAACAAACGGGGACTAAGCGTTGTTTCATGCGGACCTAAGACCTCACTCATAGGCATTTGCGTCGGATTTAGATAAAAGTAGATCACGCGCGTAAGCGTGCGAGGCACTTGCCAGTCATCATATCTGTGGCCAGCCGGAACGAAGGTAAGCTTGTGCTCGAAGTCTTTAAGGGACGAGCGAGGCAGCCCCTCGACGCAGGATTCTCCAGCGCTTCTCGCACCCCGTTCGAATAGGGCTAAGAGATGGACCGGTGCCTCGAAGTGAAACTCGGTTCTCTCCCGTCGTGTCGCCTGGACGAGCTCTGCCCCCATGCCCGCTCGACTCACGCGGTGGTGCTTCACAATGTCGGCAGGAAAAACTTCCACGGCCACATCCGACGGCATCTCAACATCTGCCTCGGCGATGCCGTAAAGAGTGGGGCTTTTGTTGGGGACGCGCCGGAGAGGTTCGGCGTCGCGTCGCAACCCGAGTGCGGGGCGTATCGAGCCATGTTCTTGGGGGACAACGTCGAGATTTGTCAGCATGACTCCGCCTCTTGCTATGCCTTGTTGAGTCTCAAGGTAGAGGGGCTGGGCCAAGGTCTCTATTCTACAGAAGTTGTCTTGGCTAATAGATTGGTTGAGCCCACCTATACGGAAGTTTGCGACACTCTGTCTCTGGCTGCGCCGATACCTCGCGTCGGCAAGGCTGAGGACGATGCCTCGAAATTCGGCAATCGCAAATCCGTCAGTTCTTACGTAAGGCGGTCTCGAGACATTCCACCAAGACGTTGCCATCGAATGGTTTGGTCAGGAAGCCGACAGCACCCCGGCGCAGCGCCTGCGCTCTCAACTTCTCGTCGGGGAATGCCGTAATGAATATGATCGGCTGCCGATAGCCTTGCGCCGCAAGTAGTCGCTGCAGCTCAACTCCACTCATCCCTGACAATTGGACGTCTGCCACGAGGCATGCCTCTTCCCCCATTGAAGGCGAATGCAAAAACTCTTCGGCAGACGCAAATGTTTGCGCGACGTATCCAAGAGACCTGACAAGACTCTCAGTGGCCACGCGTACAGACATATCGTCGTCGATGATTGCGATTATCGGCACTTGCGCGCAGACCCTTTTTTTAGTCACTCCTCACTAGCTGTTTGTGCAGTGGATCGTGGGCACACTACGTACTGTTCTAAAATGCGCCTTCAAGCGGCTTGGCGAAAGACATACTTAGGTCTTACGAAAGTGACCGCCATACCAGATCATGCGGGCTATGGGCGTGGCCTGCGGAAGCCGAGTCTTTCAGCCATTCGCACCAGATCCGCTAACGACTTAGCTTCCATCTTGTGCATGATATGACCTCGGTGGATTTTCACCGTGATTTCGCTAATGCCTAATTCGGCTGCAACCTGCTTGTTCATCAGACCAGCTGTGACAAATCCCATCACTTCGCGCTCGCGCGGCGTGAGGGAGTTGAAACGCTCCTGTAGATGGAGATTTCGCTGTTCCTCCTCCCGACGCTGGCGATCGCGTTCAATGGCTGTCGCAACGGCATCGAGTAGATCCTGATCGCGAAAGGGCTTGGTCAGGAAATCAACCGCTCCGGCCTTCATTGCCTGCACCGACATCGGGATGTCGCCGTATCCTGTGATGAAGATAACCGGTACATGGATGCCAGCCTTGTAGAGATCCGCTTGAAACTCGAGTCCACTTACCCGGGGCAACCGAATGTCGAGTACTATGCAACTGGGCAAATCCGGCAGCGTGCTTTGCGTGAGCCCCTCGGCGGAATCAAACAGCGAGACCTGCAGACCCACCGATTGAAAGAGGCTCTTGAGGGCTTCCCGCATGGCGCTATCGTCATCCACGACAAGGACCATCGACTCTTCAGCAGTTCCGGATGCCCGCGGTATCACAATCCGTCCTTTCGGTAGGCAGGCAGGGCGAAGTGCAACGTAGCACCGTGGTCCGAATTTTCGCTTGCCCAAATCCGTCCATCGTGGCTCTGAATGATCGAGCGGCATATCGAAAGACCCATACCCATGCCGTGGGCCTTTGTGCTGAAGAATGGATTAAAGAGGCGACTGGCGTCCTCGGCGCTGATTCCATGCCCGGCGTCCTGCACGGCGGTAACGACCTGATCCTCCTCATTTAGGGATGTGCAAATCAAAACCCGGCACGGGTGGTCTGTCACGGCCGACATGGCCTCGATGGCGTTCACCACCAGATTGAGCACCACCTGCTGTAGCTGAACCCGATCGCCAAGCACCGTCGGCAGCTCTGAGCCAGCTTCGACCTGCAGTGACACGTTGTGGTCGAGCGCCTCCCGCTGAATCAGAGGAATAACCTCTTTGATGACCTGGTTGATATCGAGCGGCACCTTTTCCGCCTCGCGTTTTTCGGAAAGGCTACGAAGGCGCCTTATCACATCGCTTGCCCGGATGGCTTCGCTGATGATCCGCTCGAGGGCTTGGCGTGTCTCATCCAGCTGCGGCGTCTCGTGGCCAAGCCAGCGCAGGCTGGCCTCTCCATTGGCGACGACCGCGGCCAGCGGCTGATTGACCTCGTGAGCGATCGAGGCCACGAGCTCTCCTAGAGTGGTGACCCGGCTGATATGGGCAAGCTCTGACTGCGTCCTTTGAAAGGCCTCTTCCGCATGCTTCCGTGCGGTAATGTCATTATTAGTTTCAAGCACTGCAACTGGATCCCCGCGATTGTCCCGCTGCAGCGACCAGCGGCTCGCCACGGTAAGCTGTCTCCCATCGTGCCGAGTGTGGAGGACTTCTCCTTCCCATCGCCCAGTGAGAAGCACCTTGGCTTTCAACTCATCGAGGGGTGAAGGAAAGACTGTCTGGAGCAATCTGTGAGACACCTTGCCGATCGCTTGGTCCTGCTCCCAACCGTACAACTGCTCGGCGCCATGGTTCCAGTAGGCCACGACATCGTTCATATCCCGGACGATGATCCCATCATGAACAATGTCGAGAAGATGCGCCTGCGACCGCAATTTGCCATCAGCCAACTGGTTCCTCAGGGCAAGATAGGTCGTGACGCCGATGGCGGCGAGGCTCGCGAAGAGATTGACGAGAGCGACAACAGACAACTCACCGCGATCATGCAGCGTCGCACTCGCAATCGCCAACAGGGCGCATCCGGCCGCGACCAGCAATACCCCGCGTGTATCGAGGACCTTGACGACAAGCAGAACAACAGCAGCGTAGAGCGGCGCAACCGCGATTTCCGCATGTGTTACCGAGTCGACGATAAAAATCGCAGCGGCAGCCATTGCCGCGGCGATGGCGGGAAGAATCTCTAACTGGAGTTTTCGTGGAGCCGGCAATTTGTATTGCATCCGGGACGAGTTCTCTTTCGCTTTCCCAGAATGATCTAACCCATGAGTACTATATCACGCTGTGGTGATCATTGCCGCAACCGACGTGAGCCAGATAAAATTAGCAGAAGCACCGATGGCGGCGCTTCCCAAGTTTCAAAGCCTAATCCGTGAGGGGGCGCGGACTTAACGAACGGGCCGGGCTGGCGTTGGTTTAGGGCGGAAGACCTGAAAGGGTTCGTCGCCTCGCCCAAACTATTGAGTGCCCGGCCGGATCATTTCTGCGCACGCGGGGTCGCTAGCTCACTCAGGATCTGCGTCTGAATATCCTGAATCTCCATAAGTTTTTTGAGGTTTACAAAGATGGCAGATAAAGA
>CAZUKP010000103.1:0-9363 GCA_964620915.1 uncultured Hyphomicrobium sp. | reverse complement strand
GCACCAAAGACCAGACGACCGGGATCGGCTTTTGATACTCGAACCACCTCTGGCGGCGCGGCTTGGTGCTGGGCGCCTCCGCGAGTTCCTCTCTCTCGACGACTCGTTGCCCAGCGCCCATGACTAGGTTTGGCTCCATTTGAGCATGTACATGGCTAGCTCACGCAAATTCGTCAGGCAGCGCAACCTAGCGAAGCAATTTCGCGGAGTGGCGTTGCGTGTAGCGAAATCAATACGGGCCATTGTGTATGATTTACATAGCAGCGCAAGCAATATATTGCGTGTTCAGCAATTTTACTGCTAACAGGATGCTGTTTGCGTTTCGCCGGCTGCCAGTACGAGTCGCTTCACATTGGGTTTTGGGTCACCCAGGCCGGGAAATCGCGGGCACATGAGTTGTCCTGCTGGGAGAAATCGAGCATTTGCAACGGATCACAAGGGAGTAGCGCAGGCTTTTCCGGTTCCTGTACTTTGCTCAGGGGGCTCGTTCTAATCCGAGCCGTGCGCTGCGTTTTCGACATTCGTCCGCATGAAGGTTTTTGAATGAAGCACACTCCGAAGCCGGCCGAGAACAGCTACGCGTCTCCCTACGACAGCCTCAATCGTCAAATCGTAGCTCTTCTCCAGCAAGACGGTCGAGCATCCTTCCGAACAATAGCGGACGCTCTCGATGTGTCAGAGGGCACTGTTCGAAACCGCGTGAATTGGATGAAGCAGGCCGGCGTCCTCACGATCGCGGCAGTCGTCGACCCTGCCTCGATCTCCTATCGCTCTGATGCGATGCTCGGCGTGAAGGTGGCACCCGGCCACACTCCCGCGTCTGTCGCTGAGCGTCTGGGGGGGTGCCAAAACGTCGTATATATACTTTGGGTCAGTGGTCGGTTTGATCTACTGGTTGAAGTTGTATTTGAGAGTGAAGATGGGCTCACTGAGTTTATGGACACCTTTTGCTATAACGATCTTGGAATTTCGTCAGCCGAGATCATGACGGGCATTAAAATGTTCAAAAACCAGTTTCTTTTGAAGAGGGATTTCTCCGTAAACAATGACACCCTGCCTCAACTGGAAGCGACCCCGGACTCGGTGGATTGACGACGAGCGGCCCACTTATCCGCTCGCAAAAGCTAATATAACCTCAGATATTCGTTGACCTCCCAGTCGGTCACGGCCTGATGATATCGCTCCCATTCGTCAACTTTGTAGGTCAGATACGAGTTAAGGGTGGTGCGGCCCAGCACCTTTTCCGCCAGCGCATCCTTACTCAGATAATCGATTGCTTCCAAAAGATTGCGCGGCAGACGACGTATGCCGGCCTCATCCATCTCCTCTCGACTCATCCCATACAAGTCGCGATCGGTCGGAGGGCCTGCTTCGGTCTTTTTCACGATCCCCTCAACCGCCGCCGCGAGCGTCATGGCAAATGTGAGGTACGCATTCATGCACATGTCGGCCGCGCGATTTTCTACGCAGTAGCGACTTTGAGGAAGTCGGAACTGAGCCGAGCGATTGTTGAAGCCGTAAGTTATGTTCGTGGGAGCCCAAGTGACCGTCCCGCCCTCGAAGCCGCCGACGCGCGGCACGAGGCCGTTGTAGGAATTTACCGTCGGGCAAGCCAACGCGGTAATCGCCTCGGCGTGAGCCATCAAGCCGCCGACCGCATGGCGAACGTCTTCCGACCAGCTACCGCTCTCGTCTTGAAAGAGATTTCTGTCGAGATTATTCGCGGGGCGCAATGAGAAGTTGATGTGAGCCCCGGAACGCCAATCGCCCGTCGTCGGCTTCGGCATAAAGGTGACGAACATGTCGTGCTTCTTCGCGATTTCCTTGAGAAGAATCCTCAAAAAGGTGACGCGGTCAGCCATTTCGAGAAGATGCGTGTAGTGGAAGTCTAGCTCGAATTGAGAGTATGCGCCTTCTGCGACCACATCATGGAGACGCCATCCAAGCTCATTCAGAACGTCGATCATCTCCTTCAGGAACGGCATGGAGTCATTTGTATATTCTACATCGTAGCCGAAGGGCTGACGACGGGATCGCAGCCCCTTGCCCAGAGGCGGATCGCTATCGATCGCCTTGATCGGTCTCCCTTCTTCGTCCCATTTCATCACGATGAATTCGGGCTCTACACCCGCGTATCCGACGTATCCTGCATTACCGGCATCTCGTATGGCGTGCTTCAGCGTTTGCCGCGAACAGTTGTTATACGGTTTGTCTTGCCAGAAGAGATCCGCAAAAATAAATGCGGTTGCCCTGTCCCAAGGGCAAATGTAGACAGCATCGAGATCGGGCACCATCACTTGATCAGCGTCCGCTGAAGTAAGGTCAGGCACAAACGACACGGAGTGAACCGCGAATTGTGGACCTTTTCCTGCACAAAGCTCTTCGAACTCTGTCATTGGGACGGGCTTGGTCTTCGGAAGACCAAACAAATCTACCCAACACGACATAACGTACTTTACGCCGGCGTCGTCGAGACGCTTCCGCACCTCGGCCACCTTCTGCTTACTCGGAAGCGCCGCCTCGAACGTCTCATGGTAACAAGGCGTGGGCGATGTGTTTCCAGGGCCGGTGCCATGAACGGCGTCGTCCGTGCTCCGCGAGCCATTCGTCTTCGCCATACCTTCTCTCCCTGATTTACGTTGCGCAACACGCATCCTAGAGCGGGAATAAATGCGCATTGCGAACTTGTAAACAGAAAAATATGCCGAGTCATTATTTTCATTCGTTTAGCGCCACGGATTTCGCGGTCTCGACGCTCGGAGAAGGACCCTGCGTCGAAGATCCCGATTGAGACTCGGCGCCGTGAAGCCCGACATGGGCTATTCGATAGTTTTCTTGAGGCCCCCAGCGGCCGCGAAGCTCCCTACTGGTCGCTCCGCAATTTTCGGAGCGGCAGCGCGCCTTCCACGAAGTGACCCCTGATTTCGTCCTCACCTCCGCCTCCATCGGCTCGGCTTGGACACGAAAGCGGCCTGATCAACGCTGACGACGGTTTCACCGACAAGGCAAAAGCGCCCTTACTCTTTGGCGCGGATATCCGCTTTGGGTCCAGGAGCCGACTTTCTGGCACGGCTAGGCCACTTCCGGTTTTTGCTCCTAACCAAACATCTCCGGCACGGATATTGAGATCCGCTGCGTGCCAAAAAAGACATCGCGTGTTCAAACGGGTTCCATGGAGTTCATCTCTCGGCTGAAATTAGTAGCGTCCGGCGCAGGGTGAATATGCGCGGGAGTTACGCTCCTTTTGATTGTAGGCCCAAAAGCCTTCTCGGAAAGGGATGCACCTGCTTCAGAAACCAGTTTTCTTTTCTTACCCGACGGCCCGTTGTACGCTTCAATAGAAGTGCCTACTGGGTGCCGACGAATTCATTTCAGAGCCGCGGCCGCCAACCGTTGTGGAGGGGATCCCCCATATGAACGAGCGCATATCGACGACCACGTCTTTCGGTGCTTGCCCGCACGACTGTCCGGATACATGTGCGATGCTGTTCGAGGTCGAGAATGGCAAACTGAAGGGCGTACGCGGCAATCCAGATCATCCTATGACGCGCGGTGGTCTCTGTGTGAAGCTGAAAGATTATGAAAAACGCCACTATCACCCAGACCGCTTGCTTTATCCACTCAAGCGCGTCGGACCGAAGGGCTCCAAGCAGTTCGAACGCATATCTTGGGATGAAGCGCTCGACACGATCGTATCGCGATGGAAGGCCATCATCGGCGAGTATGGCCCGCAAGCCATAGTGCCGTACAGTTATCTGGGCCACCAAGGACTTGTGCACGGCCTCAATGGTGGCGATGCATTCTTCAACCGCATGGGCGCAACTGTTTGCGAGCGTACCTTCTGCGGCGAAGGCTCGTGCACGGCTTGGCTACTCACTGTCGGGGCGACGGCTGGCCTTGATCCTGAGAGCTACATTCACTCAAAGTATATCGTCATCTGGGCATGCAACAGCGTCAGCACCAATCTACATCATTGGGCTATCGTCAAAGACGCGCAAAAGCGTGGAGCTAAGGTTGTCGTCATCGATGCCTATACGTCTCGTACCGCGAAAGAAGCCGATTGGCACATTTGTCCAAGGCCGGGTACCGACAGCGCCCTCGCCATGGCGGTGATAAACTCGATTATAGATCAGGGACTGGTCGACCAGGATTACGTCGACAACTACACCATCGGATATGACGAACTCCGCGAACGCGCAGCATCACGCACGCCTGAGTGGGCCGAAGCTATCACCGGTGTTCCGGCCGAGGACATTAAGACGCTCGCCCGTGAATTGGCTACGATGCAGCCAGCCGGTATCCGGATGGGTGTTGCACTAGAGCGCCATTACGGCGGCGGCCAAACAATCCGCGCCGTAACCTGCATACCCGCACTAACGGGCGCTTGGCGTCATGTTGGTGGCGGCGTCACCCAGTTCCCAGTCTGGGAACATCCCTACAAATTCGATGTTATCTGCCGACCGGATCTCATCCCAGAAGGCACGCGCGTGATTAACAACCTGCAGATCGGACGGGCGCTCACTGGCGAGATCCCGCTCGATCCGCCGATTAAGTCGATGATGTGCTGGAACTCCAATCCCGTTACTCAGGCTCCGGAGACCGACAAGATCGTGAAGGGGCTCATGCGAGAGGACTTGTTCATGGTCAGCGCCGAGCACTTCATCTCCGATACGGCGTCTTACGCCGACATCGTCCTGCCCGCATCAATGGGCGCCGAAATGGAAGATATGATCCTGTCTTGGGGGCACCTTTATCTGACCTACAACGCCAAATGCGTTGAGAGCCCGGGCGAGGCGATTCCGAACAACGAGATCTTTCGCCGCTTGGCCGCACGGATGGGCTTTGAGGAAGAGAACTTCAAATGGTCCGATAGCGAATGCTTGGAACATTACGTCGACTGGAGCTCACCGGCCTGCGATGGGATTGATTTGGACTATCTGCGTAGGCACGGTTTCGCCCGGCTAAAGGTAGGTACGAAGGACGATCGCGTCCCTCATCGCGAAGGCAACTTCCCAACGGCAAGCGGGAAATGCCATTTCCTGATCGAAAACGCGACGAACTTCGTGGCCGGTCCCTTCCGACAGATGTACGAGGGGTTTCAACCGGGTGAGGCTCTTGATCCATTGCCTGACTATGTTCCGGCCCGCGAGACGCGGGACAACAATCCTGAGCTGGCGCAGAAATATCCGCTCAACATTGTCTCTCCGAAAAGTCACGGCTTTCTGAATTCCTGCTACGCCAATATGGAAGAAAAAATCCGCGGTCAGGGCGAGCAATTCGTTCTGATTAATGCAGCGGATGCAGAGCCTCGGGGCATCGTTGATGGCGACCGCATCAAGGTCGAGAACAGCCGTGGTGCTTTCAGGGGCCTGGCTCGGATCACACAAGACGTCAATCCGGGCGTGGTGGTGGCCACGCTAGGGTACTGGCGGCAGCTCAACGATGGAACGGTAAACAGCATCAGTTCCGCCGAGTTCGCTGATATGGGGCATGCTCCCTCGTTCTCGGACAACCTCGTCCAAGTAACCCGGGCCAATTAGCGCTTGTAGGGTGGTTGCTAGAGCATGCGCTCTAGCGGCGACCCTTGAACGAGGTGAAGAAGAGTCAGATCCGATCGTGCGGATCGGGTTTTCCGCCCTCAGCGTTGCGGCCAAGTTCGTGACACCCGAAACGCAATGTTGCGCATACTGACAGATATGGGACCGGATTTTAGAAGGTGTAGCACTTGATCGGGCTGCCTGAGGCCGTTGCTTGCTGCACCTGTGGTAACGCGGACATTGATGATGCGCTCGCTGATGTTCCGCCTCTGACCCCAGGCGGACTTGCGGACGAAGGCCTTTGGCAGGCATCCTAGGTCGAAATCCGTTAGCCTTCCCGAAAGCGGACTTTTGTGAGCTGACCCCTGGTTCACATCGCAGGGGTCACTGGTTCGAGTCCAGTACCGCCCACCACTAAGATCAAGAAATCGTTGAACTATTCGCCACCGCGAGGAGCCGGCTAAGTTGCGCTCGGGCTCACGTGTCCGCTTGGCCGTAAGCGTCTTCAAAAGGTCCGCAGCCGCACCGCACATGTCACGGTCCCTCG
Organism: uncultured Hyphomicrobium sp.; assembly: GCA_964620915.1. Taxonomy (GTDB): domain Bacteria; phylum Pseudomonadota; class Alphaproteobacteria; order Rhizobiales; family Hyphomicrobiaceae; genus Hyphomicrobium_A. Next base: position 3,279 of record CAZUKP010000103.1, on the reverse strand, counting down.
CTTGGGCCCGGCGTGACTTTGTCTGATCTCATGACACCGTTTCGGTCGAGAGGCGCATCGGGGGCGAATTCGCCGAGACCGAGAAACGGCGCCCCACCGGTGGGCACAAAGGCATTCGCATCGTGAGCGAGCCCAATCGGGAAGTTCGCGAACCAGCCCGGGGAGAAATTCGTTAGGGCCCACTCCCGGTCGTTGAACTCCCGGCCCTCGATATGCCCCGAGACATAGACGTTCCCGCGATAGACGTTGTCGCCCACGGTGCCGTCGACCTCCATAAGGACCCGCCTTGGGATTGGCGGCTGGCTGGTCACCGTCGGTGCTGATGCCGATAAGCAGATTGTTGGCGAAATCGTTGCGCGTGGAACCGTTTGCGAACTGCACCGCATGTCTGCCGCGCGTGATGAACAGGTTATGCAGGATCTTGTTGTCGCTCGAGCCGAGCTTGGGATTGTCGGTCTCCTGCCAGAAGCTCACATTGTGGCGCATCTGCGGGCCGAAGATATTGTTGCGCACCACGCTGCGGCGCACGCTGGTGAAGTTCGGCCCGACGATGCTGTCGTGAAAGTAGTTGCCCTCCACGAGAAAGTAGTCGCTCGCGCCCTGGCCGCCCTCGCCCTCCCCGGCATACGCGTCGCAGCGCGGGTCGTCGAATGAGATCCCGACTTCCGCGCAGGTCGAGGCCGGGTCGGCGTTGATCTGGAAGTCGCTCGATGCGTTGCCGTAGGTCTCGTTGAAGCGGACCAGGTTCCAGTCGCTTCCGTTGCTGATATAGAGGCCGTGCCCGTCCTCTTCCTTGGCGCCGGATGCAACATTGCTCTCCCAAACGTTCCAATCCGATTGGGCCGAGAAGAACGGATCGCGCCCTTGGCCGTGTCCGTTGCAGTTCAGCACCGCGATGCCGCGCGAATGCTCGCTCGCCGGATAGCCTCCTCCCACGGCGCGCACGCCGTAAGCGCCTCCGGCGAACTCGAAGCCGTCGACCGCGACATAGTCCGCGCCTTCGAAGTTGAAGCAGGTCCGGCGTCCGGTCCCACAGCAAGCGATTTCGACGCCGATAGAGCCGTCGGCGTTGCGCTCAGCATGGAGCACGACGGGCTCCTCGTAGGTCCCGCCGTTCTCCTTCGTGAACTCGAAGCAACCCGAATAGGCGCCATTCAGGAAGAGGATCTCCGTGCCGGGACGCGCCGCCGCGACCGCATCCGCAACGGCCATCGGCGTCTCGCGCGTGGCCCCGTCACCGCTGCCGTCCGGGCTCACATATAATGTGAGGGACGGCTTCCAAGACGGGTCGGTATAATAGCGGTCGAACCTCTCGGGAAAGCCCATGTAGACGTCCCCGCGTGCCACGGCCGGACTCATACGCGGTCCGGCACGGGCTGGCTTTGCTCCGGGATCGCTCGCCGGGCGGAACTCGGCAACGTCAGGCTCGACCGTTCGCGATCATGGTGCCGCGGTCGGCCTTGGCGTCTCTCCTGCCGGATATCGAAGAGGCCAGCACCCGCGTCGGGTCGAACGACGCGTTGCGCCTGCTGCAACTCTATCTCTCGGCCTGGCGCGAAAGTTTCAACATTGCCGACCCCGCCGTCCTCCAGCTGGCGGTGACCCACGTTCACGATCTCCTCGCATTGGCACTCGGACCCACGCGCGAGGCCGAGGAGATTGCCAACGGCCGCGGGCTGCGCGCGGCTAGGCTCAAGGCGGTGAAGGCGGATATCCAGTCCAATTTGACCGCGCGCGATCTCTCCGTCGCTGCCGTCGCGCGCCGTCAGCGCATCTCGCCCCGATACATCCACATGCTGTTCGAAAGCGAGGGCGTGACGTTTTCGGAGTATGTGCTTACGGCCCGTCTCGCCAGTGCTCGTCAAACGCTCTCGGATCCACGGCAGGCTCACCTGTCAATCAGCGCCATTGCCTATGCCAGCGGTTTCGGCGACCTGTCCTATTTCAACCGCGCCTTCCGGCGTTGCTACGGCGCCACGCCTTCCGAGGTACGGCGCGATCCTCTCGTCTAGAAGATACCGCTTCTTGAAGCGTTTTGGGGACACCTCGCGGGCAGCAAGGCGTTTGTCGGTTGATGTCGAACGGCTGGCACTCGGCCATCGGCCTACTCCAGGGCGAGCCCGGAGGCATCCAGTTTCGAAAGCTGAACGAGACGCGCGGCTTTAGCGTGCCGGCGGCGTCTTCGCCATGTTCGTGATGTTGAGCCGGCTGGCAAGCAATTGGTCGGACGCTGAAGGGTCGAGCCAAATACTCGCGTGGGATCGCCCGGCGACCGGCGCGACATCCTTTGCCGCGCTCGCGCCCAGCGTCGCGATCAAGGTGACCGCGAGCAGACCCACCATGAACTGCTGACGCACACTCATCGCCAATCTGTGGCGGCGGCGCTAAAGTTTGCGTTTAAGGTCTTGGCTAAAAATGTCTTTACGGCGTTAACGAAATGGAGTCTGGCGCGCCGCCGGCGAGACGAGCGCTCACGCCAAACTCCAGCCTTGGTGACGAGGCTCTCGCGGCGGCGGCGCCTCTAGCTCTCCCGCCTCCGCAACGCGTCGAGGCTCCAAGGCCCCGGGCCGGCGAACACGAGATAGAGAAAGATGAAACAGAACAGGATCGCGCCGTCGCCGCCGTTGAGGAGCGGGTACACGCTCTTCGGCGCATGGGCAATCCAGTAGGCGAACGCCATCAGGCCGGACAGCACGAACGCTACGGGACGCGTGAACAAGCCTACCACGAGCAGCGCGCCGCCGACGATTTCCAGCACGCCCGCGATCCACGGCAAGGACATGACCTCCGGCGTGAAGTTCGAAGGCGGAAAGCCGAGCAGCTTGGACGAACCGTGCTCGAAGAAGAGCAGCGCCGCGACAATACGCAAAACGCTGAGGACGCGCGGGGCCCAAACGGTTTCGAGTGTCTCTGTGGTCATGGCAACTCCCCCTCTGAAGGCTTCTGACGAGCTTTATGAAGCCAGTGTAGCCGCTCGCTGGCGGCCCGTCAGCACACGCTATCGTTAGGAAGATTTCGCCGGCATCGCCTGGAGCCGGGCAGTTGGCAACATGTTCCCTCTTCCGGCAGGACTGAACGAGCGCAGCGAAGCTCTTGAAACGACTCGCGCAAAAAATGGGGGGCCCCCCGGACCCCCCATTTGCTCGTCTTCGAGTCGCGCCGAAGCTGCCCTATGCGGCGGCGCTGGCCTTTCCTTCCGTGGCCACAGAAGCAATCGTCTTCAGAATCTGAGAGGCGATCTGGTAGGGGTCACCTTGCGAGTTCGGCCGGCGATCTTCG
>CAZUKP010000102.1:0-9406 GCA_964620915.1 uncultured Hyphomicrobium sp. | reverse complement strand
GCAGTTGCCGCAATGATCGAGCTCTGGGGGATCGGCCGCCAGTTCGGCCGTCGTCAGGATCGCTCCAAGAAATAGCCAGGACCCGTGGTCGCGCGAGACGAGATTGGTGTGCTTGCCTTGCCAACCCAGACCTGCGGCTGCGGCGAGTGGCTTCTCCATCACTGGCGCGGTATCGACGAAGACTTTGACGTCGGCACCGCTATGCGAAGCAAGCTTGCTCGCGAGCATCTTGAGCTTCGACTTCAGGATATCGTGGTAGTCCTTGCCCTGGGCGTAGACGGAAATCGCCCCGCGTTTTGGATTCTCCAATGCTTCGAGCGGGTCGTGTTCCGGGGCGTAGCTCATTCCGACCATGACGATGGCGCGAGTTTGCGGCCAGAGTGACAGAGGATGACACCGCCGATCTGCGGTCGTCGCGAGCCAGTCCATGTCACCATGGCGGTCCGCGCTGAGGAATTGCATGAGATGGTCCCCCGCCGAACCGATGGAGTCGGGCGTCGAAACGCCGAAGGCGTCAAATCCGAACGCTTCAGCGTCTTGGCGGATGACCTCTTTCAGGTCCAACGTCACGATCTAATCCCCTTGGGACAGCGTTGGATCCCCGGTCTGCCAGCCGCGCCTCAAAAATCGAGGTCGGCGTAGTGCTCGGGCGGCGTGACACCGGGTATGCGGTCGGCTAGCAGTGGGCGAAACGCGCGGCGCGATTTGACGCGCGCGTACCAAATCTTTGCGACAGGAAACTCTTCCCACGGCACCTCGCCCAAGTAGTCGACCGCCGAAAGATGCCCTGCCGCGGCCAGATCGGCAAATGAGAGGTCTTCTCCGGCGAGCCAACGCCGTTGATCCGCGAGAAAGTTAACGTAACTCATATGGTAGCGCAGATTGGTGCGCACGGCGCGCAGGACGTTGGCGTCTGGCGTTGCCTGCCCGCCGGGTCTATGGCGCGCATAGACTTTCTCAAACAGAAGCTCGCGCGAGACCTCGCGGTTGAACTTCCCGTTGAACCAGTCAGCCAGGCGCCGCACTTCTGCGCGTTGTTCGAGGCTTCCAGGAAAGAGCTGGACGCTCTGGTCTTCGGCGGGATTGGCGAGGGCCTCTTCTGACAGGAACTCGGAGATTGCATAAGCGCCGCACAGCGTCGGGCCGTCCTCAATCTGGAGGACGGGCAATTCGCCGGCCGGGTTGATGGCCAACAGCTCCGGCCGCCACTCCCAGGGCCGTTCCTCCTCCAGCGTGACGTCGATATCCGATTCTGCAAGCGCAAATCGGATCTCTCGCGAGAACGGGCAGAGCGGATAGTGCGTCAGCTTGTTCATCCCCGGTCCTGCTTCATGCCTCGGTCCGATCCCCCCGAATCAGATTTTCACCTCAAGACGGGCGGTGAGCCCCGATTCGTCAAGATGGCATGCGTAATCGTAAGGCAAAGTCGCTTGGCGAATGTGGCGTGGAATCGGCACCCATTGCGCCCAATTCCTGCTAAGCATCGCGTCCAATACTTGAGTAACGTTCACCGATAAACCGAGGGCGCAGACACCGCAAATGCCGATTTGGCAAGTTATTCTGCTCGGCCTGCTTGAGGGTCTGACCGAGTTCATACCCGTTTCGTCAACCGGGCATCTCCTGTTGACCGAGCACTTCCTAGGCATTTGCTCGCCTGGCAAATCGTTCGAGGTGCTCATTCAGCTCGGGGCCATTCTTGCGATCTTGAGCGTTTATGCGGCCAAGCTGACGAATATTGCGTTTGCAATGCCCTATGATCCTACGGCGCGGCGCTTTGTTTTCGCGGTACTGCTCGCGTTCTTGCCCGCCGCGTTTGTTGGGGCGCTGGGGCATAGTTTCATCAAGAGCGTTCTATTCGAGACGCCAATGCTCATCGCGGTCATGCTGGTGGTTGGGGGCATCATCCTTTTGGTAGTCGACCGCATGCACTTCGAAGTGCGCTATCGCGATGTCATGGACTATCCGCTGGGGCTCGCCTTCAAGATCGGTTTATTCCAATGTCTTGCGATGGTTCCCGGTGTGTCGAGGTCAGGCGCGACAATCGTGGGCGCGATGTTGATGGGGACCGACAAACGTTCGGCCGCCGAGTTCTCCTTCTTTCTGGCGATGCCGACGATGACTGGGGCATTCGCCTTCGATCTTTATAAGAACTGGGACATCCTGCGGCCGGAGGACGTCACGAACATCGTAGTGGGATTTATCGTGGCGTTCGTGGCTGCCGTCTTCGTCGTGCGCTATTTGCTTCAGTTCGTAAGCCGCCACGGATTTGCGCTCTTTGGCTGGTGGCGCATCATCGTAGGTGGCGTTGCTATCGGCGCAATGATGGTCGTTGGGCAGACAAGCGTCTGCCCATAGTCGATCCCAACGAAGTGTGAGAAAGCTTAAGCCGCGTGCGGCGGTGCCACCATCGTCAGCGTGAGATGCAGCGATGTTGCATCGGGTGCGTTGCGTAAGCGATCAAGCACCGCCGGCTCCCGGACCACACGCGAGATACGCGCAAGCGCCTTCAAGTGATCACCACTTGCGTGCTCGGGAGCGAGCAGAAGAAAGATCAAATCCACGGGCTCGTTGTCGTGCGATTCAAACTCGATTGGATTGTCGAGTCGCGCAAACAGGCAAACGATTCCGTTGAGCGCGCCGAGCTTCACGTGAGGAATGGCAATGCCTTGGCCAAGACCGGTCGATCCCAATCGCTCACGCTGCAAGACCGTGTTGAAAATTTCACGAGAATCAAGCCCGGTCCTCTCGGCGGCGATCGCCGACAATTCCAGCAAGGCCTGCTTCTTGTTCGTCGCGCTTAGCGAAGCGATGATCCCGTCAGGGGCCAGCAGATCAGACAGATCCATTGTCACTCCCGTCCCAACCGGTTGAATGTTGTTTCGCCCTCAATGGCGTGTGACCGGCGCTTGCCGGCGCTCACATGTCGACTTGTAAGCATCGACCACCCCAGTAGGCGGCATTGTCAAAACCAGAAAAGTGGCATCCGAAAGGTCATGTCCGATGACACTGCCGAAATGTGGATGCCGGCCAATGCCCCAATCGATCGGCCCGGCGCCCGCCAGGCTGTTGGAGCGGTACTGTTCGGAATGGCTGCCCAACCCTGTCTCAATATAGCTCTTGTCGGCGGGTTCGCCAATCTGGGCGCGTATGCTGATGAGGTGCTTCAACCGCTGGAAATGCGATTTTCGGCGCCTAAGCCCCGTTCCGTGGGGGTTCGGCGACGACGCCTCAAGGAATTTGCAGGACCAAGTTGCACGATCAAGCCCCTCTGAGCGGCCAATCGAGACAATTTTATCGATTCGCGCGACAGCCGCCTTGGGTGTCATTGTCTCGTGGTTCCCTCTTAAGAGCCGCCGTCTTGGGCCCGTGAGGCTGGAAAAGAAAGCACCAACTCGTCAGCGGCATCACAAGCCACCCGCCCAGGCGGCACTAAAGGCCGCAGTGTGCGCGTTGACTTCAGATCCGCATCAAATTGGGGTGTGGCGCACCGGACCTCAGGAGCGGCGTGGCCACGTATAGAATCTATATTGCAGTGCGAAAGGTCACAAGCCCTTTTGTTGGGCTATCCCCCTCAACGAACGGCGAAAAATTAGACAGGGCGCTCGATTTGCTCGGTCAGGCGTTTGTCGCGCCGGCGCTGAACGGAGGAGGGGATGCGCATGGCCTCGCGGTATTTCGCGACCGTGCGACGCGCAATCTCAATGCCATCGCACTTGAGCTTTTCCACGATCTTATCGTCAGAAAGAATACTTGCAGGTGTCTCTCCATCGATCATTTGCCGAATCCGGAAACGGACAGATTCTGAAGAGTGGGCTTCCCCGTCACCTGCAGCCGTGATCGCCGACGTGAAGAAATACTTCAGTTCGAAGATACCGCGCGGCGTTGCCATGAACTTATTCGAAGTGACACGCGATACCGTCGATTCGTGCATGCCGATCGCATCCGCGACGGTCCTCAAATTGAGTGGGCGCAGATATTCGACTCCGTGGGTGAAGAACCCGCCCTGCTGGCGCACGATTTCCTCGGCGACCTTCATGATCGTGCGCGCGCGCTGGTCGAGGCTCTTGACGAGCCAGTTCGCAGTCTGCAGGCAGTCCAACAGATAGCTGCGGTCTTTCGGCGTCGCAGCGTTCTTTGAAACGCGCGCGTAGTAACTGCGGTCGACCAGGACGCGAGGGAGGGTCTCGCTGTTGAGTTCGACGATCCAACTGCTATCCGAACCAGACCGCACGATCACATCGGGAACGACGGGCTGAAATTGAACCGAGCCGAATTTCAGGCCCGGCTTGGGATTAAGGTGTCTGATCTCGGCGATGATCTCGGTGAGCTCATCCATCTCCACGCCAACGAGCTTGCGAAGCGCGGTTAGATTGTGCGCGGCCAGCAGGTCCAGATTGTCGAGGAGTATTGCGATGATTGGATCGTAGCGGTTTTGTTCCTTGAGCTGGAGCGCGAGGCACTCTGACAGCGACCGGGCACAGACGCCCGGGGGATCAAGCGTTTGCAGACTGGTAAGCACGCGCTCCACGAGATCCGTCGGCGCGCCGAGTCTTTCGCATGCTGCGCCGAGATCGGCGGGGAGGTAACCTGCCTCGTCGACCATGTCGATCAGGTGCTGGCCGACGATTCTTTCTGCAGGCTCTTTGAGGATAAGCGGAAGCTGTTCGCTGAGATGTCGGCGTAAAGAAACATCGTTTGCGACATAGGCCTCTATATTGACGTCATCGTCGGATTTCGCTCCGTGCTGACGCATCGATGCCCAGCCCGAACTCGCGAAATCGCCGCCGAATTCTGACGGTGTGCTATCGGGATAGACATTGTCGTAGTCGGTATCGAAGGCGCCTTCGGGATCCGCGACCGGCTCGGCAAGATTGAGCCAGTCCTCATCGCCCGGTGCGGCAGGCTCATCGGATGGGCCAGCCTCTGGTGCCTCACCTTCCGAGCGTGTCTGCGTTTCACCGCTTTCGTCATGTTCGAGTAGCGGGTTGCGTTCTAGTTCGGTTTCGACGAACTGCACCAGCTCTAGATTGGACAGCTGCAGAAGACGAATGGCCTGTTGCAGTTGGGGTGTCATCACCAACTGCTGGCCCTGTCTCAGCTCCAGCCTTACCGTGAGCGACATGCGCCTATTCTACGAGTTCCAGGTCACGTTATCAGCCACAAGAATTATCATTGTGCATTGACGAACATATCACCGAGATACACGCGTCGAACGTCGTCATTGGCAATAATTTCTTCCGGCTTCCCTTGAGTCAGAACCTGACCATCGTAGATGATGTACGCGCGATCAATCAGGCTCAGCGTTTCGCGAACGTTGTGGTCGGTAATCAGAACGCCGATGCCTCGCTCGGTCAAGTGGCGAACGAGTTCCTGAATATCGCCGACGGCGATGGGATCAATTCCCGCGAATGGTTCGTCTAGCAACATAAACGATGGACCGGACGCGAGCGCTCGGGCGATCTCGCATCTGCGCCGTTCCCCGCCCGACAAGCCAATCGACGGCGACTTTCGCAGGTGTGAGATGCGAAACTCTTCAAGTAGGCTGTCGAGCTTCTCTTTGCGCCGCTTGGAGGACCGCTCCACCAGCTCGAGCACAGCCATGATGTTCTGCTCAACCGTGAGGCCACGAAAGATCGAGGCCTCCTGGGGCAGATAGCCAATTCCCAGTCTCGCACGCCGGTACATCGGCAGACGTGTGACATCCTGTCCATCGATGGTGATGCGGCCAGCATCCGCATTCACCAGACCGGTGATCATGTAGAAAACCGTCGTCTTGCCAGCACCGTTTGGACCGAGAAGCCCAACCGATTCTCCCCGGCCAACAGCGAGGCTGACGCCCTTGACCACCATGCGGCGCTTGTAGCTTTTCTGAATATGATGGGCGGTCAGCCAACCTTCGGCGCCGAATTGCTGTGGCGCATCTTCATAATAGTCGTGGGTTTGGTTGGCAGTCGTCAGAGCACCCGGCGCGTGCGCAGCCTGCGGCGTAGGCTGAGCACGTTGTGACCCAAAGGGGATGATTCTCACCACTGTTCGCAAACCTCGGGTTGGCGTTCTGAATGGGTGGCCGCTGAGCTATGGTGCGCGCTTCAAAGCCGGTGTCAATCGGCGACAGGGCCTCAGGGGGCCGTTGATGGGGCCCAACCGCTGGAGCCGGTGCCTGAACCGGATGGCTTTTTGCGGGCTCCCTTCTTCTTGCCGAGGCTGGGATAGAACACAGCGCTTGGCCGTCCACCAACGACGGGGCGCGTTTCAGCCTGATCGCCTTTCTTTGCTTGACCGGCAGGGGAGGACCTCGCAGACCAGGCCGCGCCGGGCGCGGTCTGAATGACGGTCTGACCGGTGGTCATATTAATGACGAGTTGCGTGCCGCGTACGACGTTCTTTTCTTGGGTGAGCACGACATCGCCGCCAAGCGTCACCGTGTTCTTCTTGATATCAAACTTGGCCCAGTCTCCACTTGCTTTCTGACCGTCTTTGGACGTGACGATGACTTTATTGAGGGCTTCGACCAGCTTCAGGCGCGCCGGCTCTTGGTTTGCGCTGCTGGACGATGCAGCCGTCAAACCGGCGGCGCCCACGTAGTGCGCGCGCAGCTGAGACGTGCGCATTACGACGTCACCCTGCACGGCACGCACGTTGCCCGTGAAGACCGCCGCTTTGGCACCGTCGTCGACGTTGAGTTTGTCAGCTTCGATGTCAATTGGCGCGTTCGGGTCGGTCTTGAAAACGGCTGCCGAGCTGCCCTCCTCGGATGTACTCTTGGGTTTAGCGGTCGTCGTCTGTGTGTTCGCGTTGGTATTGTAGAAGCGTGCGCTAATCCTCCCCGACTGTCCCGAACCATTTACAGGCGGAGACGTCAGCTCGGTTTGGCCCGATGCGCGCTTGACGAACAATCGCCGGCCCTTGAGCACGTTTCGGCCCTGCTGTGCAACGATGTCGCCTGTCAGAAGAATGGTGTCTGCCGCCTGGTCCATCGTGGCAGTATCTCCGATGATGCGACTTTCGGTGCCTGAGGTTATGACGACGTCGCCGGACAGCACCGCGACATTCTTGATTGCATCAAAGTCGAGTCGCTGGCCGGTGATGCGGTCTTGTGGTGCGCGAGTGATGACCACGGGCGACTTTGATTGGATGTGCGCGAGTTTTGCAGAAGCCCCCGAGGCAGCGCTTGCTGACGGGGCCGTGCCACCTGGTGGTCCCGCATAGCCGATCTCAAGTTCTTTCGTTTCCAGCACGGCGTTGCCTTGCACGGCTTTAACGTTACCTGAAAAGACGGCGGTCTTGCCTGCATCGTTGACGTCGAGGCGGTGCGAGGTGATGTCAATTGGTCCGCTCGATGCGTCTAGGAGAGATGCGCTGGCCGCACTTGCTGCTGCGGCAGTGCCGCTCTCGTCTGCGTCTACTTTGGGGGTCAGATGCGCCTTGACGTCGTGGAGGAAGGTGACCTCGCGTGTCTTGCTGCGCACCTTCAATTCGTTTGAGCGCACGGTTCCGCCGGGCATCTCAACGGTGACCGGTTCCTTGGACGTGATCTCATTCTCCTTGGTTCGGATTGTCGCGCTGGTCATGCTGGCGCGCATGCCGCTGCTGGAGGTGATGTTGATATTCTCAAACAGGTCGAGGACGCCTGTCTTCGTATTGTAATCGCCGCGCACGGCCTTCAGACTCGTTTTCACCTTGGTTGCATCGACCATGTCGGCAGTGATGCCGTTGAGCTGGATCTTTGATGTATCGGTCAAACTTTGGATGGCGGTATCGGCGGCGACGACATACGAGCCGCCATCCTTGTTGAACCCCTCGTAGCGCGGGTTATCCATCGTCAGATTCTCAGGGAGAATTTGCGGCATCGCGACCTTGGGCAGTCCGTCCACCCATCCGATCGTCTCCATCACCAACACGACGTAGAGGCCGACGATCGCTACGCCGGCCACAGGAAGCACCCAGCGGAGTGCGCGCACGGCTCGGGAGTGGCGCACGGAACGCGCGACACGCTTTGCGTGCTCAGCTGGTGTGGTCACCGTGACGGCGGTCGAGGTTGACCGCCCACGATGACGCTCGAGATCGGTCGTAATTGCCATGCGCTCTGTCGGAGGATGCCAGTCTTTCGGCTGCTGTTCCTACAGTCGATGTCAATTTGGGTGATATTGGGACTGAACTCAAGCGGTTGGGGCCGGGCCCTTGGGCCGTCGAGCGTTAATTTCTGGACCTTTCTTGGGGATCATCGCGTCCTAGTGAGCGAAGATGTCATCTTCGGCAAAACCGGCCAGATCCAGGCGCGCACGCACCGGCAGGAAGCCGAATGCAGCCTCGGCAAACTCGCGCCGCCCGTCTCGGTCAAGCATGGCATCAAGCTTGGCTTTAATTGCATGGAGGTGAAGGACGTCTGATGCGGCGTAGGCCAATTGCTGTTGGGACAGCTCGGAGGCGGCCCAATCTGAGCTTTGCTGTTGCTTTGAAAGTTCGATCCCGGCGAGTTCGGAGGCGAGGTCTTTGAGACCGTGTCGGTCAGTGTAGGTGCGCACGAGTTTGGAGACGATCTTGGTGCAATAGATCGGCGTCGTTGCAACACCGAGGTACTTCTCGATCACCGCGATATCGAAGCGGGCGTAGTGGAAAATCTTGAGGACGGATTCGTCAGTGAAGAGCGCCTTGAGGCGCGGCGCCGAGTAGTCGTGCCCGTCGAGTTGGACAAGATGGGCCGTGTTATCGCCCGCCGAGAGCTGCACCAGGCACAAGCGGTCCCGGTTCGGGTTCAGACCCAAAGTCTCGGTGTCGACCGCGACGCTTATGCCGAAGTCGAGGCCGGCAGGCAGATCGCCCTTGTGGAGTTTGATGGAAGGTCTTGCCATAGTTTGCGATCGCTCACCGGTTCTGTGAAAAGCCAACCAAGTCCGGCGTTTTATACAACTCTATGATAGGCGACAAATCTTTATGGAAGCCTGTTGGCCGCCGCTTGGGGCAGGTCAATCATGAACGATGGGAGAGCCGCCACGCGGAATCAGGCCCCATCTCACGGCAATCGTGTCGATCGACGGCACGGCCAAGTGACGGTCGGTCCAAAGCCCTCAATTTTGTTGGAAAGCGGCCTAAAGTCCTTGCGCCGCGGTTGGTGCCCAGGAGAGGTATCCACGCTTTGTGTCTTTTCAACAGTTTAGCGGGCGGTGAGAAATCTATATGCCGCATGGCATTCCAGGAGTTTCCAAACTGATCTTTCCCACCTTAGTCGGTTTGCGATTGCGATCGGTTCCGGAGAACACGACGACGCTGCTGCTGCCGAACTTCCCGCTCCCGACGGCTGCGTTTGCAACGCCCGATCAGCTGCCGCAACTTGGATGTCGGAACTGTCCGTGATCCTCCCCCACTGAATTGGTCCACCTGCTAGTAAGCACCAGGAGGACTGAAG
>CAZUKP010000101.1:0-9755 GCA_964620915.1 uncultured Hyphomicrobium sp. | reverse complement strand
CTCTCGGGCGAAGGTGCTCCAGTAACCGTAAGGATCCGACTTGACGGCGATCCTACGACCGCATCTGGGCTCAAATGGACCATGTCCAAAGGCCCACCCCGTCGCATCAACACGGGAACTTTGCTCGACGGATTTATTGTTGTTGAACGGGTGCCCATCTTGACGCTGATCGCACCGCAACTCGAGGGCCTTCTGAATAGTTGGGGGCTGTGATCCCATGATGGGAAATGTACCCTGGCTAAGGGTGCCGTCGATGAGGCTGAAGCGGCGCGTTCGCTCGCCCACAATTCTGCAGCTTGAGGCCACTGAATGTGGCTCAGCTTCGTTAGCTATGGTTCTCGCCTTTCATGGTCGTCGCGCTACGCTGGAGGAGTTGCGCTTGGCCTGCGGCGTCTCCCGCGACGGATCGAAAGCGTCAAGCATACTCAAGGCCGCACGTGCGTATGGCCTTATGGCCAAGGGGCTCAAGGCCGAGCCGGAGCATCTCGAGAATCTTGTGCTGCCCGTAATAGTCTTCGTCAACTTCTGCCATTTTCTCGTGGTCGAGGCCATCAATGGGCGCCGCGTACACCTCAACGATCCTGCAAACGGCAGGTATTCGGTTACGCGAGCGGAATTCGACGAGATGTTCACAGGCGTCGTCCTCGTTTTCGAGCCTGGTTCGGAATTCGAAAAAGTGGACACGCGCCCCAGCGTCGCGGCGTCGTTATTGCGCCGAACCAAAGGATTCAGGTTAGCCGTAAGCTACGTCGTGCTCGTTAGCCTCCTGCTTGTATTGCCAGGCATTGCCGTACCCGCATTCTCACGCGCGTTCATCGACTACGTAGTAATTAGGGATCTCGATGACTGGCTCGCGCCACTCATTGCCGGCATGGCGCTCACAGCAATCGCGCGATTTTTGTTGAACGAGCTTAGGAATTGGCACCTGGCCCGCGCCGAGACGCGACTAGCTATACACGGTGCACAAGAGCTGTTCGGGCATATTCTTCGCCTCCCAATTCAGTTTTTCGGCACTCGTTACGCAGGAGAGATTGCTAGTCGGTTACAACTGAGCGACGGCCTGGCACATCTCCTAACCGGCCAGCTAGCGCTAGCGATGCTCAGCCTATTAACAGCGGGGTTCTTCTTTGCGATCATGCTTCTCTATAGCGTACCGCTGTCGCTAATTGTTCTGTTTCTCAGCTTGGCGAATGTTATCGTGCTGCTCGCCATTTCGCGGCAAGCTGCAAGTGGCTACCGAAAATTGTCTATTCAAAAGGGTAAACTTAGCGGCGTCGGCTTGTCTGGAATCCAAGATATCGAAAGCTATAAGGCTTCCGGTTCTGAAGACTTGTTTTTTTCCCGCTGGACAGGGCTTCACGCCGGAATCGTCCAGACAAATCAAGCGATGTCAGGCAAGCTTGCGTTGCTTGGGATCGCCCCGCCACTCATCACTTCTATTACTACTGCAGCCATCCTCGTTCTCGGCGGTCGCGCAATCATGCAGGGAAGTATGGGGATTGGCAGCCTAGTCGCTTTTCAGACCTTGGCCGTAAGCTTTACAGGCCCGTTTATTGCTCTGATAGGATTGGCCGCCAGCCTGCAAGAGGTTCGCTCCTTCACCGAGCGCATCGACGACGTTCTGTTGCAAACCCCCGATCGGCATTTTGACAAAACCGCTTCCATAAAGACGAATGACCGGCTTCCAGTGGGACATGTGACCCTCGACGCCGTCAGCTTCGGCTACCTGCCGCTCGAACCCCCGCTGATCTCCAAACTTGATCTGGATGTCAAAGCCGGCGGCAGTGTTGCGCTGGTTGGCGCTTCAGGTTCCGGCAAATCGACGGTCGGGAGAATTCTTGCAGGACTATTCTCGCCGAGCGAAGGGCAACTCTTGCTCGATGGGGCTCCGCTAGCGTCCTGGCCACGATCAGTGCTCAGCAGCTCTCTGGCATATGTCGATCAGAGCATTGTACTTTTCGAAGGAACAGTTCGCGAGAATTTGACACTGTGGGACAGGATGGTTCCCGATCATGAAATCATAGCAGCAGCCCACGATGCCTTGATCCATGATGTCATTTCCGAACGACCCGGTGGCTACAACGCAATTATTGAGGAGGACGGGCGGAATCTCTCAGGAGGGCAACGCCAGCGCATGGAAATCGCTCGTGCACTCGTGTCCAATCCACGAGTGCTGGTTCTCGACGAAGCAACAAGTGCTCTCGACACGCTTACAGAAGCTACCATCATGGAGAATATCAAACGTCGCGGTTGTACGCTCATTATTATTGCGCACCGACTCAGCACTATCCGCGAATGCGACGAGATCGTTGCGTTAGATCGTGGCCGTGTGGTCGAACGCGGCACGCACATGGAGCTAATGGCTCGCCACGACTATTATGCAAATTTGGTTGGGGGCGTAGTGTAGTGAGCCGAAGCATTCCAGCCGTACCGACAAAGGTGCCACCTTCATCCAGCAAAGCAGATGCTCGGATCCTGGAAGGCATTGAGCGTTCCGCGGTGGAAACGCGGCAAAGTCTGCACCGAAGTTTGCGTCAACTCGAAGCCGTAGATGCTGGCCGCCACGAGATTGGCTCCTCGAGCGAATGGGGTGGAGCTGCGAGGGCTGTCTTCAAGCTTCTGCCTGAAGATGCGTTTACCGACCACACACGCAAGTTTGGACTTGAAGGAAACCGGTTGCACGCCGTGCCAAGAGCGTGCCAGGTGCTCGGCGCTAGCTGCCGCCTATTGATTTTACCTGATGGCTGGTGGCGGGAAGACCAAGGCCTGCTCGTAGGAACCATTCTCGATGAAACCGATGATGAGCAAGGAACCGTGGTGGCACTCGCACCGAGGGTCACTGGCGGCTATAACTTGTTCGATCCTTCTACAAATGAATGCCGCCGCGTCACAGATGAGATTGGCGCTCGCGTGGCGCCGTCCGCTTATGTAATTTATCCAGCGCTTCCGGCGAAAGTTTCGGGCCTCGTTGATCTCGCACGCTTCCTTTGGCCTTCGCTGAGGCCGGACCTGTGGCGCGTTCTAATCGCGAGTGCCCTCGTTGGTCTTGTGGGAATGCTAATTCCGATAGCCACGGGGCTCATCATTGACCAGCTAATACCGAGCGGCGAACTTTCCCTACTCTATCAGTTCGGCATAGGGCTCTTTGCTGTGAGCCTCATGACGGCGGCGTTCACCTTCTTTCGAAAAATGGCGTTGCTCCGGCTCGGCGGCCGTTCCGCCCTCACGCTCAGGGCAGCTGTTTGGAACCGCGTCCTGCGGCTTCCCGCAACATTTTTCAAGCAGTTCTCATCCGGCGATCTGACCCAGCGGATCGGCGGAATTGAGTCAATGCGCAACGTCGTCATAAACGTCATGCTGAACGCCACGATCACGGTTGTCTTCGCAGGCCTCTATCTCGGGCTGCTTTTTTATTACGACACACTTCTAGCTCTTGTGGCGCTCGCGATCGTTGCCGTCTTGGCAGCAGCAACGATTGGCGTAGGGCTGGTGCAACTAAAATACTACAAACGTCAGGCGATCCTGTCGGGTTGGTTGTCGGGGTTCGTGTTTCAGGTTTTGCAGGCCGTCATCAAACTCAGAGTAGCGGGCGCCGAAGATCGGGCTTTCGCCCGCTGGGCGAAAAAATATGCCGACAAGAGAGCAGCGGGCCTCGCTTCACGGAGAATATCGGATCATTTTTCGGCATTTACCGACGCGTATTTGCTCGTATCTCTTGCACTGCTGTACGCGATGCTAGCCTTTTCAGATGGAGTGCATCTGTCGGCCGGAACATTCATTGCATTTTTGGCTGCATATGGTGTGTTCCAAGGTGCGTTCATAGGGCTTTCTGCGGCGGTCCTCCAAATTGTCGCCGTTACGCCGGACTACGAACGAGCGAGACCGATCCTGGAGGCCGAACCTGAGCAATTGGAAGGTGCCGCGGATCCTGGACCACTTTCTGGTGCCGTCGAGATATCGAAATTAAGATTCGCATACACGCAAGGTGGGACGCTCGTTTTAAAGGATGTGTCGCTCACCGTCGGGCCCGGCGAGCACGTCGCCATAGTTGGCCCTTCCGGATCAGGCAAATCAACACTCTTTCGATTGCTACTGGGCTTGGAAAAACCACTCTCGGGGACGGTGCTCTATGACGGCCAAGACCTTTCTGGCCTCGACCTTGCTGCCGTGCGACGACAGATTGGTGTCGTCTTGCAGAGGGGCCGCATCTTCGCAGGTACCATCATCGAGAACGTACGTGGAGCCTCCAATGCCAGTCTAGAGGATTGCATGGATGCGTGCGAAGCGGCTGGTTTAGCCGACGATCTTGCGTCATTTCCAATGGGCCCATACACGCCATTGACCGAAGGCGCGTTAACCCTGTCGGGTGGCCAGCGACAACGCATTCTTATAGCGCGTGCTCTGGTATCAAAGCCGAAAATCCTGTTAATGGACGAAGCGACGAGTGCGCTTGACAATCGTACTCAGTCTCTCGTCACGGATCACCTCGACAGACTCGCCGTTACGCGAATCGTCATTGCTCACCGACTCTCGACAGTACGCAACGCCGGAACGATTGCTGTATTCGACAACGGCGAAATCGTCGAGAAGGGCAACTGCGACGAATTAATGAGTGCGGGTGGCCTATTCGCTGAGCTCGCAAGCAAGCAATTGGTATGACGTAGCCGCGAAACGGAACCGGTAGCCATGCGCAGGGCCCTCTACATCCTGGCGGAGCTCGATGACAGAGATCTCACGTGGCTGCGTGATGCCGGGCAAGTTCGCCGTTTGCCAGCAGGCGAGGTCATTATAAGCGAAGGTCTAAAAATCGAGGCTCTTTACATCGTTATTGATGGAAAGCTCGAAGTTTGCGTTGCGAACGGCACGCGCATTGCTGAACTAGCCGCCGGCGATATCGTAGGCGAAATGTCCTTCATAGAGAGGCGCCCGCCATCGGCTAGCGTGCGCGCGTTAACAGAAGCTAAGCTCCTCGCTGTGCCACAAAGTAGCGTGCAAGCGCGTCTTAGTGCCGATGCGGAGTTCGCTGCCCGATTCTACCGTGCTATTGCGGTGTTCCTATCGGACAGACTGCGCACGACCGTGGCCACGCTGGGATACGGCGCTCCAGAGAACGAACAACCCCAGGAAAAGTTATTGCGCGAAAACGAACTGGACGAAGGCCTGCTCGATAGCCTGCACGTGGCGGGCAACCGTATGAGGCGGCTCATTGCCATGCTGGATGGTGATTGATCGCTCGACCAATGCTCCGGTGAATTGCAGGGCGCCCGTTAGCCAAAGCGACACAACACAGGACACTTAACCTACCCTCGCGACCAACAACGAGGTACGGTGAGAAATCTGAGGTGTTCCCTAGGGAACAGCCAGGATGGACATCGATTGTTACTGTGTCAGGCCCACCGCATTTCACTCGGCCTTCGGAGATTGACGTTTATAAACCACCGGCAGAAGTTCGAAAATTTAACGAAAGCCGAGCCCGCACGCTTAGGGATGCATGTGCGTCACAACGGCAACCGCTCCGCGACCCGAGCAGGATTTGGTCAATGGAAGCGCTATGATTTATCGTTCAATTCAGACCACTCAAAATGTCCATTCAAGAATGTTGCCGAGATCCCGCCGGCGCAATCGCAAGATTTCTGATCCAACGCCACAACGACCTAAGGGCCTGAGCGATAGCGAACTGTCTGGCATCGTTTGGGAATCTTGGACGCTGCAAGAACGTATGACAATGATCGCATCCTCTCAGACGGTGCGTTCATCTCGGAGTGTGGTGTCGGTTCGCGAAAACAAGCCAAGCGCAGGCTCTAAACACTCTCCCGATTTCAACGCTCTTGTTCAGGATTGGCAGCAGTTACTTGGCGGATCACAAGGCGATGACAGACTATCTCGCCGCTTAGAATGGTCGGGCTGGACGTTTGATACTCTTCGGGCTGCGCTGACATCGCGAGCCATCTCGAATATTGCGAATAACCCTTTGCCAAGCTGGAGCCTTACCCTCCAAAAATATAGCGCTGAGATGGCCAATCATTTTGGTGATTGCCAAGAAACGCCAACGTTGACTGAAGTAGTGGCGCCCCGCGATCCACATCCATTCGGCGAATTGCTTTCACCTCTTGTTTCATCCGCCATTCGCAATTTGCTCAGGCAGCTGAAGAATAATGGGCATGATCTTGACGGCCGACTCTCTCAGACGGTCGTTGACCAGCTTGCAGAGTGGTTGCTGTCGAAACTGGCAATCCTGGGCGAAGATGTTTTCTATGAGGCATTTGCCTCAACGCGGCCGCTCTTGCAGAACCTGCTGCTGTTGCACACGGGCGAAGCAGACACGTCAACGACCTACGAGCGCTACCACGCGTTCATCTCACATCATCAGCGAACCGGACTTCGCGACATTTTCTCATCATACCCTGTGTTGGCCCGCTTATTCGGTACTACAATCGAGAACTGGTCTGTCGCCTGCGCTGAGCTTGTCGAGCGGTTTGAGAACGACTGGGATGAGCTTGCCGAGTTCACGGGTTTTCAAGGAGTCGGAACCAAAGTCGCCGACATCCAATGCGGCTTGTCTGATCCTCACCATAACGGTCGAAGTGTCTTCATTCTCACATTCACCGGCGGCGCAAAGGTCGTCTACAAACCGAGGGATCTGACCCTTGAGCGTGAGCTGCGGGCCCTTGCTGAAAGCCTTTCTCGGCAATGCTCGGTAGACGTTCGCTTTCCTGATGTCCTTTGCCGGCCGGCCTACGGTTGGATGGAGTTCATTGCAGATGAGCGGAATGGATCGACTCCGACAAGTAAAAATTTCTGGAGGAATGCAGGCGCGCTGCTTGGTCTTCTCCACATCCTTGGCGGCCGCGATGCACATATCGATAATATTGTTGTTACGAAGACGGGGCCAGTACTCGTCGATGCGGAGGTCATGTTCACCGTCTCGCGCGCCTTGGATGCACAGCAGCCCGCTGCCGAGGTCGTCGAACTCATGCGCGCAATGGACAACCTCGTCATCAACACGGGATTGTTGCCAGAATGGACTAAGATAGATTGCGGCCCGAGTGGTTTCGCAGACGCAAGCGGATTGGGCGCCTTATTTCCCGATGTCAATATGGACCCTTGGCACAGTGCAGTGCCGAGGACCGACTGGCTCGCCGCCAACAGCGATCAAATGCGACCAGGGACGGCCTCAAAGTCCGACCGCACCGCGCAAGGGCAAGAAAAAAAAGTGGGCCAATCGCGTGCGCAAGAGTTACCACGCAATCTTGGTATCACGGACAAGCTGATTGCTACGGTGCTCGATGGTTTTGAGCGGGTTTATCGCGCCACAATGGCCGCTCCGGGCGAAATGAAGGAACACGTCTCGCGGTGTGCGGACGCGAGATGGCGTCTGATCCATCGGCCGACAAGGGTCTACTATCTTTTGCTGAGGCAAGCCCGATATCCTGAGCGGCTAAAATCGGGACTTCAGTTTGGTCTTCATCTCGAAAAGCTGATGGCCGTTGTCGTGGCTGAGCGGCAAAAACCGCACGTGTGGCCCGTGTTCGAGAATTCGATCGAGCAGATAACCACATTGGACATCCCCTACTACTGGTCCCCCGTCGGAGGACGTCAGTTGCACGCGGACCCTCAGTCGAGTGTACCGTTGATTTCTATCTGGGTTTCAGGACTGGAAAGCGCACACGCTCGGCTGGATGCACTCTCGCCGGCGGATCTGCAACTGCAACAGGAATACATCCGCGCGACATTTGAAGCACGCCGTGCCAGCGACAACAATCGGCGCTCTAATCCTGAACGCTTTGAGCATTCGAGCATAGCTCAGTCAAAGGAGACGGAAGGCAATCTCCTCGCGGCGGCTGTTGAAATCGCCGATCAGATCGTTTCCCGGTCAGTTAGGCATATGGGACGCCTAAATTGGCTTGCGCCGAGGCCGGTAACGGAGGCCGGATATCTTACAGCCAGCTTTCTTGATTGCGGTCTTTACGGGGGTGCGTCAGGCGTAGCAATTTTCCTCGCTGCCCTCGACAAAGCCCTCGGACGGAGCACGTATGAAAGCATATGGATGGAGGCATTGGCCCCGGTGCGGAAACGCTCTGGGCGAACGCCGCCGCCTCTCTCAAACCTCGGTCTAGCGAACGGATTTGGCAGTCACGTCTACACTCTCGCGGTGCTTCGCGATCTTTCCGACGAGAGGCATCGTGACTGGATTGACGCTTCTGCTCGTAGTCACATAACTGCGCTTTGTAACCAAGTAATCGCAACCGACACCGCCCATGATGTTCTGGGCGGTGCGGCGGGAGCTATTCTAGCCCTTGTCGCCTATTATCGATCGAGTGGTTATGGGCCTGCGCTCGATAAGGCGAAGTCGTGTGCCGAGCACATCATCGCAAGCTATCCGGGTCTCGAATTGCGCGAGGGGCCGACCGACGGGCAAGTTCTTTGCGGCATGTCGCATGGGGCCGCCGGAGTGGCACTTTCACTTGGTCGCCTGTGGGCGGTCACTGGCGATGAGCGATTCATGCTGGCGGTATCGCGCCTCCTCGATTTCGAGGATCGGCACTACAGCCACGACACTCACAATTGGCGCGACCTTCGCGAAGGTGGTCATTCGGACATGCGCGCTTGGTGTCATGGGGCTCCTGGAATCGCGCTTGCGCGCGGCGGTCTCGTCGAGGCTGGCCTGCACAGGGTGGACAATCGCATTCTCAGAGACTGGGACCGCGCGGTCCAGGGAAGCCGTGTCGATACATCGCCAACCGTAGATCACGCTTGCTGCGGGCTTGTCGGCACCATAGACGCTCTTCTCCATCGCGGTGTTGCGATGGGCGACGAAAAGCTGATCTCAGAAGCGCGGGCACTGGCTTTGCAAATTTGTGACATCACCGCGGCGAATGGCACGCCCCGCCTGTGCGCGTGGAAACACGCACCGTTTTTCGATCCGAGCTTCTTTCGAGGATTGTCGGGGATCGGTTACGCATATCTTCGCACGTATGCACCCCATCGTTTTCCATCGATCTTGAGCTTGGATACGGTCCGCTTGGAAATGTGCTTGCCGCGGGCGGAGCGCGGAGGACAAACGCGAATAGACAGACGAAAGGAGGTGACCGTGCATTGAGCATTGCGACCCCCGTCAGCCAGCGTTGGGTGCCACCAATCGTTGGACTGTACCCTCTTAGAAGCGGCCGGATTGCCGCCTCAGAACACGAAGGAATCGAAAATGTCGATGCAAAACGTCGTGGAGTTCCTCAAGAGAGTGGCCGATGATGCCAAACTGCGAAAGCAACTTGGTGACAATCCTACGGTAGAGCAGGTCATTTCGGTCGCAAAGTCTCTTGGCTTTGAGTTCACTGCTGATGATGTCGTAGCGGCGAAAGCAGCCGGCGCCTCGACGGTCGAACTCACCGACGCCGACCTTGATCAGGTGGCTGGCGCCGGCTTTCTCTCAATTGGTTGCAAAGGAGGCGGGAAAGGCGGCGGAGACGACGCTCCGGAACCTGAAGATAGCGGCAGTGATGGTAAGGAAGACACCAGAACGCCGGATGAAAGGCTGGATGATCTAACAAGCGGGCCCGTTAATCCACCTGGACCACCTGGTCCCCTCTCCAGCAAAACACCTATCTTGTGCTGAACTTGCAAATACTAATCAGGGGCCGCCCTAACGGGCGGCCCTTTCAGCTATCTCCTGAATTCGACGGAGCTTGAACTGAATCTGGCCTGAGATTTTTCTTTCCTTCACTCTAGGGGGAGAGTCTTGGCAAGCGTGTTGCCGA
>CAZUKP010000100.1:0-9858 GCA_964620915.1 uncultured Hyphomicrobium sp. | reverse complement strand
ATCTCAAGATAGAGTCGCTCGACCTTGCGATGATCGTTTTTGACATCGAGGATACGTTTGGTATCGAAATTCCCTACAACGCGAACGAGGACGTCGAAGACTTCAAGACGGTTGGGTCTGTCGTCGACCGCGTGAAGGATTTGATGGCCAAAGGTCCTGAGGCAGCCGGAGCCAAAGCCTAAGTTTCGGGCTTGGGATGACCTGTTTGACGGGTCGTTCTTGGAAAACGGTGGTTGCGGGTGCCGAGCGTCCGCTTATCCCGCGCCGTCCACACGGCGCCCTCAACTGGCAGGTTAAGAGACAGTCATGGCAAAGGTGAACGACGCGCGCCGCGTCGTGGTCACAGGGATCGGTGCGGTTACACCGATCGGTCTAACGGTCGACGAACTTTGGGACTCAATGAAAGTCGCCAAGTGCGGGGTTACCCCACTTGAGAACTTTCCGCTCGAGGACCTCAAGATCCTGATCGCAGCCCAGATCAAGAATTTCGATCCAAAGGCACGACTGCGGCATTTCCAGCGCGACAAGCTTGTGATGCACGCCGACCGCTACTCTTGGTTCGCCGCAGCGGCGGCCGATGAGGCGGTCAAGCAATCGGGTCTCGAGTTCCCAATTGCTAACCCATTTCGCGCCGCTTGCATTATCGGCTCAGGCGCTGGCGGTCTCGTCACCTATGAGAATTCCTACCGTGCACTGTGGCTGGAAGGAAAGCGGGCGACACATCCACTGACGCTTCTGCGTATCATTGGGTCTTCGGCAACAGCGCACGTCGGCATTGAGTTTGGTATCAAAGGCCCGACGTTTGCGACCTGTAGTGCTTGCTCGACGGCAACGCACGCCATCGGAATTGCCCGGGATTACATTCGCAACGGCGTTGTTGATGTGGCCATCGCCGGTGCCTCGGAGTCTGTGATTAACTATGGCACCATGAAAGCTTGGCAGGCGTTGCACGTTCTCTCGCCGGAGGGGTGCTTCCCATTCGCCAAGAAACGCAATGGGACCGTCCTTGGCGAAGGTGCCGGAGTACTTGTGCTGGAATCCTTGGAACACGCAAAGGAACGCGGCGCCAACATCCTGGCAGAGCTCGTCGGCTACGGCATGTCGTCGGACGCCATGGACATGGTGAACCCCGACATCGAAGGTCCTAAGGTTGCGATGCAGGATGCACTCGATGACGCCGGGATTTCGACATCCGACATCGCATATCTCAACGCCCACGGCACGGCGACGGCGATTAATGATGCCAACGAGACTCGGGCCATCAAGGCCGTCTTCGGCAACCACGCCAAAAGCTTGGCGATCTCCTCGACCAAGTCCATGCACGGCCACCCGCTGGGTGCCGGAGGCGGGATTGAAGCCGCGGTGTGTATCCGCGCGATGCAGGACAATTGGGTTCCGCCCACAATCGGTCTTGATGATCCCGATCCCGAGTGCGACTTGGATTACATCCCAAATAAAGGCCGCGACCTCGAGGTGAACTACGCCATGTCGAACTCTTTCGCCTTCGGCGGCCTCAACGCCGTGGTGATCTTTGGGCCGCCGCCGGCCTGATCCGGAGGAGCGGGTACGTCCTGAAGGCGGCCGCGGCTTTTTCCTCACGCAGGCGCGATCCCCTGATGCCCAAGAGTAGCCCTACGACACGATCTGGCGCGTCTTCCACCCCTCGACCGGCCTCTGGTGTGAAAAAGCGGGTTGTCGTGATTACGGCGGGTCGGGCGAAAATCCGGGCTGAGTTGTTGGATACGCCGACGGCTGAGCGGGTGTGGCGGGCGCTTCCCATCCATTCGAGTATCCATACGTGGGGCCAAGCCGTCCATTTTGAGACTCCCGTTGAATCTGGCCGGGAAAACAACGCTCAAGAGACCGCCAAACTGGGCGATATCTGCTTTTGGACTGAGGATGACCGCGTGGTCATCGCCTACGGTCGGACTCCCATTTCGCGTCCCAACGAGATACGCCTTCCTCGCCCGTGTAACGTCTGGGCGCGTGCCCTTGATGACGTGAGGGTATTGAACGGCGTGCGTCCCGGTGAGAAGGTGTCCCTAACGGCAGCAAAAGACTGACGGGTGTTGGGAGAAGCGCGATGCGGGAGATCGTGATCCGGGCTGGCAGTGTTGAGATCCGTGCTCGGCTCTTGGACACACCAACCGCGGAGCGAATTTGGGAGGCGTTGCCCATACGGGCCTCCGCGCAGATGTGGGGGCACGAAGTCTATTTTCAGGCTCCTTTTTCCACTGTTGCAGAGCCTGATGCGCGCGAGGTCGTCAGTGCGGGCGAAATCGCCTTTTGGCCCGACGGCGATGCGATTGCGATCGGTTTTGGGCCCACGCCCATGTCGCGCCGCGGCGAAATCCGCCTGGCCAGCCCCTGCAACATCTGGGCGCTGGCCCTGGACGACGTGAGCCTGCTCAAGTCGGTTCATGCGGGCGAAGAGGTGGTGGTTGCTGAGTCGAACGGACGGGGCACCGTTTCATCGAGCTAGGCGTTGAGAGATTGCCCACCTTCAGGCAGGCTGCGCCTGGCCGGCACTGTGTGACGGTGGTGGGCCCGGCAGGACTCGAACCTGCAACCAGACGGTTATGAGCCGCCGGCTCTAACCATTGAGCTACGGGCCCGCCAGCCTCGGGCGGGGCCTCTATAGCAGAGTGGCCCCTGTCCTGAAACGGCCGCATCCCCACCAAGTTTGTCTGATCTGGTCACGACTTCTGCTAGTTCCAAGCCGGATCCCAATATGCGCACTTTGCCGTTTCTCGTTTCCCCGTTGGTGGCCGTGATGTCGTTGGCGGTTTTTGCCGCGTCCGGGCATGCCGACGACAAGGACGCTCGCCGATCGATTACCGTTTCTGCAACTGGCTCGGTCACGGCCGCGCCTGACATCGCCGCGATCAACAGCGGTGTAACGACTGAGGCGGCAACCGCGCGCGCGGCGTTGGACAAGAATAGCGCTGTCATGAAGAAACTCATTGCCGGTCTCAAAGAAGGTGGGATCGACGCGAAGGATATCCAGACGAGCTCGTTTCGTATCGAGCCCCGTTACACGCGAGCACACGAGGGGCAGGCTTCCGTCATCGACGGCTATCGGGTCATCAACCAAGTGCAGGTGACCGTACGCGAGATCGACAACCTGGGAGAAATTCTTGATTCACTCTCGACATTGGGTGCCAACCAGATGTCAGGGCTCTCTTTCGAGGTGAGCAAGGCGGAAACGCTACTTGACGAGGCCCGCAAGGACGCCGTCGCCAATGCACTCAGGCGGGCGAAACTCTTTGCAGATGCCGCAGGTGCGGAGGTCGGCGAAGTGCTGCAGATCACCGAAAGCGCGACCGGCGGCGGTCCGCGTCCTATGGCAATGGCGCGCACGGCCATGGCTGAAGCCGTTCCCATTGAGCGCGGCACCGAGCTGCTTCAAGCCAACGTAACGATTACCTGGGAACTGAAGTAGTCGGCGGCTGACGGGATCAGTTGAGCGTTACGACGTCCACCTTGTCATTTAGACTCGGTGCGCCAGGCTGATTTTGCCAATCGGCAAAGTTGCGCATCTCGCCTTCGGTCCTGATGCGGCGCAGATGAGCAAGGTCGATCGTGGCGCAGACCCACTCGGTCTGGTTCACAGTTCCTTCTGCAAGGATGCCGTCTTCCGAGATTGAGTGCTCGGAGGGAACGTATATTCCTGCCGCGCCCGCGTTGCGGTCGACCGCCGGGGACCAAAGTGCGTCTCCAACGGTGGGGCTCATGACAGTCGCAACTTGGTTTTCGAGGGCCCGCGCGCGTGCGCCCGTTCTTACGCGCTGATAGCCGGAGAGCCGTTCCGTGCACGAGGGGATCAAAATCACTTCCGCCCCAACCTCAGCCATGGCACGCACGAGTAGGGGAAATTCGCTGTCGTAGCAGATCGCAATCCCAAACCGCCCAAGGGCGGTCTCAAAAATGCGGATGCGCGCACCGGGGGAGATGCCCCAGTCGCGCTCAAACGGTGTCATGATGATCTTCTCTTGCTCGCCGATGCTGCCGGCGGGTGTGACGAGCTGGGCGGCGTTGACGTATTGACCGTCGGACTTTCTCTTCGGCCCGCTGCCGACGATGATGTGGACGTTGTGCTCGGCTGCAAGGTCGAGGTGCAGAGCCGTGCGCTCGCGCTCGAGATCGGCGACGGCTTTTAGCGTCGCCTCCAGATCACCGGAAACGTCGGCCCCCAAGAAGGAGGCTTGCTCGATTGCGGCATACTCGGGGAAGAGGAGAACTTCGGCTCCCGTTGCCGCGCCCTCTGTCACCCAGCGCGCAATCTTGCTGCGCCAAGCGTCGCGAGAGGCGAGCTGGTCGATGGGATACTGCGCGGCAGCAACCTTCACCGTGTCACGAGCCGCCATGTTGCAAGCTCCTGCTTTGATTACGAAATTTGGCTCACCCGATTGGATACGAGGAGCTTAAGCCGTTGGCATGTCGCCTACGTTAAAGCGTTTTGACCCAAAACTGCATCTGATGTGCCGTCTCTGCGGACTGATCGACGTCTTTCCAGTCGTACGTGGCAACGAGACGTTCGACGGGCGCGTAACCGCGCTTCTTCCAGAAATTGTCGAGGGGAAAGTAATCCTTGGGTTTCAGGGGATGGTCGTCTGGTCTGACGACGCGGCAAAAGGTGGAATACGTGAATCCGCCGAGCTTGCGGGCGTGTGCCTCGCGATGGGCGAAGAATGCGTGGCCGATCCCGTGGCCACGGTGGCTCTTCAGCAAGACGGACTCGCCGCAATAGAAGACCTTGGAAATGTCATATCCTGCCTTCTCGAAAGGCTCGGCAAATTCATGGGCATGCTCGATCATGGGCGCGCCGGTGGAAGCTCCGACGATATCGGCGCCGTCACGGGCGACGACGCAAACGGCATCCTTGGCGGCAACGAGCTGGGCGAGGTACTTTTCTTCGTATTCCAAGGTTCCATCGTAGAGGTAAGGCCAGTCGCGAAAAACGACAATTCGCAGCTTGGCGAGTGCGGGAAGGATCTGTGTAATCTCGTCGCCCGTCAGAGACTTCACCTCGATGGCCATGCTTGGGAAACCTTATGCCGTCTATTCGGTCAGAGGCTTGGAGCTGACGCACTCAAACTCGTTCTTTTCGTCGAGGACGATGACGCGCGGCTTGTGCGCCTTGGCTTCCTCCTCGGTCATTGCCGCGTAGGCGCAAATGATGATCCTGTCGCCAACGCAGGCAAGCCGAGCGGCCGCACCGTTTAAACCTACTTGGTCTGATCCAGCGGGCGCCTCGATAATGTAAGTCGCGAAGCGTGCACCTGTGTTGATGTTGTAGACCTCGATACGCTCGTTCACGAGCAGTCCGGCCGCCTTGATGAGATTGGCATCAAGGCTGAGCGAGCCTTCGTAGTGAAGGTCGCATTCGGTAACGGTGGCGCGGTGCAGCTTGCACCTCAGCATCGTGACGAGCATTTCGCTTGAACCCAGTTTGACGGTGCGGCAACGGCCGTTCAGCCCGAAACCTGCGCGATCCAGTCGGTCAGGTTATAGTACGTGGTCACTCGGGCAATCTTTCCGTCTCGGATGGCAAAAAACGTACCTGCGGGCAACTTATACGTCTGACCGTTCGCTTCGGGAAGACCGCTATCGGTCGCAAGATACTTGCCGTTGACGTTGAATTCGGCGGCTGCGCGTTTCCCATCCTTGCTCACCATCACGGCTAGGTTTTCAAGCTGTTCGGCGTAGTGGTGGGTCATTCGTGCGTTGAAGGCGCGGAATTTGTCTTTGCCGACCCTGCGCTCCCCCTGGTTAACGTCATGGATCACGTCTTCGCACAAGCAGGCGAGCATCCCGTCGCTATCGCCAGAGTTGAAGGCGTCGTAGTAACGGCGGATGAGGGCGGCGGTTTCAATTCGCGTCTGGCTTTCGTCTTCGCTCATGGAAGGCTCCGGAATCGGGTTTCGGGGCGCTGCTTAGCAGGTCAGGCCGGCCTGTGCACCCGCTTCAGCGTCCTTGAGCGCGCGACACAGGACCACCCTGCGGCCTACTTGCTTTCTTGTTCCGTCTCGACATGGAATTTGTGAAGGATGCGGTGGAACAGCGGCGCCAGGACAAAGCCAGTGGCAATGATGATCACGAGCCCGGAAAAGATTGCGTAAAAGCCCGCGAACAGTTTTCCGGCCGTTGTCGTGACAGGGGCCGCAGGCCCCATGCCCGACAGGATCATGGCCGCATTCATAAAGGCGTCAGGCAGCGACATGCCCTCGAGAGCGGCATATCCGGCCATGCCGATGGAAAGTCCGATCGCCGTGATCGCCAGCCAAAGCCCCATGGCAATAAGCATGCGCCTGGCGAAGGTACGCCGCGAAGCCACACTTTGGCGGCGATGCTCGAAGTTCGCGGCGTGAATTGGGATTGGGCGCTCCTATGGGCTTCGTCAATATCGAGGCATTCATTCTAGGGCAGTGTCTGGCGGGCAATCAACGCAAGGGTGCGAACATTCAGGAATGCGACCCTTCGCTGTGGAGAGATTGCGATGGTTTAAAGGTCCAAGCAATGTTCCCGCGCGTATAGTGCTGTGACGACAACCCTAGGCTCTTGCCGTTGCGCCAGAGCGCACACACATGCTTGGGAAGGTCCAATACCCACAAGGAGACCTCGATGCATTACCGTATTGTCAGCGGCATTTTGGTTTTGGCTGCACTCATGCTTTCAGGCGCAGCAATTGCAGGAGGCTATCGCGTGGGCAAAGTTGCCCGGGATTTCAGTGCGTCGCCTGTTAAGGACTGCACGCGCTACAATGGTACGTATGGGTACTATGGGAACCCCTGGTGCACGCCAGCGGAGCAGGCGCGCTGGGACACCTGGTCCGCCCGGCGCAGCCGGTGGCGTTAGGTGGTCAAAGAAAAACGGAGTTGATCAGCTTCCCTGACCGATGGGGAAGCTCTGCTGCCACATGGCTCCGTCGCTATCCTTGGCGAGGACATGCATCTTGTCGGCACCATTGACCCGATAGTCGAAGGTGACGGTTGGGTCCTGCGTCATCGTCATCGAGCCCTTCATGGCGAACACGCGCTCATCGCCTTGGCGCACTTCCAGATCCGTGACGATGCGCAGCGGCACGTACAGCAGCGTGAGCTGATCGAGCACCATGCCGGTATGGTTTGGATGGCTGATCGTCAGCTCAGCGTGCGGCGCGATCTCAGTGATCGGGGTCTTTGTCCGCTTCTGCGCGAACGTCATCTTCCCCATGTTGGCCGCGATCTCTTGCGGGTCGCCCTGGGGCGGGGCGGAACAGGAGGCTTGGCCGCCGGCAAACTTGACGAAGCGGTCAGCCATGTAGAGCGCGCCGTCGCTTGCCTCCACAATGGCGCGGACGTCGGTTGCCGCATTGAGGCGGAGTTTGGTTGCAAGCTCTAGGTGGTCGCGCTTGCCCCCAATGTCGAACACGGCGGCGACTGGCGTGGGGTTCTGGTCGACGATCAGCGTGACGGCGCGAATAGTGCGGCCATCGGAGAAGCCGACATCGACCGCGATCGGCACGTAGCTTTGATCCGTGGGGCGCATCGGGGCCGTGAGCTGCACCATGTCACCGGCGGGGAGAATGGTGCGCGTGCCAAACACATTTGAGCGAATGTCACTCCAGGCTGTATCCGCTTGTGCAGGGGGCAACGCCACTAGGCTCGCAAGCGCACCTATAGCGGTGACAGCCAAAATCTGCAGTGCGTGACGCATCGTTGGGCCCTCAGGAATCGCGTTGGTCTCAAGGCAGAGCATTATGCCCCATCCGGGGGCCATGACAACGTCAATTACGCCTTATTCCGCGGCCTGTTGCTTGTCTGTATAGCCTGCGAGCTGCCCGTTTATCACGTAGCGCAGGATGTCGACGACCTGGTCGGGCGTTTCGGCGACGGCCAACGCCGCGGCGTCTACTTCCTTGAGTGCGTGGGCATTTTCAGGCCCATGCAACACGATCATGGGCGTGCCAAGTGCAGCCGCATAGCCCGCATCGAAGGCGGCATTCCACTGTTTGTACTTTTCGCCGAAGCGCACGACCACGATATCGGCCGCCTCGATGGCGGTGCGCGTGCGGATGGCGTTGAGCTTGGCGCCCTTGTGGTCGTGCCAAAACTTGTTGGGCTCGGGCCCCAGGATCGCCACGCCGCAGTCGTCGGAGGCTTCGTGATGCGTGACGGGGCTTGAGAATTCCACGTCGAGGCCGGTCGCCTTCGCGCCCGCCTCGATCTGCTCGCGCCAGTCGGTGTGGATCTCGCCGGAGAGATAGATGCTCCAAGTCATGGGCGGTGCTCCTTCAGAAACGCTCGTGCGCGATTTAGCATGCTGGAGGACAATGACAAAGAAGCGGGATAGCCCTATTTCTCAGACAGGCATCTGATTCATTCGATCAGACGCCGCTTTGCGCGGACTGTTGGCCAGAGCGAGATCAAGGATGAGGCACGTCGCTTGTCCAAATCCCGCGAAGGGGACAAAGACGTTGGGTGCCATGATAGCGCTGCGCGAAAGCGAACTCAGATAGCTTGTCACACTCAACCAGGACACCGTGGCCTGCATCGAGCAGGCGTTCATGGCCTCGGCGACCAAGGCCGTGGAGCAGCCGCCGGGCCTTGGTCTCAATGTTGGGGATCGTCATGGTCTGGCGCTCGCCAAGACCGCCTATATTCCCGGCAGTGCGGGTTTCGCGGTCAAGGTCGTCTCGGCTTACTTCGACAATCCCAAAATCGGACTGCCGAGCGTCAACGGTCTGATGATTTACTTCCGCGCCGATACCGGTCTGATCGACACGCTGCTGCTCGATAATGGCTACCTCACCAACATACGCACTGCCGCCGCTGGCGCGGTGGCCGCAAAATATTTGTCGCGCCCGGACAGCGAAACGGCTGCCGTGCTTGGCGCCGGCGCACAAGGCCATTTGCAGCTTGAAGCCCTGACGTTGGTCCGGCCGATCAAGCAGGCGCGCATGTGGACGCGAAACTTCGACGAAACGAAAAAGGCCGCCGCGGAGATGTCGGACAAGCTCGGCATTCCAGTTCAGGCCGCCGCCAATGTGGCCGGCGCGGTCGATGGTGCCGACATCATTGTCACGGCGACACCAGCCCGGGAACCGATCCTCAAGGCGGAATGAGTTCGGCCGGGCCAGCACATCACTGCGATGGGTGCTGATGCCCCCGACAAAAACGAAATCGAGCCTTCGATTATCGAGCGCGCGGTCTATGTCGCCGACAGTCTCGCGCAGACGCGCGAAGTCGGCGAACTGCATCACGCCATCGCGGCCGGCCTCATCACTGCCGATTGCAGCTTCGCCGAGCTCGGCGCCGTGATCGCGGGCCAAAAATCGGGGCGCCAGTCCGCCGAGGACATCACGGTGGCTGACCTGACCGGGGTTGGCGTTCAGGACACCGCCATTGCCGCGCTGGCCGTGGCGCGCGGGCGCGAGGCCAGCGCCGGACTTAAGCTGGATTGATGCGCGGAAAGATCAGGCCGGGCAATGACACTGCGATTTAGCTATCCAAGAAGCTCCGCAGTTTGCGGGAACGGCTCGGGTGCTTGAGTTTGCGCAATGCTTTCGCTTCGATCTGGCGGATGCGCTCGCGTGTCACCGAGAACTGCTGGCCGACCTCCTCAAGTGTGTGGTCGGTGTTCATGCCGATGCCGAACCGCATACGCAGCACGCGCTCCTCGCGCGGGGTCAGCGACGCCAGCACGCGCGTCGTCGTCTCGCGCAAGTTGGACTGGATCGCAGCATCGATCGGCAGCACCGCGTTGCGGTCCTCAATGAAGTCGCCGAGGTGTGAATCTTCCTCATCGCCGATCGGCGTTTCCAGCGAGATCGGCTCCTTGGCAATCTTGAGAACCTTCCGCACCTTCTCGAGCGGC
>CAZUKP010000099.1:0-9931 GCA_964620915.1 uncultured Hyphomicrobium sp. | reverse complement strand
GCCATGATGACCTTGTCATCGGCGGCGAGGGTCTCGTCGGTATCGAACAGGAACGACTGCAACGGGCCCGTTGCCGGATAGGGCACGCCCTCATCGGGGTAGGGATTGCTTGCTTCCTCGGGCTTCAGTCTATCAATCGCCCCGACGGGCGTGCCCTGCGCGCCGGCGACATAGGAGCCGTCCTCAGACCTTCCAATCTCCGGGCTGAAGCAAGGCCCGTGTGGGGAGCACAGAGTGCCGCCCGTCATCCACACGGTCTCGTCTGGGCGCGTAGTATCAATGTGCCATTCAACGCCGTAGCTGTAGCCGAAATCGACGCCGCCGGAGCCGTTGGCGCGCAGGAAGGGCGTCCCGTCATTTTTGCGGTCGTAGTGCCCGATGTCGTAGCGACCTTTGAGCTGCCAAACGCCTTTTTCATCGAGCTCGTAGGCCAGCACGCGCGCCTCGTGCGGGTTGGCAAACGGGCTCTCCTCATCGAGCCCGAGGTTGCGCACGCCGCCGCGTTCGGCGGCGAGCATGATCTTTGCGTCCTCGCACTTGCAGAAGGCGATGTCGGAGACGGGATTGCTGCGGCCGGAGCGGGCGATGTCATCCGGATCGGTGAGGGAGTCCGGCAGCAGGTACTCCTTGCGTACGCTCTTTGCATCGAAAGAGCCCTCGTCATCGATCGCGACGGACCAAACCGAGTTGCGTTTCTCTTCCTCGGAGGCGGCGGCGAAATCCTTGCTGCCGAGCCCTTGGCTCGACCAAACCGCGTAGTAAAGACGTACCTCGCCGCTTGCGGCATGCTTGCGCACGCCCAAGCCCCACACGCGGCGGCGGAAGTCGGCGAAGTTCCAGCACGACGGCGTCTTGTCGAAATCACCGTCGGCACAATCGGCGATGTTCGCCGCACTCTCCGGATCAAATGTCACCGGAGGCAGCGACATCCGCTCGCCGGTCGCCGCGTCGAGAAAATCCCCGCGCCCCGTGACCCCGTGATCGAACTGGCCGAGGTCGTCGCCGTCGGGCGACAGGCGGTGGATGAGACCGGTCTCCAGATCCGAGACGTAGAGCTGACGGTGCCACTTGTCGAAGGCGATGTTGCCGAGCCCTGCACCGGTGTTGGCGCGGTCGTCCACGCCGATATTGGCGAAGAGCACCGGGCGGTAGCCGCTCTCGGGGCCGATCTTCCAGACCGTGCCCGGTCCGCCGCCGGGTCCCCACATGCCGGGCATCCACCCCGCGTTGTCGGGGGTGCGATGCAGGCCGAAAGCCGACGTCGCCGTGACGTAGATGTTGGGCGACGCGGTATCGTCGTGCGTCACACCAAACACCTGACCGGTTTCCTCGGCCGTAATCTTGTGACGTTGCGGCTCGTTCAGCCAGTGGTGACCCTGCGGCGGCTGCGAGGGGTTGCGGACATCGACGATGCTGCCGACGACGCCCTTGAGATCGATGACCGTCTTGCCATCCGCGGTCGAGGTGCCGGAGAAGCGCGTGACATAGGCCTCGCCCGGCTGCATCGGCTCAGGCTCTTGGGCCATTGCCGCTGAAGCCTCGATAGAGACGAGCAGCAACGCCAGGCCAGCGGTCGTGAGGCTCCCGGGCGCGAGTTTGAGGATTGCATTTCGAACGCAATCGATGCCGTCCTTGAAAAGCGCGTGAGCGCGGACAAAACGCATTCTTGGAGCCACCTTGGTCCGGCCGGCCCCGCTCAAGTATGCCGGATCTCGCGGGCGCCCGGTTGCCGTCCATCATAACAACGAACTCCCGCTTTTCACGCCGGTTCGCCAATTAACTTAACAATGGCTCATTTGATGACGATCACATTCAACGCTCCGTCTCAGAGGATCGCAGGGACCGTCGTTTCGATTGAGCATTAGTGCTTGATCACGCTGACAGTTTCGGAGCGAGACGCGGCAATCGGCGAGCTGAGCGCAGTTTTTTTGCAGTGAACAATCGACTGTTCATTTGAGGTTGGCGGGCCTTTGCCAATTTCTATTGCAGGTGCACCTTTGGGAGCAAAGTGCGCTGTGCGGTTGACGGTCTACGCGCAGTCATATGGCTGGAGCAATCCCCCAACTTGTGAATGAGCATTGCTCTTTCGTCTGCTTTTTGCCATGACAGCCCGGTCACCTAACGAGCCGCCGGCGATACGTGGACAGTCAGGTTCATCATGCCGCGCAGCTGGACCATGGAGACATTGCCGGTCCCCAACGACGCCCGCGTCCAGCTTACGCCTCCGCTGGCGAAGCGCTTTGTCGTCATCCGGTTCTCGGGCCTCGCCAGTGACACCCTGACCCGAGCAAAGACGGACAAACTCAGCGAATATGCGTTGGAGCACAAGCTGAACACGGTCGGTGAGCCAGTGTTCGCCTTCTACAACCCGCCCTGGACGCTGCCCCTTTTCCGCAGGAACGAGATCATGCTCGAGCTCACCGAGTCCTAGGCTATCCGCGAGGCGATGAGTTCAAGACGATGCTCATGATCCCTGCCGCGACGGCGGGTGCAATCGCGATTGCTATGGCCGCATTCGTGCTGATTCGACCAGAGCGGAGGACGGCAACTGTAGCGCGTGCGTTGCCGGAGGCTCAGAAGCGGCGCCGGGCGCGGTGGAGCGTAGGGCAGACCGGGCGCTGGCTGCAAGATCGCTTCTGGAGCTGGCGGCCACAAGGGTTCTTCGACCCGTGACTTCCATTCTGACTCGCCGGTTAAGTCGTTAAGTCCTCGATGCGGCGAAATCCACTCAGAAGTCAGAATAGCCTTTGAATTCGTTGGACAATTACCCGTCTACGAATCTGGGGGTCGGGAGTTCGAATCTTCCCCGGTGCGCCAATCAAATCAATAAATTAGTCAAGATCCAGCGGGCGACGTCGCGGTCCTAGCCTCAGCATAGTCTCAGCTCAAAACGTGAGAATCGTGACGGAACATTGATGCGCTGCGGGCAACAGCGGCGCGTCAGGAGACGGTGCGCTTGAGGCTATGAGTGTCCGACGTCGGGTAGGGAATTAGAGTCCGCTTTGCCGCCAAGAGCAGACATTTTCAGAGGCGGCATCCATGTCCGTTGAGGGCCACAAGCGGTCCTCCTGAATAGACTTGCTGCAGTTCGGCTTCGATGCCAAATGCTGACTATTTTTTGTGTGCTCGACGTCAGATCCGCTCCCGTCAGACCCGCGATCCCCAAACCAGCGCTGCGCTCCTCTGACTGTTGGCGACCATACATGCGCATTGATGCTGCGCTTCAATTTGGGACGCGGGGGGATAGTTGCCGAAATATCAATGTCAGAGGAGAGCATTTTTGGGCAATCGCGGCAGTATTCGAACCTGCAATCTTCTGCTCGGAAGGCCCGGAATCAACATGACAGGACCTGCCGGCGTCAGGCGTCGAAGTAGCCAAGACTGAGGAACTCGTCGAAGCTGGCGACGACGTGATCTGCCTTCTGCGTCACCATCGGCCGGCTTACGTTGCCGGTGTAGGCGATGAACTTCGTCACGCGACCGGTTTCGGTCATCTGGAAGTCCGTGTAGCCGTCGCCAAGGACATAGACGTCACCTGCGAGCCCAAGAGCTAGCAGCTGCCTAGACTTGCCCCCGGCCTGCGCCAACAGGTTCTCCGCATCATAGCCGACGATGCGGTCGGTCCGGTCGTAGATGAAGGTGTTGGCGAAGACGCGCGTGCTGTCGATAGACAACTCGTCGACAACGGGGACCACATAGTCTGTGAAGCCGTTGGAGATGACGTGGATTCGCTCCCGGTTACGCGCAAAGAACGCTGCATTCGCCCGAAACGAGGCGCTTATGCGCCGCTTCAGCAGCGTCACAACAGCATCGACGTCCGACCGGCCCGCATCCAGCAGGCGGAGCCTGCGTTGCAGCGATTCATCGATCGAGAGCTTGCCTTCCATGCCGAGGTCGGTGATGCGCGCGATCTCGACCGCTCTCTCAGCGCCATCCGGCCGGCGCGCCAAAGAGAGCTTGGCGAGTTCATCCAGCCCCTCGACCTCAACGAGGGTGCTGTCAAAATCGATGATGAGGTGATTCTGCGTCATTTTCCAAAACACCGGCGAAAGCGCTAGAAGGTGAGCCGCTTAGCCTCGGTCACGTGCGGCAAGCTCTTGACCTCAGCCAGTACGCCGTCGGAGATGGGCTCGTCGAGCTCGAGCAGTGCAATCGCTCTGCCGCCCGGCAGGGAACGCCCCAGGTTGAAGGTGGCGATATTCATCTGCGCGGCACCGAGCGCCGTTCCAACTGCGCCGATATAGCCGGGCTTGTCCTGGTTTTCGGTGTAGAGCATGTGCGGGCCAATCTCGGCCTCCATGTCGATGTCCCTGATCTGGATGAGCCTCGGTCGCCCGTCCGAGAACACCGTCCCCGCGACAGATCTCTCCTGCCTTTCCGTGCGCACGCACAGCTTGATATAGGTCTCGTAGGCGCCCTCCTGGCCGCGGCTCACCTCTTCGACCTGGATTCCGCGCGCTTTGGCAAGCGTTGGCGCAGACACCATGTTGACCTGGGCTAGCATCGGCTTCAGCACGCCGGCAAGCGCCGCCGCCGTCAGAGCCTTGATGTTCATGTTGGCCACGGGGCCGATGTACTCAACACGCACGCCTTCCAGTCCTGTTTCGATCAACTGACCGGCAAAGGAGCCGAGCTGCTCGGCCAGCTTGATAAATGGCAGAAGCTGCGGGCGCTCCTCGGCCGAGATCGAGGGGAAGTTGACGGCATTGATGATGGCGCCCGAAAGAAGGTAATCGGACATCTGCTCGGCGATCTGGATGGCGACATTCTCCTGTGCCTCCCGCGTCGAGGCCCCGAGGTGCGGCGTGCAGATGACGTTCCTTGCGGCGAAAAGAATGTTCTCCTTGGCCGGCTCCACCTCGTAGACGTCGATGGCGGCGCCGGCGACCTTGCCCATCTGCAACGCGTCGAAGAGCGCCTGCTCGTCTACCAGTCCGCCCCGCGCGCAGTTGATGACCCGCACGCCATCGCGCATGCGCGCGATGGCTTCGCGGCTGAGGATATTGCGCGTCTTGTCGGTCAGAGGAGTGTGGAGGGTAATGAAGTCCGCGCGCCCCAACAAAACCTCGAGCTCGACCTTCTCCACGCCGAGCTCTACGGCGCGCTCGGGCGACAGGAACGGATCGAAGGCGACAACCTTCATCCTCAGGCCGTGAGCGCGGTCCGCCACGATGGCGCCGATGTTGCCGCAACCGATGATGCCAAGGCACTTCCCGGTGATCTCCACGCCGACCAGCTCCGTTTTTGCCCACTTGCCGGCCCTGGTCGTGACGTCTGCGCGCGGAATTTGGCGCGCTAGCGCCAGCATGAGGGAGATAGCGTGCTCAGCCGTCGTGATGGCGTTGCCGTACGGCGTATTCATCACAATGATGCCACGCGCCGTGGCCGACTTGAGGTCGACGTTGTCGACGCCGATGCCGGCGCGCCCGATGACTTTCAGCCGCGACGCCGCCCCGATCACCTTCTCGGTGGCCTTGGTGGCCGAGCGCACGGCGAGACCATCGTAGTCGCCGATGACCTCAACCAGCTCGTCGCGTGTAAGACCGGTGCGCATATCGACATCGATGCCGCGCTCGGCGAACACCTTGAGCGCCGCTGCGCTCAGCGCGTCGGCAACGAGTACCTTGGGAGCCATTCTTTCGATCCTTCCATGCTCATGGGCGAGCTGCCGGAGCGTCTTTAATCGGGAGTGGGATGAGTTGAACTACGCGGCCGCCAGCGCCTTGCTGGAGAGCGTCGCGAACGCCCAGTCGAGCCAAGGCAACAGGGTTTCGACGTCCGCGGCCTCGACGGTTGAGCCGCACCAGATGCGCAGACCTGGTGGCGCCTCCCTATAAGCGCCGATGTCGAAGGCAACGCCCTCGTCCTCAAGCAACTTGACGATCTTGTTGGCGAAGGCGGCTTGCTCCGGCGCAGGACACGATGCGATCGCCGGATCAGTGATGCGCAGGCACACAGAGGTGTTCGACCGTGTTTCTGGTGTGCCGCCGAGAAAGTCGACCCACGGCGTGCGCGCCACCCAGTCGGTCACCAGCTTCGCGTTCCGGTCGGAGCGCGCGATCAGGCCTGCAAGACCGCCTACGCTCTCCGCCCAAGCTACCGCGTCGAGATAGTCCTCGACGCACAGCATGGAGGGGGTGTTGATCGTGGCGCCCTCGAACAGAGCGGCATCGAGCTTTCCTTTTTTGGTCATCCGGAAAAGCTTCGGCAGCGGCCAGGACGGCGTATACGTCTCCAGGCGCTCGACGGCACGCGGAGAAAGGATGAGCATGCCGTGCGCGGCTTCGCCGCCCAGCACCTTTTGCCAGGAGTAGGTGATCACATCGAGCTTCGCCCAGTCGAGCGGCTGGGCGAAAATCGCACTCGTCGCATCGCAGATGGTGAGGCCCTGCCGATCCGCCGCGATCCAGTCGGCGCTCGGCACGCGCACACCCGACGTGGTGCCATTCCAGGTGAACACGACGTCGCGATTGCAGTCGACCTTAGCGAGATCGGGAAGTGCGCCGTACGGCGCTTCCATCACACGCACGTCGTCGAGCTTGAGCTGCCTGGTGATGTCGGCGATCCAGTCCTTGCCAAAGGCTTCCCAGGCAAGGACATCGACGCCGCGCGCGCCGAGCAGTGACCAAAGCGCCATTTCCATCGCACCCGTGTCGGAGGCGGGAACGATGGCGACACAATAGCTGTAGGGCAGCTCGAGGAGTGCACGCGTCCGGTCAATGGCGAGCTTGAGCTTGGCCTTGCCGACCGCCGAGCGATGCGAGCGACCGAGTGTTGCACGATTGAGATTGTCGAGAGACCAGCCAGGGTGCTTGGCGCACGGGCCGGAAGAGAAAAACGGCGTACGCGGCCGCGCCTGCGGCCGTTCGATTGCTGTCATGGCTATCCTATCCTTCCAGATAGATGCCCCTCGTTGGGGAGGGGTGTCCCACGCTTTGGGTAGGACGGGCCGCACCCCGAAGTCAAGCGTCTTGGTGTTTGGGTCGTATCCCGGAACGCTCAGTAAAAAATCACAACCACGCGCACCCAGGTCGATGTCGAGAAAGTTGCTCTTTGGCGACGCACGCGTTTGGAGTGTCCGATTAGCTGCCTTCTGCCTTTACGTAGGTTTCCATCGGAGGACAGGCGCAAACGAGGTTGCGGTCACCGTAGACGTTGTCGACGCGGTTAACGGGCGGCCAATACTTGTCGACGCGGAAGGCACCGGCCGGGAAGCAAGCCGCCTCTCGAGTGTAGGGGCGGTTCCACTCGCCGATCAGATCCTCAACCGTATGCGGCGCGTTCTTCAGCGCGTTGTTCTCCTTGGCAGCGCGCCCATCTGCGATAGCGCGCACCTCCTCATGAATTGCGAGCATGGCGTCGCAAAATCGGTCAAGCTCAGCCTTGGTTTCTGACTCCGTCGGCTCGATCATGAGCGTTCCGGGCACAGGCCAGCTCATGGTCGGAGGATGAAAGCCACAGTCGATGAGACGCTTGGCGATGTCATCGACCGTCACACCCGCGCTTTCGAGAAGCGGGCGCGTATCGATGATGCATTCATGTGCGACACGCCCGCGCCTTCCCGTGTAGAGGACCCCATAGGCGTGCTCGAGCCGCTTGGCGATATAGTTGGCGTTGAGAATTGCGACACGGGTAGCCTGCGTGAGTCCGGCTCCGCCCATCATCAGACAGTAGCTCCAGGAAATGGGCAGGATAGACGCGGAACCATAAGGCGCCGCCGAAACTGTCATGGCATTGCCTCCAGTCTCAGGATGTCCGGGCAAGAAGGGGGCAAGATGCGCCTTGACGCCGATTGGTCCCATGCCCGGGCCTCCACCCCCGTGCGGGATGCAGAAGGTTTTGTGCAGGTTGATGTGCCCCACGTCGGCGCCCACGTCGCCGGGGCGCGCCAGTCCGACAAGGGCGTTGAGGTTGGCCCCGTCGAGATAGACCTGCCCGCCATGTGCGTGCGTGATGGCGCAGATCTCCTTGACCGTTTCCTCGAACACACCGTGCGTTGAGGGGTAGGTGATCATTGCCGCGGCGAGTGTCTCGGCGTTGCATTCGGCCTTGGCCTGAAAATCGGCTAGGTCGATGTTGCCTTTTGCGTCCGTCGCGACAACAACGACTTTGAGGCCGCACATCGTCGCCGACGCCGGGTTTGTACCGTGCGCCGAGGCCGGGATCAGACAGACATTACGATGCCGATCGCCACGGCTCTTGTGATAGGCTCGGATGGTGAGCAGGCCCGCATACTCCCCCTGGGCACCCGAGTTGGGCTGCATCGAGAAAGCGTCATAGCCGGTGATCCGGCACAGCTTATCTGAGAGATCCTCAATCAGCTCGGCGTAGCCCAGAGCCTGATCGGCCGGCGCAAAGGGGTGAATCTCCGCGAACTCCGCCCACGTGATGGGCAGCATCTCAGCGGTGGCATTGAGCTTCATGGTGCATGAACCCAAGGGAATCATGGCGCGGTCGAGCGCGAGATCGCGGTCGGCTAGGCGGCGCATGTAGCGCGTCATTTCGCTTTCGGCGCGATTCATGTGGAAGACGGGATGCGCGAGATAGGCGGATTGGCGTATCAGCGACTTCTGCAAGCGGTACTCGGGATAGTCGTCGCAATAAACGAGATCATAGCCGCCGAACGCACGCCAGACGGCCTCAAGCGTTGCAGGCCGCGTGCGCTCGTCGACCGTGATCCCGATGCGATCACGGCCGACCTTGCGCAGGTTCAGGCCGTTGTCGACTGCGTTCTTCATGATGAGGCCCTGGTAGGGACCGACATCGACGGTGATAGTGTCGAAGAACTCCTTGGGTTGCGTCTCGAATCCTAGGGACGCGAGTCCGTCAGCCAAGCGCGCAGCCTTACGATGCACGCGCTCGGCAATCCCCTTCAATCCTTTGGGTCCATGGAAGACGGCGTACATGGACGCGATCACAGCGGGCAGTACCTGCGCCGTGCAAATATTTGACGTCGCGCTTTCCCGACGGATGTGCTGCTCGCGCGTCTGCAGGGCCAAGCGGTAGGCGCGGTTGCCACGCGCGTCGACCGATACGCCAACGAGGCGTCCCGGCAGCGAACGCTTCAAGGCATCGTTGACGGCGATGTAGGCAGCGTGCGGGCCGCCGTAGCCGATTGGCATGCCAAAACGCTGCATGGAGCCGACGGCAACGTCGGCCCCCATCTCGCCTGGTGGCTTCAGGAGCGTGAGCGCCAGCGGGTCGGCTGCGACCACTGCGAGCGCCTTGGCGGCGTGTAGCTTGGCGATGACGTCGGAGAAGTCGTGAAATGCGCCGCACACACCGGGATATTGGAACAGCGCGCCAAAGACCTTATCCGGCTCGAGATCCGTGAAGAGATCACCGACGATAATCTGCCAGCCCAGCGGCTTGGCGCGCGTTTTCACGACGGCAATTGTTTGCGGAAGACACATCTCATCGACGAAAAAGGCTAGCGCCTTCGATTTCGTCACACGATGCGCCAGCGCCATCGCCTCAGCCGCCGCGGTCGCCTCATCAAGCAGCGAGGCATTGGCGACGTCGAGGCCCGTCAGGTCCGAGACAAGGGTCTGGAAATTGAGCAGCGCTTCGAGCCGGCCTTGGCTGATCTCCGGCTGGTAGGGCGTGTAGGCCGTATACCAAGCCGGATTCTCGAGGATGTTGCGCTGAATCGCGGGTGGCATGGTCGTGCCGTGATACCCCTGACCGATGAGCGAGGTCAGCACGCGGTTCTTGTTGGCTGTCTCGCGTAAGCGGTCGAGCCCACTGCGCTCAGATAGCGGTCGACCAAAGTCAAGGGGTTCGCCTTGGCGGATATCCTTGGGAACTGTCTCATCGATCAACTCATCAAGGCTGGTCACGCCCACGACCTTGAGCATCTCCGCCATTTCCTCGGGCGAGGGCCCGATGTGGCGGCGATTGGCGAAGTCATAGGGCTCGTAACTCTTCGGAG
>CAZUKP010000098.1:0-9989 GCA_964620915.1 uncultured Hyphomicrobium sp. | reverse complement strand
GCGTTACCTTACGACTGTCGCCCAGGATGTTCGCCGGCAGATTGCCGAAGGTAAGGCGTTATCTGAAGCTACGAAAACCGCTGGTTTCTCAGAGGCAGATAATTGGGAATTGTTCGATAAGTATCATGTCCGCAACGTCACCGCGGCTTTTGCGGAATTGGAATGGGATTAGAAAGGAATACGCTATGCGCACCAATCGATTAATCGGTTTTGGGGTTCTGGTACTCTGCGTCATCTCTTTGATGTCTCCAGCCGGTGCTCAGGATGACAGAGTCGAAATCTGGCCAATCCTGAAAGAGCAGGCGTTCGGGGATCGTCCAATCGCTGAAGATGACGGCATGGTCGTGCTGGAGGTACCGCAGAAAGTGGAAGATGCGGCCATCGTTCCTTTGACCGTTCGGGTGCCCCCGTCTGTGAAAGGAAAGCTGAAGTCGCTCGCCTTGTTCATCGACAACAACCCGGACCCAAAAGTCGCAACCATCACCTACGGTCCCGCGGCCGGCACCGGAGGCGAGCGGAGCTTTTCAACTCGGGTACGGGTCGACAACTTCTCTCATGCGAGAGCAATCCTAGAACTGGACGACGGCAGCCTTCACATGGCAACTCGGTTCTTAGCCGCAGCCGGCGGCTGTGCCGCCATGCAGGCTAAAGACCCTGAAGCCGATACGGTGGGTATGGGCAAGACGATCGTCCGCACCTTCCCATCGGCCGTAAATTCAACCCCGATTTGGGCCGGTCAAGTCATGATCAAGCACCCAAACCACAACGGCATGCAGCTCGACATTAACACAGCCAAGTTCATCCCGGCGCATTACGTCAAGGAGATGACGGTAAAGCGGGATGGGGAACTTGTGCTAAAGCTCGACGCAACGTTTTCGATCTCAACCAACCCGAACTTCCGGTTTACGTTCGGCAGGGGCGACGAGAACCATCTCGACGTGGTGATCGTCGACACGGAAGGTGCTGTCTTCGACGGGCGCTCCCATGGGAGTGGGTCTTAGCAGATAAAGAAGAAGGCCTGGCAAGACGTGGCTTTCACATCGAAGAAGACGGAGCATCTCCCGAAATGATGGACACGAAAAGATTGCTTCTGGAGGAAGCAGAAAAGCTAGTGAGAACACGTGGCTTTGCGGCCTTCAGTTACGCCGACCTCTCAAAGCGCGTCGGCATCCGAAAGGCTAGCATTCACCACCACTTCCCAACCAAGGAGGAACTTGGGGGTGCTCTTATCGATGGCTATCTGGTCAATTTCCAAAAGGCTCTCCAAACCATACTGAGCGACGAGGTTCAGTTCGGAAAAAGGCTGAGCAAGTACGCCGATTTCTTCGACAAAAGCATTGATGAAGGCATGCTGCCGCTCTGCGGCGCGCTATCAGCAGAAATGTCTGCTCTTCCAAAGTCAATGCAAGAGCGCGTGCGCTACTTCTTCGAGCTGCATCTTCAATGGCTTCAACAGGTGATCCGTGCCGGTGTCGCCTCGAAAGAGTTGCGCGGGAACACCGATGCAAAGCGCGCTGCCGAACTTATTCTCAGCACGTTGGAAGGAGCGAGCTTAGTCGCTTGGGCAACCGGAGACGGAAAGGCGATCAAGCGCACGGCCAGAGAAGTCATTGCCGGTCTTGAGCGAGATACTTCAAGCCGACACAGGCCTGCTGCTTAGAAGCCCCCATACCACTATAATGAAGGTCAGCCCCACGAGAGCCAACACGATCTTGCTGGTTAGGGGATCAAATAACCAGTCTTCAGCTAGCTGCCAGAATTAGGCTTGCACAGCTGTCGTCCCTATTGAGGTGGATCAACCGCTCATTCCGATAAAGTGCTGCAATTGAACTGGATGTCCTGCAAGTGCATTGGAACAGGATTCCTTTTATGTTTGACCGCGACGCCTATGTTCAAAAGATGAAGGCGAAGCTGGATGAATGGAATGCCGAGATCGATAGACTTTCAGCTGAAGCCGATGCAGCCCAGGCGGACACAAGGCTAAGATATAATACGCAAATTGAGCCTCTGAAGAAGCGGCGTGAAGAAGCTCTCAGGAGGCTTAACGCGCTTCAATCCGCAAGCGAAGTGGCCTGGGGAGGACATGAAGGCTGGTGTGGACGCCGCCTGAGGTCAGATGACCGATGTCCTCAAGAGCGCAGCGTCCCGATTCAAATATTAGTTCATCAACAAACTCGTTTTGCTGCCCGGCTCGATACGATCAACGATACGATCAAAGTGACGCCCGCGCAGAGGGATGGCCGTAGCTTTCGCTAAATTTTTCGTTCTTAGAGGCACAAAATCATGCCGTCGCGGACGTCAATTGCATAGTCTACATTCTTCACTAAGGCTGCATTGAAAGCGTCTCTGCAAACGAGATTCGCTCGATCAGAAGGGAGGGAACCATGGCCAAAGAAGCTAAAAGGGCGCCTGTTGTAACCAAGACCGAGGCGCGGCAAGGTGAGCGAAAGGGCGTGATTTGGGTCCTCGCCGGTTCCCTCGTCCTCGCCGTCGTCGCTGGATTGATATTTGTTGTTTATTATTGAATGCGTCGCGCACTTGCCAATGTCCGCTGCGGTCGATGATGTCGATAAGAGGACCGGCGGTCGCGTGCGCTTAGGCGGGCGAGGCTGGCTCACCCGCGGATTTTAGGCGCCTTCACACACAGTGTAGAACGGAGGGAGCGATGGATTGGTCGGCGGTCAATTGGATAAAC
This sequence comes from uncultured Hyphomicrobium sp., assembly GCA_964620915.1. Lineage (GTDB taxonomy): Bacteria > Pseudomonadota > Alphaproteobacteria > Rhizobiales > Hyphomicrobiaceae > Hyphomicrobium_A. The sequence continues at coordinate 7,294 of CAZUKP010000098.1, read as the reverse complement.
TTGAGTGTATTGACGGCAAGCGCCTTCTTATCTGCCCTCATAGGGAGCTTCATTGGGCGTCGGAGCTACGCTCTGACGGCCTTTCTGAGCGCGATCATATTTGCAGCAATCTATATCGGCTGGTTTGCTTATCTCGATCATCAGTTGGATGAGGCGGATCGCAGCCCTGAGGGAGTCCAGCAGAGCCCGCCGGCGGCAAGTTCGCCAGCGGAGGATGGCACATCTTCCAGCATTGAGACGGAAGAAGAGCCGCAGTGAAACCCAGACAGTACCCTATCTAGTTCAAATTCCAACCTAAGCGGGTGACGATTCTCTTCGAAGCGCGCGAGTGCCTGTTCGCGTTGCCATCGACAGCACTGCTGCTTTTTGCGGAAGACGCGGCAATACAATTTGGCGGCTGATGGCAGGATTACGCTCGAGCTAATCCGCTCTGGGCTTGGCGGCCGCAGGATCGTGTGCGACTGGGCTTGGCGGACGCTCATGGCCCTCGGCACCCCCGGCGACGAAGGCGCCGCGTTTGCCCATAGGTTTTGGCTTGCCCCACGTAGTGTCTTGCGTAGTCTGCAGTTCGAGCTCTGCGTTGATCTCAGCGCCGAGCAAAACTATGTAGAATGAGATGTACAGCCAGAACAGCAAGATGATGACGGCGCCGAGAGAGCCATAAATCCTATCATAGTGGGCGAAATGCGAGACGTAGTAAGAAAAACCTACTGAGGCGAGCAGCCAAACGATAGTGGCGAACATCGAGCCCACGCTGATCCAATGCCATTTCGGGCTACGACGGCAAGGGCCATAGCGGTAAATCAGCGCTAGTAGGAAGAGTGACAGAAACGCAAGGATCGGCCAGCGCGCGATCCTGACGAGCCGCTCGAAAGCCTCCGGTTGGCCCGAAATGGCAAACAGAATCGGCACATAGACTGTAGCCAGCAGCATGGACACACCGCCTAGAATTCCGATAAAAGCGAAAGTGAATGCGCTGAGATAGAAGCCGAGTACGCTCCTGCGCTCCGGCTCCCCATAAACGATATTCAGCGCGGCAAACATGGCCTGAATGCCGTAGCGGTGCTCCATAGCGCAATGCCGAGGCTGAGCATCAAGCTCCACCCAAGTGTCTGACTCGAGGTCTCCGCGATCCTGCGGATCTGCTCGATCACGATGTCGTAGGCTTGCGGTGGTAGCACCGAGGCCACCATGGCGAACTGTCGTTCGACGTTGGCCGGATCGGTCAAGAGCCCAAAAAGGGAAATCGATGCGGTTAGCGCTGGGAAGATTGCGAACAGCGCATAGAAAGCGCAGCCAGCCGAAACAACCGAGAGATTGTCGCGAGAACTCTCAATCCAAACCCTCTGTACGATCTGCTGCCACCCCTTAAGCGGGATGTGGTAGGGACGCGTGGCATCCCGGCCGTAAGGTTTCGATTTGCGGCTCATGTCCTTGGGACGGATGCGATTCAGGCACGGCCATACCGCCCTCCTGAACTGGTGGACCGTCGATGATTTCGCTTCGGATGCTTCTGCAAATTAGCTCATCGCCGTCGAAGGCGCCACCGGGCGCTCAATACAATCCCGAGTGAACGAACCGTGATTGGGGCGATCTTGCGCGAGGCCTAACGCGGATCGTCTGTCTTCAGACAGGGACTCGTTTTCCGCAGAGCAGGGAATAATTCAGCAGTTCAATGCGGATGAGGGCTTCGGTACACACAAGGGACCCCCGCGAGTTCCCGAAGCAGACGCTGGAGGAAGGCATCCCGTTGCGTGAGACCTTCACATTTCTACAAATCTGGATCGGCTGAAAATTCTGGGAGCTCCCGAGGGAGCTCCCAGATAACAGCCAGTCGAAGCATGTTCGGAGGCTTTAAGAAACTAGCCCTTGTCCTCCTCATAGTACTCCTCGGCCTTGGAGAGGTTTTCCTCGGGATTTTCCATGAACTTGTCCTTGGCTTCCTCATTACCGAAGCAGTAGGTCTTGCCCTCGTAGGTCGCGTTCACAGAACAGTCCGTTTTGATCTCCTTGTCCAAGGCCAGCCCCATCGCACACATGTTGTCGAACTCGCCAGTCGCAGCGAGCCCTGCAGTGCTGAGGCCGACTACAAAAGCGCCGGCTAGAACCGATTTCACAAGAGTCCTAATCATAGTGATCCTCCTTGTTTCGCGCCCACTAGCGCCTATGAGGATAACGTTCCACCTGAACACCCAGTTCCACTAACGGTCTCTTGTCGGATGTCCGTTAGTGGCACCTAGCGGAAATGCAGGCTGATGTGCCTGAGCCGAGAAGCGGCTCATCTCAAGCACACAGCGTCCCCACGGTGTAGCGCGTCACGCTCCCGTTCACTCTAATGGCGAGATCGGATGACAGTCTGCTTCTGGAAGTCGGCAGGCAACAATCTCACAATGGCGCGGGCATTTCATCCTGCTTGGGTGGTCGGATCGCGTTGTCATGCGCCGGTTCGAAGATGGTCAGCTGAGCCGTATAACGGGCAATTTCTTATCGGTACTATCAATTCGTGGCCTGCAGATCGCAGGCGCACATCACATGTCCGCGGCAGGCGCGTTTGGTGAAATACGAAGCGGCCTACGCGATTACTAAGTTTAATCCTAAACCGGTTAAGTTTTACGAACTGTCGCGGCTCGGCTGTTTTGCCACGCACTACAAGAACGCCACGATCATAATGGGCCGAGGCAGAGAGGATCTGGGCAGTTGCCATGTCCGGACCGAACATCACTGTCGCCCCCAAAAAGACGGCACTCAAAAAGCGAAATTTCCAACCGACACCCCGCTGATCCGCATCTATGCCGTGCATTTCTCGGTCTCCTAAATGTGAAAAACTGCTCCAAGTGTTTGAAGTTCCCTTTGAGCCTTCGATTGCCTCGGAACCAAAGTTTCGATGGACACGTTTTTCTACATAAGAGGTCGAATGGAAGAAGATCCAAAAGACGTTGGGCCTGTGACGCCTACTGACATTCGGTTCTCAGTGGGAGACGAACCAGACTACGCCGTTTTGGAGTTGGATACGCCAGTGCCGGTGCGCGTCTTGCTGACGAAAGGGCAGATAGAGCGATTGATTCAAGAAGCTAATATGACCTTGTCTAAAATAAAGGCTCGCAATGAGTCGAAAGGCAAGAAGCCCTGAATTGGCATGCTGCATCTCCCCAGGCATTTAGGGGCAAGCTTGCGACGCAAGTAACACCAGGGTCGAAACAGAATGGCGGCCGCCCATCGATTTCCCCGGGCCGCCAAGTTTTGTCGAACCAAGGTTCGAAGAGCCCATGATGGAAGAAGAGACGGTCGAAGACGACATGACCATCGATGAGGATGTAACCGTCGAAGAGGATGAGTTCATCGAAAAGGAAGACCAGCCGCTCTAACAGGGGCTGTTACGCATTCCGTGGCGTCGGCTTCGGCCGACGCCCTGATTCTGCCAAGGCAAAGAACCTATACGCTCAGTTTGTTACAGACGCTTTGCCGCAATCCTACACGCTCAACAGCACTCAACTTACCATGTGCCCAAGCTACCGACAGGGCGCATCGCGCCTTTGCCTAGTTCGTCACGACCACTACAGCGCAACAGGTTTGCCTTCCGCCTTGGCGATAGCTGTGCGGATTCGAGGAGTCGAAATAGATCGAGTCGCCTTGACTGAGCGTCGTGTTCTCGCCCTCGATGCTGACGTCTAAGGCGCCGCTGACGACATAGATGACCTCCGCGCCTGAATGGATATGCGGCTCCGTCGCTGGCGCACCCGATTCGAAGGTGGCGAAATACGCGTCCATCTTGCGGTCGGTCACCGGAAAATCCAGACTTTCGAAGAAGTAGGTTGGCGCGCCGCCATCGGTGCGATTGGGCAGGCGTAAGCGCTCCTTCCGCCTGACAACTGTGGCGGTCGGGCGCGGCGTCGCTTCGTTGCTAAAGAAGTGATCGAGTCCCACACCGAACACCATCGCGATGCGCAGCAGCGTCGGCAAGGTCGGGATCAGCCGTCCCCGCTCGATTTTCGAAAGGAGACCGGCAGACATCCCCGTGTGTTAGCCGAGCTTCACCAGACTGAGATTTTTGCCTTTGCGGAGCGCATGAATCCTTGGACCGATCTGGTAGCTTTCGAGGCTCGGCGCTAGGGATTCTGCGCGCATGTGCAGCCCTCCTTCGACTGGCGTTCAAATACCCCATAGCAATTTTGCTCCATGTTCAAACTATTTTTCGCCTCACGAAAACGTGTGTAGCTTCGGCCCGAGGCTTCTCTTTCTATGTGCCGTGAGAGATGGGACGTGGAAACGAAATGAATGAGTGGGCCGCCAAAAAGCCGATGTCAGCGGTGTCGTTGAATGCACTTCGTGCGTTCGAAGCAACCGCGCGGCACATGTCGCTGAAGGCAGCGGCGTTCGAACTCAACGTCGCACCTTCGACAATCAGCCACCGGCTGCGCCTTCTCGAAATGACCCTGGGATGTCGACTGCTTCGGCGCATGGGCGGAAAGCTCGAACTCACGGAATGCGGGGAACGGCTTGCGCCAGCGCTCACTACGGGCTTCGTGCAGATCATGGATGCCGTGGGGAAGATCCGGCCTCAAGATAAACCATAATCAGAAGGCAGACGAGCTATGTTGGACATCCTCCTCAAAGTCCTCGCCACCATCCTGCTTGTCGGCACGATCGTGCAAAGTGCGACCGCCGATGCTGGCGAGCCGAAAGAGCAATCAAGCGATCACAGTGTTCACGCTGTGATGCTGCTCACGTCTCACTTGGCTGGTCCGGAAAGCGGCGGGGAAGAGGCGTGGTTCAGCACCGTATCGGAAGAAAGCCGTCCCGACGTTGTCCCACCAATGACCCTCGCGATCATCGCCTGTCGCATAGATCAGGCATCCCCCACGGGAGCATCAGCCGCGGGCGACTGGCGCGAAGTCGAATGGCATATGCCTGTGGAGTGCATGCGCGTTGTTGAAACTGTGACCGACGCGGCAGCTCTGAGCAATCTATGGCTTCGTCAATTGACGCCGAATCTCGCCGACTACGGCACCTGCGCCGAGGTCAGCATGAGCTACGGCCCGACCTGGGAAGCCGCTCACAAGAGCTGGGCCGTCGTGAAAATCGGATGTCCGACCAAGATTGTCGATGACGCCGGCAACATCATCGGGTGGCACATGCCGGAGTGTCAGGGCACTCTTCCAGGGACGACATATCCGCTGCGGTGTCGTTTCGATCCGAGCGCAATCTGACGGGATAGTGTTCGTTCTTGGCGTCAAAGCTGACCCACCGACCCTCAGCTTTACGTCCGTTTCCGACCCCAAGCGGACTCTGGCGGTCAATTAAGCTGGGGCCACCAAGACCCGTGGAGCGGCTATATTCTGAATAATCAGCCGCTGATAGAACGCATCCTCGTACAGTCAGGAGGCTCCCGACCAGCGTCCCTGTCGGTCTGTGCCAACGCACGTAATTCGTTGTCGAACCTCACGTGCAGGATCGCTTTTGCGTCTTCTTCATCCATTTCTCGACGATCAGCTCTGGACTTTGCCTGCTCGGAACGAATGAACTCATAAAGTGCTAGGGCAACGATGTAGCCGTCTCGCCCTGTGACTTCTGGCATGTCAGTCATTTTGACCTCCATCCTGTGTGTACCGAGAACCTCATCAACATTTCATGGGCTGAAAGAAAATCACCTAACGTCAGTGCATAATGTTTGCACTGCTCTGCTTCGTCCTGGCCGTCTTGGCCTCGCTGTTCAAGTCGAAGAGGCGGCTTGAAGAAGAGAACGCACCACACCGACATCAGTTGATCGTTTTCCGGCGTAAGGGTGCGCGGCCGGGACCAGTTTACGAACAACGGATCGCTGGTCTTTTGTCCAGCTGTATCGATGGTTTCCGTCGATCCTACAGACCCTCACCAAAGCTAACTTTGAATACCGGAGCTACTGTTGCGCCGCCTGAAGGGGCGTTTCGATCTCGACACCCATTTCACCCGGCTCCTGATCCCAGGTGGGGCGTATCACTTGAGTGGTGATGCGGTGAACTGCGATTTTGGCACTCGAGGCTTGATGCACCTCAACAATCGTCGCGTCGTCGTCGATGAGGCGCCCGTCTGCTGCTACAAGTTGAATTATCAGTGCTGTCTCACCATGCGCTGTCCCGGGGAGCGCGAGTTGCAAGTCCTTCGTCTCATCGGGTGCCAATGTCCACGCAGTTTGGCCAGAAGTTCTGCCGGCAGAGAACGTACTGCCCTGAGGTAGATGACTGACGACGATCATACTGTCCGCCTCGATCGATTTAGCCCCGTCTATCGCGATTGGAAACGGTGTTTCCTCACCAGCCGTCGCTTTGAGCGTCGTAGGAACCGAGATGGTGGCGAGTATGATCGTGACCTCGGCGCCGTATTCTACCGACGCTTGAGGCGGCGGTGAGCCGCTGGCCCATAGGGCGGCCATGCTTAGAGTTGGAAGCAAAGCGATTAGAACCAAAGCTGTGATCAGGAGTCGGAGACTCGATGACGAGACGATGTGAACGCTTTGCGGGGGCGCGAGAACTGAAGCTCGGTCGCCACTAGTTAGAGAAACAATCGCGTAGTCGCTGACGACGCTATGCGGCCGCTGTGAGCCCATGGCCTTGTCGCGCTGCGCTTGCTTTTGGTGCTGGCTTCGAAAGTCTCCTTCACGCCAAGCCTGCGGGAAGAACAAAACATTCGTTTCGGGGAGACGACTGGGCTGACCCATGAACAAGCCTCACGAACTCGGGCCTACGATGTCTAACGGATGCTAGAGAACCTCGTCGTGTCTGCTTGTCTGGATAGTATAGGCTGACCGTGTTGAGATTCGTGGTGCGCCGAACTATGCAGATTCTCGCGGATCCAACCTAGGTTCCGCGCCGTGTCATTCGCGACTGTCCACGCCAGGTTGCGAAATTCAGATTGAGTAACGCCAGCTTCGGGGTCGTCGGGCCCGAACTCCTCCGTTGCGAGCCACGGCGCTTCTTGTCTCCGGTATTTTGCTCTTAAACAGGTACCGCGTATGGCAACTAGAATGGTGTCGCCAAGCACATCGACCTTAATGTCTGAGTGGTGCGTCATTGGTAAGTCCCCCGCATCCGGCAAACGCCCACTCTTAATTGCCGGTCAAGGACTTATGGTCGTGCTGAGAGCCTCGGGAAGGGGTGTGGCAATCGTGTTTATCCACAGTTTACACAGGCACCTCGAGCCAATGTGGGCTAGATCCCTGTGACTTGCCCCCGCTATGGCCGCGCGACGTCTCACGTCTGCTTCTGACCGATACTGTCGATAAAGTCTGCGACGGTCAGCATACGAGCAATAATTGAAT
>CAZUKP010000097.1:0-10134 GCA_964620915.1 uncultured Hyphomicrobium sp. | reverse complement strand
CTGAGTTGATTGCAAGGATGGGTGGCCGAGTGGTTGAAGGCACCGGTCTTGAAAAGGCACGCCCAACGTGTTTCTGGGTTTTTTGTGTTTTCTCCTGTGCCCTGCAATCCCTGAAATTCAAGGCCCTCGGGCGGCGTTGGGCGAAATGCGCGCATAGTCCCGGCGGCAATTCGGGCGGCAAAATGGGGGTGAAAGCCCGATGTGCCCAGACGACTGGAATTGGTTTTTCTCGATCCTAGAACGCTGGCAGACACTCCTAGCGGGCGTCTTAGCTCTGATTGGCGCTGCCGCTGGCGCCTATTTTCTGCACCGTCAAATCCGCCAAAACTGGTCAATCGAAGATAAGCGGCGCGTCCGCAAGCGAGCGGCCTTGCGAGCGACGGGACCATTGGCCCTCGCAAGCATCTCTGAATACGCAATTGCTTGTGTGCCCCCGCTTAAAGATTTGCACCAGCAATGCAAAGGGCAAAGGTTAGCCGCTTCTACGATCAGAGTTCCGTCTATACCGAGCGTGCCGACCGAGTCGATCACCTTTCTCTCCGATTTCATCGAATACTCGGAACCCGGCGAGACTGACCTGATAGAGCAACTCTTGCGAGAAATTCAGGTTCAAAGCGGGCGTTTGAAGACAATGCTTTTGAACATCGGTAGCCCAAATTGGATGGTCACTAAGAGCAACATCGAAGAGTACCTAATCGACACAGCGGGGATCTACGCGAGGGCGGCGGCCAGCTTTAACTTCTTCCGAGGGAAGTCCGATAAGCTCCCAACCCAAGTGAACTGGGAGGACGTCAAGGCGGCTCTCCGAAACTTGGACGTTCATGAGAGCAACTATTCCGATGTTTATGACCGCATCGACAGGGCGGCTCAGACCTCCGACGGCCCCACGCGATAATTAGAAGGCGAACATCACTGTTCCAAAACCGGTTCCTCAGAGGAACCGGTTTAGCTCACCCGCTGCCCTCAGTCTCAGCGGCGCGCATGGCTTCCGTGACAAACTCGACCTCATCAAAGGAGACGCGCCTGTCGTCGACACGGACCAAGCGGCAATGCGCCGCTGCCACTAAGATGGCACCATGCACGAGGTGTCCACCATCCGGCGCGACGATCTCAAACCCCCCAAGGTTGGGGACGGTTTTAGAGAGTTCGTCTAGCGCTTGGAGCCGGAAGTTGAGGGCAACCCGGTAGTCGGTTGATCGATGCGGCAGCGTCTTAACCAACAGGCCAACCAAGGCCTCAAAACTTCGACATTCACGGGGATGCTCCGCTATGGCGCGCATGACAGCCGCCATATCCTCCGGCGAAACTTCCTGCTCGTTCAGCTTCCTAACATACGCTTCGTTGGAATCGGTCATTGTGACTGCCAATCTATGCCCGAAAGCAAACGCTTTAGCCTTCGCTCGCGAGACCTCAGCGGGCTATGATCGCAGAGACCTCACGTCGGTTTGTTTGCACCGAGACATTGATAGGTCATAGTCACAAACCAGCGGATGCAGTCGCCACCATAGAACGCCTGACATTGCCGCTTTTCGCCACCGAACGCCTCGGCGCCTGTGTAGCCCCATGCGGCGCAACGTTGGCGCGCGATGATAAGACCTTTTTCCGGATCGAGGACGGGCTTCTCATACAACCCCAACTCATAGCTGAGATCGACCGTGCCATCGGCACGGCTGCCCCCGGTCGGTATCAAGTCTTTCTTCCGTGCGCAGCCCGCCAGCGCGAGCACGACGCATAGAGCCAGCCCCCAGTGACGCATGCCTCACCCTCCCCCGAGACACTTGCAGGCCCAGACATCCTACAACCATTCGGGCCGGCCGCGTAACCGGAAAATCAGACGGCGTCAGAAAGCATTCACTTGGTTCTGAGGGGGCGCCCGCAAAGGTCCGAAGAGGCCGAGCAGAAAACTCAGATGAAAATGTTCGGTCCCTACGTGCAATTTTTGGGCTATCGCTACTGGAACTGGCTGCTGTTTTTAGTTTTGTTTCTCCCGGGTGTGTTCGGCTGGTGGGGTGAGGTAACAGCCCGATCTCAGCAAACGTTCCCAACCTTCAACTACCAAGGCCGAGCCTGGGCTATCGTTCGCGTCTACGGTGACCGCTGGCTCATTCGTGAGGTCAACTATTCCACAAGCGCGTTCGAGGAAGCCTTTGCCGTGATGCAGGCGCAGCCCATCGCTTTAGGCCAGACGAAGGTTAGCTTTTGATCCGCGAAGCGAGCTCCCGAGGACAATGCTTCCGGCGGCAATCCGGCGGCAATTCCCGTTTTGTTGCCATTGTCGACGAGACTAACTAATTGAGTTTCTTAGCGGGATGGGTGGCCGAGTGGTTGAAGGCACCGGTCTTGAAAAGCGTCCGCTACTGTCTTTCCAGTGTTTTTCGTTCCCTCGCTATCACTCGCAGCCCTTGATTTTCCAAGCATTCTCACGCGGCGGGGCGGAACCCGCGTTCTTTCCCGGTTGCAATTCGGGTTGCAGGCTTATGGGCTTCTGGGGGCCTTGCGTTCGAGGCAGTCGCTATTAGGTAATTAGTGGCTAACGACGGGGGCCATCGCATGAGGCCCCAAATGGCGACGAAGAAGACTCTTGAATATCGCGGATACTTGATCGTACCGAGGCGTCAGTGGGAAGGCTGGTGTGCGAAGGCTTACCCCACGCAGGCTGATCAGCCTTTCCTCCCGCAATCTGTTCTCGACACTTTGGCACCGGTAAAGGAGGCCGCCGTGGCCGAGGCCAAACAGGGCATCGATCGCCTTCTCGTTGGCCGATCTGGTTAGCGCAGGTCGCTATCCTTTTGACCTGGACGTATCTGGCCAAGCCCTCGCTTACGCGAGGCGCACGGGAGCCGTATCACTAACCGAACAGTAGTTGCGCCGCGATAATGCCGACCGCCACCATCGCGGCGGCGTCGAAACTGTTTATCGTTTTAAGCCTCAAAATTTGCATCTAGTGCCAATGCCACTCATGGTCTTAAAGAAAGGTTAACGCGGTTTTTCCGGTCCCTAGGGAGCTCAAGCCTCGCTCACATCTTACGGTCGGACGCGCGGGCTTGGCTTACTCCCCCAGGGTGGAGACCCAGCAGTAAGGCGAATGGTTCCTTCACGGACGGTCTCGCTTCGTCGCCCCATTTTGGTATCGTTAGCCCCGGTCGGGTTAGTGTAACGGCAGCACGGTCGCGCTCGTTTGCGACAAGTTCCTGGTTCAACTCCGGAACCCGACTCCGGAGTTCTAAGGGCTTATACGGGTCGCGGTGAAGCTTGCCGCTAACGCTGTGCGTTTTTAACGACGCGCGGGCTTTAACCCCTTGAACTAAGAGGCCCCCACAATCGTGCTGTGGGGGCCTAACTATTAGGTGACAACGAAAGCGCTGGGGGGCGATGCGCGGTCACCAATCTTCAAAACGCTGTAGCAAAACGAATAGTTCCGGGTGGCGCTCTCCAATTGCTTGTTCAGTCAGACTCCCACATCGCCATGCGGCCAGCCAATAACGGGATCGCGCCTATCAATAGAAAAAAGCCGCTGACAAGGTTTTCTAGCTCCAGTGCTGTGGAGCGGTTAGGCGAACCGTTTCGGTCCTCTAACCACGGGAAACGGCGGATTTGCTCTAAGGCTGAGAATGTCTGCTCTTGGAGGGAAAGCGGACATGGCGGATCCGCACTCTAATGTCCGCTAATGACCCAAACCGGACATCGGAACTGCCACCGAGCTGTTAGGATCGACGGCTCTGCGCCTCGCCCTAAGAGAAAATGACTAGGTGTGATTTGTAGAAGTTGCCGGACAGCGAGCAGGTGAATTGAAGACGAAAGGCGAATAACCATGAAACACGTCGCGAAATTGTTGGCTCTTATCGCGCTCGCTTGCTCGCTGGCGACAACGGCGCGCGCTGAGTCCTTCGCCAAGCGGGTCGACATCGGCGGGGGACGGATGATGTACATCGAGTGTCATGGCTGATCCATAAGATATTTCTTCGGCCGACGCCGAGTATGACAAACGCAAATAGGCGCTCAAAGCTCAGTGTCGGAACAACCAAAAAGTCTACCGCTGCAATTGCATCGGCGAAATCCACTATGGGGCGCGCCGGGAATCCACGGCGGGCTGCTCAAACTGGGCTTCACTGTCGCGCAGTCGACTCGATCTTGTAGACAACCACGACGTCGACCTTCGAACCACGGATGACCGAAAAACTGATCGTCAACGAGATCGAGGCCGAGACAGTCCGCTACATCTTCCGCCGTTACCGGGACTTGGGCTCGGTGCGACTGCTCAAGGAGCATCTCGATCAAGCAGGGATCGTCAGCAAAAGCCGCAATGCGCCTGATGGTCGAGCCTATGGAGGCAAGCCCATGATGCGGGGAGCGATCTATCACATGCTGCAGACCGCCTCTATCGCGCCGAGATCGTGCATAAGGACCAGGCCTATCCTGGAGAGCACGCGCCGATCATCGATGAGGATCTGTGGCAGAAGGTGCAGGAGACGTTGGCGGCAAACCGAATCAATCGCGGCGCCGCCAAAGGTAATCACCACGTGAGCCCGCTCGCCGGTCTCATCTATGATGCGTATGGCGAACCCATGACGCCGAGCCACGCGGTCAAGAAGGGAATGGCCTTACCTCATCGTGCGACACCGGGGACAATATCACTCGCCACGTGAAACCCTCCGCGGCAAACTCCTCGACGGGAGCATGCAGCGGGTCCATATCATCTGTTAAGCCTGGTCCACTTCCGTTGGAAGCGTCTGAACCGCTCGGATAGATCACCCACGAAATAGATGGTCACGTCCTCGCCTACGACGGATAGTTGTTCTTCGAGGCAAATGAAATGAATCTCAACGCCATCAGGCTTGATCCATCCTGAGCGTCCATGCACCCGCCAGCCTTGCCGACGCGCAGCTTCGTCCGCAAGGCGGATGTCGGCAGCGAACAGATACTCGACCGAACTTTCCATGCCACGCCGTATAGCACAAAAAGGAAAGCTCCAAACCGTCGAAGCGCCAACTCGGTAATCGATGTTATGGTAGGAAATGGAGTTGGCGCATAGGGATCGAACTTCGGTTCTGCCCCTACGAAGCGCCCGTGCTGCCAGTGCACCACACCAGCTTTGGCCGCCAGTCTAGCAGAGTTTAGCAAAAACGGGCGCCCGCCGAAGCGAGGCTCCAGCCCGAGCCCAAGGGAATGAATGACCATGAGCAAGGATCACGTCGCTGGCCTAAAAGCCGCCGCCCAGGCCTTCAAGAAATTCCAAAGCGAAGCGGAGCTGCCCACGGCCACGCGGAACGCCGAGGGTCATATCATCGGCATCACTGTGGGCGGAGGGACGAATGAGCAGATTGCTCAGGTGGTCGTCGAGGCCTACTTAAATGCCCGAGGAATGAAATCCTAATGGCGGGCCGTTCGCTCGCGACAGCCGCAGAACGGTTGGCCCCCACCTCGGGGGTCGCGGACCTTTGGTCTGTTACTTCGTCGGATGGTGATCTCCGCAGATGCGACGGTTTGACTGCAAGTGGTCGCAACTGCGGGCGTGATCGTCAGATTTGTTTGTCGTCGGCGAGTTGCTGTTTTCCGTCTCGGATCAATCGTTCCAAAAACGGCCTGTTGTTTCTTGGCGCCCTCAAGCCACTGCTTCGTGGTGTCTGACATGAAGCTGGGTGTTGCCTTCTCGCCAGAAAAACATCATACCCGCCTACACTAGCTCGATTGCTTTGAGCAGGTGCTTTCGGGCGGCTTCGTAGTGTGCGATGAACTCGTTTGGCGGCGGCATAGAGCCAACCTTTCAAGCGTTCCCCTGGCCTGCTGCTGGAGCGTGATGAGCTTGCCTGGTTAGCGCCTCACTGTTTCAGTCATAGTGAAAGCTTGATCAACTGACCGAGCGTAGGTCTCGCATCATTTACGCTCTTTCCAGAGTTTCAACCATTCATCCTCAAGTATCCGCAGGCAAGCAGAGAGCATTGCCAGCGTGCGTTCGGCCTCAGTAGCGTCAACGCCTCGTTCCTTTAACTCAGCAATGATTTGTTTCTGCCGAGCCATTAGCCGAGCACCGCTGGCCACGTGAGTTCCTATTAGTTCTCGGGTGGTCTCCTCCATCGCACGCCCAATAAGGGCAACCCTCACTTCGGTGGGCGCCCTTTGTTTAGCTCGACGAGCGATGGACCCGGGGCATTCTTTTCGACGCTTCAGCCCGTCGCAACGCATGCAGCGCACGCAAGTCCTCAGCGCATAACGCGATCCATAGCTTTTCGCCCGAGGCCGACCAAAGATTACACGATAGGCAACCCGTCAGTCGCTCGCCGCGATTGTCGATGCCAATAAGTTCCTGCCGGCAATGATTGCACTGATCCATGCGAGCTTATAACACCCAATTGGTGCGGTGGGGTGTCTCTTTGCGTAGAGAGAACAGGTCATCTTGGACCACTTTCCCAGTGTTGAGATCAGACGAACGCTAGCTACCCGGTCGCAGGCGCATGCTGGCGCTCTGGGTGCTTGCCTCGGCCACTGACTTACTAAGTAGAGCGATCCGATGTCCGCTTGTGGCACTTAGCGGACCTCGATTTCGGCGCTGAATTATGTCCGCTATTGGGGGCAAAGCGGACATCTTCGATCCGCTTGCGAATGTCTACTAATGACCAAAAGCGGGCGGGAACGCAACCCGAAGAGCTATGCGAAACCTTGACATGGTGAAGGCCCCCTGCCATGTAGGTCTAACTGATTGCTCGCGATCGCGCGTAGCTGCCGCAATTCACGCGGCTCCTCATCCCGAGACAATTTTCTTCATCGTCTGTCCCTAGATAGCGCCTGGGGTAAGGCAAAACGCCATTCCTGGCGGCGCATGAATGCGCCCGTCGGTGTTCGGCGTACAAGGAACAATTACAAGTGTCATTCTCAACTTTTGACGACCTCGGCCTCGTCGAGCCTTTGCGGCTCGCGCTGAGGGCCGAGAAGCATCTTGCGCCGACGCCGATCCAGGCGCGGACCATTCCCTTGCTCGTTGCGGGCAAGGATCTGCTTGGTATCGCCGAGACGGGGTCGGGAAAAACCGCGGCCTTCGCGCTGCCGATCCTACAGCTTCTCTCGCTCCGGCGTCCGCCGCGCCAGCCGGGCGCGCCGCATGCGCTCATCCTCGCCCCGACGCGTGAACTCGCAAGCCAAATTGCCGAGCGAATTGATGCCTACGGGAGAGGACTTCACCTTCGCACCGCCGTCATTTTTGGCGGCGTCAACCAGCAGCACCAGGTCAAGGCGCTGAAAGCGGGCGTTGACATCCTCACCGCAACGCCGGGGCGCCTGCTCGATCTTTGCAATCAGCGCCATATTCGGCTCGAGAAGGTCTCCATCCTCGTGCTCGACGAGGCCGATCGCATGCTCGACATGGGCTTCATTCACGACGTGCGGAAGATCGTCTCGCTTTGCCGGCGCGAACGCCAGACGCTTCTGTTCTCGGCCACCATGCCGCCGCCAATCGCTAAGCTCGCCCATGACATTCTCAACGCCCCGGTCCGCATCGACATTGCCCCCGCCAAGATCGCCGCCGATCGCATCGACCAACGCGTGTACTTCGTCGGTGTCAAGGAGAAGCGGGCGCTGCTCGAAACGCTCCTCGCCGACCCCGCCATGGAGCGGGTGCTCATCTTCACCCGCACCAAGCGCGGCGCCGACCGGGTCTGTCGGACCTTAATGCAGGCCGGCTTCGCCGCCACGGCGCTTCACGGGAACAAGGCGCAGAACGCGCGGGTGCGCGCACTCGAAGCCTTTCGCAACGGGAATGTGCGCATTCTTGTCGCTACCGACATCGCCGCCCGCGGCATTGACGTTCCCGACATCTCGCATGTCGTCAATTACGAGCTGCCCAACGAGCCGGAGAGCTATGTGCACCGGATCGGCCGCACCGCCCGCGCCGGGGCAGGAGGCGCAGCCTGGTCCTTTTGCGACCAGAGCGAACGGCCCCATCTCCAGGCGATCGAGCGATTAATGCAGTCCTCCGTGGCCGTTGCGGAGCATCGGCACGCGGTTACTCCGTCGGACCCTCCTCGACAGCCTGGGCGCCGCGAAACCACCTCGCGCGCCAAGCGGCGCAAGAGCTCGCGTGACTGGCGATTCGCTGGCATCGAGCGCGTCTTGCGCGCGCCCGCAAGAGGGGGCGCTCACCCTTATTAAGGATCGCCTCACACGATTTGACTGGCAATTTACCAGCAGTGGGTGCAGCCTCCTGCGCCGGCTGGCTTGTCAGCCGTTAGCGTAAAAAGAATTTTGAAGTTTATAACGACGCGCGGCCGTCTTCGCCTCGATGCTGCTCGCGTCGGGGGCGGGCCCGAAGTTCTCTGCAAGACGAGCAGCAATCACGCTCGATGCCGGCGGCTTTCCAGCCTGCGAAAAAATCGCCCGTGCTTAACCCCAAGAGGTATTTCATGACCGCCACCTACAATCCCCAAGCTGCCGCCGACCAGGCCCACAAGACGTACCGCGACGTGACGACCCAATTAGGTAACCTCGGTCTCGACGCCTCCATTCCAGAGGGCGTGCGCGATCTTGCCGAGAAGACTGTGGCGCACACTCGCGAAGTTTGTGACCACTCGATGAATGCTTTCGAAGCGTCGGTTGCGACGTTCGAGAGATCCTTCTACGCTGCCGGCGAAGATGCGGCAGCGTTCAACCGCAAAATCACTGATATCGCCCGGCGGAACGTAAATTCCACCTTCGACCTGGCGACGAGCTTGGCGGGTGCCAAGGACCTCGTCGACATCGTGAAGTTGCAGGCGGCCTATTGGCGCAATCAAGTTAAGGCGTTGACAGCCCAAGCGGAAGAAGTCCATACGCTGTCAAATAAGGTAACGGGCGACGCGGTCGAGCGGATTAAGGCGCAGATGGCGCGCGGCGCGGATGAGACGCTGAAGCCGCTCTAATGCCTCGCTGCCGGGCGAAATGATGATTTTCCGTCGGGGTCGCGTATCGACCTGGAGTACACCCGCCTAGCCTCGCCCGTTTTGAGCAACACAAGAAAGCTTCACATGAGACAATTGCGCGACCATACGCCTTCCCCGCATAGGTTTGTTATCGGGAACGTCGTGCGCCTCAGCAAGCGCTATCCACCGCGTAAGGCTGCGCCCGGCCGATACCAGGTCGTTTCTCAACTCCCTGAACGGGATGGACAACTCCAATACCGCATAAAAAGCAGCTGTGAGCCCTTCTACCGCACCGTTGCAGAAAATGAGCTAGAGTCCGATGCCGAAGAAACGGCCGCACGCCCGGAAGCCGGCATCCCCCTGCCTTGGGACTCTTTCAGACCGAGTTATGAGGCTGCAAAATCAGCGGCGACTTCTAACCTCAATCCACGTCCCGCCCTCAAAGGCCCCCGACGCGGTAGCAATTGCAGCTGAACTTAATGGCCGAGAAATTTGGAGGCGCGTCGATATGGGTGACAGCTTGCCCAAACGCGGCGCAGGTGCGGAATCGCCGCGCAACTAAGAGACCTTCGGAGCAACCTCACTCTGAGCGATGCGACCCTTCTTATCTATCTCAGCAATGAGTCTCATCTTTCCTGTGTCGGCGTTTC
This sequence comes from uncultured Hyphomicrobium sp., assembly GCA_964620915.1. GTDB lineage: Bacteria > Pseudomonadota > Alphaproteobacteria > Rhizobiales > Hyphomicrobiaceae > Hyphomicrobium_A. Next base: position 596 of record CAZUKP010000097.1, on the reverse strand, counting down.
CCATAATGATGATTTCGTCGTTGCCTTCACATAATTGAATAAACCGCTGCCACGAACGGATTGGTGTTTTTTCGGTGAGGCCATCGTCTTTGTCGTCGCCGCTGTCAGATACGTAGATCTTTCTCATCAGCATTCGCCTCCTTATTCTGACCTATATAGCAGTAAGCAAACCGGCGCGCTCGGAAATGAGTTCTGGACAAAGGGCCATAAAAAGCGCACGCATTTAACAGTGCGTGGGTGACCCTCCGGCGAGTATGGCCATCCTTTGATGGCGTTCCCTGTGACGTGGAGCCCACGCACGCCGCCTGCCTGCATCGGTGTTGAATTCGGCCAGGGCGAGGCAGCAACACAACATCATTCTAATTCCAAAGAGAATATGCCTATGTGCATCTCGAAAGCAGCTTGCTCTGAAAGTTGTTGTTCGTGACCGAAGGAGTACCTGTGTCCCACCACACCATAGTGGCTTGAGCAAGATGGCCCTGGCTCCTACAGGTTTAACTTCGCGACCGAGCGTGGAGAGATTTCGGGTCGCGTCCGGGTAGGACGGGAAGGGCCGCCGGACAATCGCTCCGATGCCGACCAAGAGCAAGCGGCAT
>CAZUKP010000096.1:0-10140 GCA_964620915.1 uncultured Hyphomicrobium sp. | reverse complement strand
TTCTGGTTCGCGCCCGAGCGCGAGATGCTGCAGGCGCTGATCGACAAGAGCCAGGAGCCGGTCGAGGGCGAGGTGCGCTTGAAGCTCTACAAGGGCAACGTGATTGTCATCGGCCGCGACAGCCCGAAATCGCTTTACTCTGAAGAACTTGTCACCTTCGAGGACGACGAGGGCGCTTATGATCAGAAGGACGCAGAGGGCTTCATCAAGCTCAATGCACTACGCTTGCGCACGCTCGCCATGCGCGATCGCAAGCGCTGAAGGCTTGGACGGTTAGGCCGCCGGCGGTTGCTGCGTCGGCCGCTGGACCTCGGGTGATGGGGCGTGCTCGGGCAGATCGCACAAGCCCCCGCCGAGATAAAGGTGATGCCAGAGTTGGGTCGCCACGATGCCACTGAGCCCCATGCTCGCGAACGTGCCGATCTTCGAGCCGTTGCCTTCGGCCACGAGCGCAAAGTCGCGGCGGACGTTCTCGACATCGAAATAACCGGTCTTCTGCAACGCTTCGGGGCTGATGAGCTGCTGCACAAACTCGGGCGGATTGACGAAGAATGTTTCGGCCATTGGTGCGCGGAACATGCCCTTCGGTCGATTGGCAATCTCACTTGGCAGCATGCGCTGGGCGGCCTGGCGCAGAAGGTACTTGTCCTTCGTCAACCCGCGCAGCTTCCAACGCGGATGAATTTTTGACGCGAACGCGACGACGTCCTCATCGAGAAACGGGTAGCGCGTCTCTACACTGTTGGCCATCGCCACCCGGTCACCCTTGTGATTGAGAAGTAGTCCGGCCAGCAAAGTCTTGTAGCCGAAGTAGAGCGACTGGTTGAGCGGCGCCCACCGCTTCATGCGCTCAAGGTCGAGCGGCAGGTCCTCGTACGCGACGAAGTCTCCCAGCTGGTCCTTGAGGCCCGCGCTGAAGTAGCGATGCCGGGACTGGGATACGAGATGATAAAGAGTCATCTGTGCGTGCGCACGGCCCACCGTTGAGTCGATGCGCCGGAGTTCGGTGAAGTTGGTGTGCCGTCCGGCTCTCTTGCGAACAAAGCGACTGACGGCGTCGCTCGTCTTGTATCCGGCGATATCGAGCCAGTACAGCAGGTTGCGGATCTTGAACCAGATGTAACCGGCAAAGGCCTCGTCGGAGCCTTCTCCGGTCAACGCGACCTTGTAGCCTTGGTTGTGGACTTCACCGGCCAGACACAACAGGGCGGCACAGGAGGTGTCGACGACGGGACAGTCCGCCGCCGAGATAAGGCGCGGGTATGTGTCGGTGATCACCTTGGCGTCGCTGACGAGGATCGTCGGCTGGCTGCCGAGATGGCGTGCTGTCACAAGTGCATCGGCGGTCTCATCAAGGCCTTTGCCGGGCACTTGAATGGTGAAGCTTGGAACAGGCGTGCCGCGCACCTTGGAGGCGTTCGCCAAAACGTAAGCGGAATCGACGCCGCCGCTTAGATACCCGACGACCGGCACATCCGCGCGCAGGCGTAGCTCAACGGCGCGCTGAAACTTCGCCTCGAATTCCTCGATCAACGCCTCCCCGTTGGCCGGGTCTTCTTCCTGGCCGGCATCGGGAAAATCGAGGTCCCAATAGCGGCGCTCTCTGATCTCGGTGCGCTGGCCATCTTGACGGAACTCAATCTTCAAATAGTGACCTGGCAACAGCGAGTTCACGCCTTGGAACATCGTGCGCCGGGTGCCCATCGCAAAGAACGTGAACATGTGGTCGAGGCCACGCGGATCCGCGGTGGCGGGAACGCTTCCCGATGCCAACAGCGCTTTGATCTCGGATCCGAAGTACAGCCAATCGCCTTGCTGCGACCAATGCAGGGGGCAGATACCGACGCGGTCGCGCGCGAGAAAAACCGTGCGCTTTGAGAAATCAATCAGCGCGAAAGCGAATTGCCCCTTGAGCTGCTCAAAGACATCTTCGCCGTGCTCCTCGTAGAGGTGGACAATGAGTTCTGTGTCGGTGTGGGTGCGAAAGACGTGACCTCTTGCTTGCAGCTCCGCTTTGCGCTCGGGATAGTCGAACAACTCGCCGTTGTAGACGACGGCAACGGTGCGATCCTCGTTGTAAATCGGCTGGCGGCCATCACCGAGACCAACGATGCTCAATCGGCGCGATGCAACGCCGAGACCGGGCGCGAACAATGAGCCATCCTCGTCGGGCCCGCGATGGCGCAGCGCGCCGGCCATGCGCTCGACCATCGCGCGGTCGGGCTCGCGTTTGCCCGTGAGGTCAAGTATTCCGGCTATACCGCACATAGGTCCTCTTCATCGATGACTCTCGTTTTGCGCGCGCATGGGTGCAAGTGAGGCGGCAAAGGTCAAGGGGGGAATGGTGTTTCAAATTAGATCAGTTGCAGGGCCCGCAAGCTGGCATGCCCTTCGCGGCCCACGATGATGTGGTCGTGAACGGCGATGCCCATGGGTTTCGCCGCCGCAACGATCTGTTTTGTCATGTCGATATCTGCACGCGAGGGAGTTGGGTCGCCGGAGGGGTGGTTGTGCACGAGCACGATCGCCGTGGCTGAATGTTCGAGCGCGCGCTTTACGACTTCGCGCACGTAAACGGGCGTGTGGTCGATCGTGCCCTCCTGCTGGACCTCATCGGCGATGAGACGATTTTTCTTGTCGAGAAACAGAATGCGAAATTGCTCACGGTGCTCGTAGCTCTGAGCAGCGCGAAGATAGTCGAGGACAGTCTGCCAAGACGAGAGCGCCGGGCGCTGCACGATTTCCGAACGCATCAGGCGCAGGGCTGTTGCGCGGACCAACTTCAGTTCGGTGATAACGGATTCGCCGGCCCCCTCGACTTCTTTGAGGCGCGACTCTGGGGCATTGACCACTTCTGCGAAGGAACCGAACCGCGCGATCAAGCGCTTTGCGAGCGATTTGGTATCGCGCCTTGGCAGGGCGCGAAAGAGCAGAAGCTCCAACAGCTCGTAGTCAGGCAGCGCGTCTGCGCCGCCCTTGCGGAAACGGTCGCGCAGCCTCTGGCGATGGCCCGCATGGAGCGGCTGCGCCGGTTGTTTGGCTTCAAGGAAGGTGGCCTGTGTATCGGCCAACTCGTTCTCGCCAACGCCGTCCTTGTCGCGATCCGGCATAGGCGGGAACCCCGGTTAGCTTAGCTGAGGTCATAGGGCGGGCAATTCAGGCCCCTTGGCGAGTGGGTGAAGACTTCACACCCTGTCTCTGTGACCCCGACCGTGTGCTCGAACTGGGCCGACAGCTCCCGGTCGCGCGTGACCGCCGTCCAGCCATCGGGCAGAACCTTAACGTGCGGCTTTCCCAAGTTGATCATCGGTTCGATGGTGAAGAGCATGCCGGGCTCCATCAGGACGCCATCGCCCTCCTCGCCGTAGTGGAGGATGTTCGGCCTGTCGTGGAACACGCGGCCAAGGCCGTGCCCGCAGAAGTCGCGGACCACACTGCAGCGTTCAGCTTCGGCGTAGGACTGAATGGCCGCACCAATGTGCCCGGTGCTGGCGCCCGGCTTCACCGCCGCAATGCCGCGCTGGAGCGCCTCGTACGTCACAGCAATGAGCCTATCGGCTCGGCGCGAGACCTCGCCGACCGTGTACATGCGGCTGGTATCTCCGTGCCAGCCATCGACAATGAGCGTGACGTCGATGTTGACGATATCTCCCTCACGCAGCGATTTCGGACCGGGAATGCCGTGGCACACCACGTGATTGATGGACGTGCAGATTGCCTTGGGGAAACCGCGATAATTCAGCGGTGCAGGATAGGCGTCATGTGCGATCGCAAAGTCGAGCACCATCTCATCAAGTTCTTCGGTGGTAGTGCCCGGCCTTACGTGCTCGGTCAGCATGTCGAGCGCCTCGGCCGCAAGCTGCCCAGCCTTGCGCATGCCTTCGAAGGCGTCAGGGCCGTGTAGCTTGATTTTGCCGTCACGTTCTAACGAGCGGCTGACTTCGACGTTCGACATGGGCTGATCCAGAGTAGGCGCGACTATTATGAAGAGGTAGGTGAAATGTAGTGCAATCTGCGGACGACGCAATGCACTCCGCGCCCGGCCGGGACGGCAAAAGCCCCGCCAACCAGTGCGCGTAAAGACAAAGTGCCGACGCTTGGCGTAATCGCCGTGGCGGGGACGTTAGTCTTTCTTGTCTTTTTTCGGCTGTTCCGTGGCCTCTTCGGCGTCTTCCGCTGGCACTTCCGCAACGGAAGCCTCGGCGATTAGACGCTGGGCCTGCTCGATCCAGCCATCCTTCTCGATGCGACCGTCGAGCTGCAACGTCTCGTCGACGTTGGCAATGTCATCGTCGGAGAAGTTGGCGATCTGCTCCAGCTTGATGCAGTTGAGCTGGCGCAAACGGGCGGAAAGTTCGGGATCGATGCCTTTGATCTGGGTGAGATCGTCGGGCTCGCCCTTCTGCTTCTTGAAGCCCTTCCACTGAGCGTTGAGGCGACGCGCACGAGCGTCGGAGCGCTCTGCAATGCGGGCGGACTTACCGCGCCGTCCGCGCAGATAGTAGAGCTTTGCACGGCGCACCTTGCCGCGACGCAGAACCTCGATCTCAGCAATGTAGGGCGAGTAGATTGGGAATACGCGTTCGACGCCTTCACCGTATGAGATCTTGCGAACAGTGAAGTTCTCGTTGATGCCAGCACCGGACCGGGCAATCACAACGCCTTCATAGGCCTGCTTACGGGTGTTGTTGCCTTCAATCACTTTGACAACGACCCGCACGGTGTCACCTGGGCCAAACTCGGGCACGGCGCGCCTGGCTTTGACAGCGCTCATCTGCTCGCGCTCGAGCTCTTGAATGATGTTCATATTCGCACCTAACAAGCATGAAATGGGCCGTGGCGGCCAGCACGACAGACCGGCACCCCGCGACGGCAAGCCTTCGGGAATTGCAGGCGTCATAGCCGATACGCGCGGCGTTGTCGATTCGGTCTTTGGGGCCGGTCAACCGGCCGCAGTCAGTCGCGCCGGCGCGGGGGGGCCAACAGGTCTGGGCGGCGTTCGGCGGTGAGCCGCTCGGACTGCTGACGGCGCCACTCGGCGATTTTTTCGTGGTTACCCGAAAGCAGGACCTCAGGGATCGAGCGGCCCTCCCATTCGCGTGGCTTTGTGTACTGAGGGTATTCGAGCAGCCCGGCCTCGAAGCTTTCCTGGGTCAGCGAGGCCTCGGCCCCGACGACGCCGGGCAGCAGGCGCACGCAGGCATCAATGAGCACCATTGCGGCCGGCTCTCCGCCCGAGAGCACATAGTCACCGATGGAAATCTCGCGAAGGTTGCGGGCGGCAATGACGCGCTCATCAATGCCTTCGAAACGCCCCGCGATCAGGAGGGCCCCGGGGCCGGTCGCGAGATCGCGTGCGAGTGATTGGTTAAACGGTTCACCACGCGGCGAGAGATAGATCAGCGGCGCGTCCGCTTGGCTTTCACGTGCATGATCGATGGCGGCGCCCAGAACGTCGGCCCGCAGCACCATGCCCGCACCCCCGCCAGCCGGAGCGTCATCGACGGTGCGATGTTTGCCGATGCCGAAGTCCCGGATGGCGATGGTCTGAAGCGACCAAATCTTTGCTTCAAGCGCTTGGCCCGCGAGAGATACGCCTAGCGGGCCGGGAAACATCTCGGGAAAGAGCGTGAGGACCGTTGCCCTCCAGGGCGGCCGGCCATCGCTTGATGGCATATGCGGCATGGCCAGACCTCATTTGCAGCGGCCTTAACCGCGCGCGACTAGACGCCTTCGACTACGACGATGTCGATCGTGCCGGCGCCTTCGCGCGACTTCCTTGCCTCGGCATATTCCGGCGAGGTGGCATAACCGTGGGCGGCCTCGTAGCTTGGGAACTCGAGGATGACGTTGCGCTGTCGGCCGGAGCCTTCCACGATTTCGCAGCGGCCACCACGCACAATCGGCTTTCCCCCGAACTTATCGAGCGCGACCTTGGATTTGGCCACGTACTCCGCCCATTTTTCCGGGTCGGTTACTTCGGCGTGTGCAATCACGTATCCCTTCGCCATGAGTGCGTCGTCCTCCAGTCGAGATTATGTTTAGCTGTCTTGCTTGTGCGTGGCATTCGCCTCGCGGATATGTTGAACGAATGTCTCTGCTGCGTCGCGCGGGTCGTCGGCCTCGGTAATGGGACGGCCGACGACGATATAGTCGGCGCCTGCTGCGATGGCGTGACCGGGCGTCGTGATGCGTTCTTGGTCATCGCTCGCACTTCCCGACAGACGAATGCCCGGCGTCACGATGAGAAATCCCGGGCCGACCGTTTCGCGAACGCGCCCGGCTTCCTGTCCCGAAGCAATGACGCCATCAAAGCCCGACTCGTGGGCAAGCTGGGCACGCCTTATGACCAGGTCGGGCGGCGAAAGGGTTGAGCCCTGCTGCTTGAGATCATCGTTTGTCAGGTTGGTGAGGACGGTTACGGCAAGCAGCTTCAGATGACTGTTGCCGCGCCCCGCAACAGCCGCTCGCAATGTCTTGAGGTCGTGCCCGTGCACGGTGAGGAAGTCGATTCCCAATTCGGTGGCATTGGCCACCGCGCGCTCGACCGTGTGGCCGATGTCGAGGAGCTTCATATCAAGGAAGACGCGCTTGCCCTCCGATTTCAGGGCCCGCGCCAGTTCCAGGCCGCCCGAAAGTATGAGCTCTAGACCGACTTTGTAGAAGGTGACGGCATTATCGAGCTTGGCCACCAGAAGCTGCGCTTCTTCTACCGTCGGCATATCGAGCGCGACGATCAGGCGGTCTTTGTCTGAGATATGGGTCATGTTTTCAGGCTGAGGATTTGTGCTTGAGAAACGTGTCCCTAGCCATGCAGTACATGGGCCGCGTGCGCAAGTTTCTGGATCAGCGCCTTGAAGTTTTCTTGGGCGTCCTTGTTCAGGAGGTGTCCATCTTCACCAAAACCCTCGTGTGCGCGTGGCACAGCAAACTGTTCGGGCAGAACCAGAGCCCCGAGGCCGAGCTCCAAGACGTGGCGCAACGTCACGAGGCTTCTCAAGCCTCCCATTCCGCCCGTCGAAGCAGAGCCCAGCGCGAAGACGCGGGTCTTGAAGACCTGCTGGGCCTCGCCGGGTTCGCGAACGCGGCTAATCCAGTCGAGCGTGTTCTTCAGGAGCGGCGTGATCGAAGCGTTGTATTCGGGGCTCGCGATAAAGACGCCAGTGTTCGCTTCCATCACGGCTTTGAGCTTTTTGGCGTTCTCCGGTGGCCCTTCATCGGCTTCCTGCTCACCGTGATAGATCGGCATCGGATAGTCGGCGAGATCGACGAAGGTCGACGGAATGCCATTAGCCTCTGCAATCATGGCGCCTAGCTGGGCAAGCTTCTTGTTGTGCGAGGCTTCTCGCGCGGAGCCCGCAAAGAACAGAAGTCTTGCGGAAGTGGTCATCGGTGGCTCCTGAGACTCATCGGGTGGGGTTTCGGTTTTCGGGACTTGGTAGGTTCACCGACTAGCTTGCCTTGCCCTCGAAGAACTCTTTGACCCGCGCAAAGAAGCCGGCACTTTCGGGGCTCGTTTCCTTATGGCTCTCGCGTTCAAATTCTTCCAAGAGTTCGCGCTGACGGGGTGTCAGGGACTTGGGCGTTTCCACCTCGACCTGGATGTACATGTCACCCACGACCTTCGAGCGCAGTACCGGCATGCCCTTGCCCTTAAGGCGGAACTGTTTGCCGGTTCGCGTGCCCTCGGGGACCTTGACCCGCGATGCCGTCCCCTCAACGGTTGGCACCTCGATTTGGCCGCCGAGCGCAGCGGTCGTCATCGCGATGGGCACGGAGCAGAAGATGTCAGCACCATCGCGCTGGAAGAACTCGTGCGGTCTAATAGACAGGAAGATGTAGAGGTCGCCGGCCGGGCCGCCTCTCATGCCCGCCTCGCCCTCTCCAGCCAGGCGAATGCGGGTGCCGTCCTCGACCCCGGGCGGGATGTTGACCGAAAGCGTTCGCTCGGTCGTCGTGCGTCCAGAGCCGTGACAGCCCGGGCAGGGATCCTCGATCGTCTCACCGCGCCCCTGGCAGTTCGGGCATGTGCGTTCGATCGTGAAAAAGCCCTGGCTTGCGCGGACCTTGCCGTGCCCGCCGCACGTCGGGCAGGTCGTCGGCTGCGTACCAGCACGTGCGCCCGAGCCGTTGCATGTTTCACACGAAACGCTCGTAGGCACGCGGATCTGCGCGGTCTTTCCACTGTAGGCGTCCGCGAGTGTGATCTCTAAATTGTACTTGAGATCTGCGCCGCGCTCGCGCCCGCTACGCTGGCGCTGGCCGCGCCGTCCGCCCATGAACTCGCCGAACAAGTCGTCGAAGATGTCTGACATTGATGATGCAAAGTCAGGACCGAAGCCGCGGCCGCCTGCACCGCCCATGCCGCCTTCGAAGGCCGCATGACCGAAGTGATCGTAGGCCGCGCGCTTTTGCGGGTCCTTTAGGACCTCATAGGCTTCGCTGGCCTCTTTGAACCGAATCTCTGCCTGCTTGTCTTCGGGATTGCGATCAGGATGGCAGTCCTTGGCGAGCCGCCGATAGGCGGACTTCAGCTCTTGATCGTTGGCTCCGCGGGAGAGTCCAAGAACCTCATAGTAGTCGCGCTTAGCCATTTTCAGCGCGTATCCTTCGATTTCTGCACCTGATGAACCCACCTGCTGTGTGGCAAATAGCGATGTTTGCTGCGTTGGAAAAGACCAGGGTCAGCCAGAAAATCGCAATCGAGCGTTATGACTTGATGCGATATGGACAAAGATCATTGGTCATCGGGCGGGGTTTGAGGCTTCAAAGTAGCAGCCCGGCGCATTCGCCGGGCTGCCATTGCTTGCGGGTTCAGCTCATGCGCAATGTGCGCGCTAAGCCGATTTCTTGCTGTCGTCGTCTTTGACTTCCTCGAAGTCCGCGTCGACAACGTTCTCTTCGCCTGCGCTGTCGCCGCCCTCGCTCGTTCCGGATTCGGAACCATCGCCCTCCGCAGCGCCTTGCTGGGAAGCGTAGACGGCCTCGCCGATCTTCATCGCCGCCTGGGCGAGCTGAGCCGTTACCGTCTGGATGCGCTCTGGATCGTCAGAGCCCAGCGCTTCTTTGAGCTCGCCGATTGCCTTCTCGACGTCCGGCTTGGCCGCGGCGACAGCCTCGTTCGACTCGTGCTCAGACAGCTGCTTCTCCGTGGTGTGGATCAGCGCCTCGGCATGGTTGCGGGCTTCGACCAGGTCGCGCTTCTTCTTGTCCTCGGCGGCGTGCGACTCGGCGTCCTTGACCATCTTTTCGATCTCGCCTTCCGACAGGCCTCCGGAGGCTTGGATGCGGATCGACTGCTCTTTGCCAGTCGCCTTGTCTTTGGCCGAGACATGAACGATGCCGTTGGCGTCGATGTCGAACGTGACCTCGATCTGCGGGATGCCCCGGGGCGCCGGCGGGATGCCAACGAGATCGAACTGGCCGAGCAACTTGTTGTCGGCTGCCATCTCGCGCTCGCCTTGGCTCACGCGGATCGTCACAGCGTTCTGGTTATCTTCGGCCGTCGAAAAGGTCTGACTCTTCTTCGTCGGGATCGTGGTGTTGCGGTCGATCAAACGCGTGAAAACACCGCCGAGAGTTTCAATGCCGAGTGAGAGCGGTGTCACGTCGAGCAGAAGGACGTCCTTCACGTCGCCCTTCAGCACTCCACCCTGGATGGCGGCGCCGACAGCGACGACCTCGTCCGGGTTCACGCCCTTATGTGGCTCCTTGCCGAACACTTCTTTGACGATCTGCTGGACCTTCGGCATGCGCGTCATGCCGCCAACGAGCACGACCTCGTCAATTTCGGCGGCCTTTAGACCAGCATCCTTTATTGCCTTCTCGCAGGGGCCCTTGGTGCGAGCAATGAGATCATCGACCAGGCTTTCCAGCTTGGCGCGTGTCAGCTTCATCGTGAGATGCTTGGGTCCCGACTGATCGGCGGTGATGAAGGGAAGATTGATTTCGGTCTGCTGCGAGGAGGACAACTCGATCTTGGCTTTTTCCGCGCCTTCCTTCAGGCGCTGGAGCGCGAGTTTGTCGCTGCGCAGATCGATGCCCTGCTCCTTCTTGAATTCATCGGCAAGATAATTGACGAGCTTCATGTCGAAGTCTTCGCCGCCGAGGAAGGTATCGCCGTTCGTCGACTTCACCTCG
>CAZUKP010000095.1:0-10142 GCA_964620915.1 uncultured Hyphomicrobium sp. | reverse complement strand
TGCACGTAGAGGGTCCACTTCGGGAATTCGCCGCGCTCGATCGCGCCGTAGAGCTCTCTCTGGTAGGACTCGCGGCAGCGCCCGATCACCTCGGCCGCCTCGGCGTTCGTGTAGTGCTTGTGTCCCTGCTGGGTCTTGAAATGGAACTTCACCCAGAAGCGCTCGCCCTTCTTGTTCCAGAGACTGTAGGTGTGCGAGCCGTATCCGTTCATGTACATCGGCGCCACCGGAATGCCGCGGTCCGACATCAGGATCGTCACCTGGTGCAGGCTCTCCGGCGACAGCGACCAGAAATCCCACATCGCCGTCGGCGAGCGCAGGTTTGTCTTGGGATGACGCTTCTGGGTGTGGATGAAATCCGGGAACTTGTAAGGATCACGAACGAAGAAGACCGGCGTGTTGTTGCCAACGAGATCCCAGTTGCCTTCGTCGGTGTAGAATTTCAGCGCAAAGCCGCGTACATCGCGCTCGGCGTCCGCCGCGCCAAGCTCGCCGGCGACGGTGGAAAAGCGCGCGATCATGTCAGTCTTCGCACCCGGCTGCAGACACTTGGCCCGGGTGAATTTTGAAATGTTCCCCGTGATGGTGAGTGTGCCATGGGCGCCCCAGCCCTTAGCGTGCACCGTGCGCTCAGGGATGCGCTCGCGATTCTGGTGCGCCAGCTTCTCAAGAAGCTGATAGTCCTGCAGCAGGACCGGCCCGAGGGGACCAGCGGTAACCGAATTCTGATTGTCGGCAATGGGCGCGCCACCGGTCGTGGTCAGCTTATCTTTCGGGGCCATGTCATTCGTCTCCAGGGATGCCTTAGACTCTCGCCCGAACACTGGTGCGGGAGATGAGATAAGGTAAAGTGATTTATTTTGAATTTGATCATAAGAACTTCTGATAGAAGAGTCCGCCGATGCAGCAGGACCTGTCCTTGAAACCCTAACCTTTCAGGCGATCAGGTGTCACAAACCCATAAATATCAGGCTCTTGTCACACCACATAAATATTGTGGTTCTGAAGTGTAACGTGATAACGTATACCATCAGCGGAGGTTAGTTTTGCGGGGGACCGCTCTCACGATGCGACAATGCAACCAGAAATCATCACAAGCTCGCGTAGCCTGAGGCTGCGGTGCGGGCCCTGTTCCCGGAACAAGAATGATGAGCGAAAAACCGCTAACAGCCATTGCGGCAGAGCTTTCCCGTGCAAGCAACATCGTTGAGGCTCAATCAAGGGCCCTGCAAGCGCTGGTCGACGAGCTTCCATTTCAAGAGCGCGATGGCGAGGAGGGCTAGGTGCGACAGGTGATTGTCGATCGTCTCAACGAAGCCGTGGGTGCGCTGCGCATCAGTCAGGTCGAGCTTATCGACCTGGAGACTTAGGGCGGAGTGCCTGTTGGGCGAGACGTGATCCACTTCCGGTCAGGACCTCCCATCGAGATGTAGGCCCATAGTGCTCGCGACACGAGCAGGAGAATGGGAGGTCTCGAGTGTGCCCTGTTAGCCGACAGGCAAGACGTCCACGCCGACGTTTACGGAATGCTCGCTGCCCCCGAGCAAGATGCCGATGATTGGGCTTATGTCATCGTAATCACGGCCATAGGCAATGCTAATGTGCTCGTCGTCGGGCATCAGACCGTTCGTCGGATCAAAATCGACCCAGCCGGACTCAGGCGACCAAACCGAGATCCAGGCATGTGACGCATCAGCGCCTGCTAGTCTCGGCTCGCCCGGAGGGGGACTGGTGAGGATATAGCCGCTTACATATCGTGCCGGCAGGTGCATGGTGCGGAAACATGCAAGTGCCAAGTGCGAGAAATCCTGGCAAACGCCTCTGCGTTGGTGCAGCACTTCCGTCACCGGTGTGGAGATATCAGTTGCTGTCGCATCGAAAGAAAATTCGTCGTATATTCTTGTGATCAGATCCCATGCTGCACGCAAAACCGGTCGGCCCGGCGCAAAAGAGCTGCGTGCAAAGTCGGCAATCTCGATGGTCGAAGGCGTGTGCTTCGAGGCGCAAGTATGGCCAATCACCTCAAGATCACGCGTGCCACTAGGAACGGTGATCAGCGCGGCAAGCTCATCCCATGGCAAACTGCTGTCAAGGTCGATGGATTGGCGTGCCGTGACATCGATGGTGCTCTTGGCATGAACAATGAGCTCTTCGTGTTCTTGTTCGATGTCGAACATAACAACGCGGTTTCCGTAGTAGTCCTCTCGTTCGGTCGTGATTGTCGGCGCTGGATCGACAAGAAGCGTGTGTCCTCTCACAATTTGCCGCGTGACGAGGCGCGGCGACATGTGAACGATGTGCTGCGATTGAATCACAGGTGTTGAGTACCGGTACACCGTCTTGTGGCTGATGTCGTATATCATTGCTTCGGCTGGAGTCGGGTGTGAACGCGATGCGGCTGGTCATCAGCCAGATTGAAGTATCGCCGCTCAATTGCCGTCGTTAACTGTGGCAACAACCGAAGTTGACTGCGCAAAGCGTCTTGGAGCTCCGAGCGCGTATTGTCTGCGGCAAAGCTTCCGACCTCAGCGAGCCGTATGGACGTCAACATGGATAGGATCAGGCGGCGTTCTTCCGTTAGGCTGGCACCCTGCATGGATTGCGGCAGGGCGGCAAGATGATTTGACACGCCAGCCAACTGGTAGGCCAAGCTACGCGGATTGGTTTCGTCGAGAAGTAGCAGATCGAGCACAAGTGCAAGCATCGGGTCCAAGCGATAGCGAGAACGATACGTTATGAAGCTGTCTGCGAGCTCAAGCAAAAAGAGCAGACGACCGGTTTCTTCCTCGCGATCGAGTGTCTGACCAAACAATGACAAGATGGATTCGCTCAAATTTTGAGCCCGCTCGATCCGCCGTCCCATGTCGAGGAACGCCCAACCGAAATTGCGGGTCATGTTCTCGTGCATCAGGCCATTGAAAGCGGCGATCCAGGCGAGTCCGTCCTCAATGAGATCGAGTGCCCCTTCGGGCGTGGCCGACACCATCGAGCGCCGCCACTCCGCCTTGGGTTGAAAATGGCTGACGACGCGCCATCCCTCGAGTGACAGCCGGTCGCGCGTCAGATTGGCGACGCGGTAGAGTCGATCCAGCGTGCGATCGAGCGTTCGACTGCCATTCTGGCCAGAAATCACAATCTGAACCATTCGCTCGATCGCCAACTGGTCGGGATCGGGGCTCGACGGCCAATCTTCCAAATCATCCTTTCGCATCAGAGCCTCAAGACACGTGCTTGAGGCCCCATAACCGTCGGAGGGCCCGCTATCCTCCTGAAGGCGCTGCAGCGCGCTGCGCAAAACGCGCATGATCCAGTCCGCGCGCTCACCGTAGCGGCCCAGCCAAAAGAGATCGTCAGCGACGCGGCTCTGAATGACGCGCTGCGAACGCTGCACCCGTGCCGTTTCAATTGTGGGCTTCCACAAGCTTCTGTGTGGCGGCATATCGCCGTCCGAAATAACCCAAACATCTCTCGTGCGTGATTCGGGCGCGCTCAATGCGACTGCGCTATCGGGATCAATGGTCATCGCAATGCCGCCCGGCATGACTGTGAAGTCGTCATCAGCCGCCGCGACAAATAGGCGAACCGCGATTGGCTCGGGAACGAGTCCAACCGGGGTGAAAGTCGGGGCAGTGCCGAAACCGGTTTTTTCCTCGGCGACCAGATTGTTGCCGTGTAGCTCAATTTCGTCACTCAAGGTGCGGCGTTGCGCGTCTGACAGTGTGGCACCCACCTGACCGTACTGCGCTCGCCCCGGTCGCCCAGTCCCTTCTTGGGCGGGACGAATGATCATCCGATCGAGATTTGCAAGGACGTATTGGCGGTTTGCCGCCTCCCCCAACCACCTGCGGGAAGCGTCAGGAATGAGCAATTGCTCTCCAAGTGTGTGATCGCAAATCGCGCCCAAATATTCGCCGAGGCCTCGGTTTTGGGCGATCGCGGAACCAAGGGCGTTTCTCACAAGCCCCGGGGCCTTACGACAGGCATGCACCAGTCCCGGCGGACCATCGTAGCTGCTGACGTCCAGTTCAAGTGGATCGGAATTCCTGCCCTCCACACAGCGCAGGATCAGATCGATACGCTTCAATCCGCCGAGCGTCTTGAGGAAGACGCGGTCACCGGAAATTCGCAGGTCGCCAGCTTCCACCAACAGATATCCGAGATAACGCGCCAGATAGGCATGACTGAAATAATCCTCATGGTGGGGGCCCGGCGTGAGTAGAGCAATGCGCGGATCGCGGCGCCCGGTCGATATCGTCAGGTTTGATTGTACGCGCTGGAAGAAAGGAGCAAGTCGGATCGCATTGCATTTCTTGAAAAGGTCGCCGGCAATGTGGGTATGCACGACACGGTTGGCGAGTGCGAACCCGACGCCTGCGGGCGTCTCGGTATGGTTGTCGATTACTCTCCAGTTTCCGTCCCAGCCCCGCGCAAGATCGACGGCATAGAATTGGAGATGGCCTGCTCTGGGCTCAATATTCTGGCACGCGGTTAGGTAGGAGGAGTCGGAGAATACCAGCGCTGGCGGCACGAGCCCTTCGCGCATCAGCCGCTGGTCCCCATAAGTGTCAGCGATGATTGCGTTGAACAAACGGGCTCGTTGCACGAGAGCTACTTCAAGAGATCGCCATTCGGTACTGGAAAATACGAAGGGAACGAGGTCGACTTTCCAAAGTTTCCCTGCGTCCGTCGGATCGGCAAAAATATCGTGAGCGATGCCCATCTCGCGGACGCGCCGGTTGAGCCGGTCCGCGCGTAGCGCTTGTTCGTCTGGCGAAAGTTCGGCGAGCTCAGATAAGAATTTGACCCAGTGCGGCCGAACATCGCCCGTGGCGTCCAAAAGTTCGTCGTAGGCGCCGTTGCGCAATGTTGCGTAGGCGGCAAAGTCTTCGCGGTTCGGCCCCAGAGACTGACGCGCTTGGAGGTTCATGGATCGTGGCGCCGTAGGTGTTGCATCGAAACCTGATTAGCAAAGACATCATGCGACTCTCAGGATAAAGGTTCGTGAAAAAATGCACCAGCGCTCTCAAGTGCAAGGAAAAACGAATCAATCCCCGTGTGGCCACTTGGGTTCGCCATCGAGATGGTTAAAGCCGTAGATCAAGGGTGAGTGGGTAGTCCGGATTGATCTCGGGCGTGGCCACCGAATTTAGTCCCGCAGTGTGTCCCATTCGCTCGAAGCGGGCCAATCGGCGCCCCTCGGCTTCATAGGAATTCACCGGCGGCATATCGATATTGCGACCTCCCGGGTGGGCGGTGTGATAGCGGCATCCGCCAAGGGAACGCTTCGACCACGTGTCCATGATGTCAAACGTCAGCGGGACGTGGGGCTGGATCGTTGGATGCAGGCAAGAGCCCGGCAACCATGTGCGATAGCGCACACCCGCCACTTGCTCACCCAGAGTCCCGGTCGCCGCTAGGGGAAGCGCAAGACCATTGCACGTCACAATATATCTTTCGCCGACTTGACCGCGAACGCGCACCTGGAGACGTTCCAGAGAGTCGTCGACGTAACGCGCCGTGCCACCAGGAGTGCCCTCCTCGCCCAGCACGTGCCACGGTTCCAGAGCCTGACGCAGTTCAAGATCGATCCCCGCCACTTCGACCCCTCCAATTCGCGGGAACCGAAATTCGAACTGGGGCCGGAACCACTCGAGAGCGATGGGCAGGCCAGCATTTTCAAGATCCGCGATGACGTCCGCAAAATCCGCCCAAATGAAATGCGGCAGCATAAAGCGATCCTGCAAGGCTGTGCCCCAACGCACTAGCCTCCCGCGATGGGGGGTCTCCCAAAACATTGCGATAAGCGCGCGCATGAGAAGCTGCTGCACCAAGCTCATGCGCGCGTGCGGTGGCATCTCGAAAGAACGAAATTCGACGAGGCCGAGACGCCCCGCCGGACCGTCCGGTGAGTACAGCTTGTCGATGCAGATTTCGGCCCGGTGGGTGTTGCCTGTTACGTCGACCAAGAGGTGGCGAAACAAGCGGTCGACCAGCCAAGACGGAACGGTGCCGGACTCGGCATCGGGAACTTGTTTCAGTGCAAGTTCGATCTCATACAGTGACTCGTGGCGCGCTTCGTCGATGCGGGGCGCCTGGCTGGTGGGTCCGATAAACAGTCCGGAGAAGAGATAGGACAGCGACGGGTGGTGCTGCCAGTACGTTACGATGCTGGCGAGGAGGTCCGGCCGGCGCAAGAAAGGACTGTCGGCGGGCGTTATCCCGCCCATGACAATGTGATTGCCACCGCCCGTGCCGGTCGGGCGCCCATCGTTGCGGAATTTTTCTGTGCCCAACCTCGCTTCGTGTGCATCGTCATAGACGCCAGTGGCAATCTCGACGACCTCTTTCCAGGATGTCGCTGGATGAATATTGACCTCAAGAACACCTGGATCAGGCGTAACCCTTATAACGCTGAGCCGGGGATCCACTGGCGGAGCATAGCCATCGATGTAGACAGGTAGTCCCGTCGCAGCTGCGGCGTTTTCGATCGCCGCAACCAGGGTGACAAAATCCAGCGCGTCTTCAACCGGCGGCAGGAACACGCAGAGGTGGCCGTCGCGGGGTTCGATGGTAAGCGCGGTTCGTATGGAGCCATAGAGCTCGTCGGCACCGGTGGCTGAGGGAACGGACGATGGCTTGAGTGCGCCGGCGTATTTCTTGTTTGCCAGAGCGCTGTGTGTCGGCAGTGGATCCGACTCGCCTAACGGATCGCGCGGCACAACGTGAGGATAGTCGACGGCGGGAACGTTCGGCAGAGACGATACGGGCAAGCGCAGTCCTGAAGGCGAGTCTCCCGGCGAAAGGAACAGCGTTCCACGCCGGACGGCCCACCGTTCCGTCACCCACCGACGACCCAGTTCCGGCGATTGCCAGGCTTGAAGTGGTAGGACGTAGCTGACCGGAGTATCGAGCCCCCGCTCGAATACACGCACAAGTCGTTCGCGTTCGGCAGGATCTTTAAGTTTGTTGTCGGTGGGCTCGACGTCGATTGGCAGCTTCTGCTCAATGAGCGCGTAGTAGGCGGGATCTTCATAGGCGGGTGCGGCGCTGTTTGGTTCGAGCCCCAATTGCTCGCACACTGCCTCCATTAGCTTCGCGGCGTTGGCGATTGTGGCCTCGGGGCCGGGTGATCCGCTCGCCACGAGATCTTGGTTGGTCCATATGGGCTGCCCGTCGCGGCGCCAATAGATGGATACGGCCCAGCGAGGCAACGGCTCGCCGGGATACCACTTACCCTCACCGTTGTGCAGCAGGCCGCCCTGCGCAAATCGTTTGTGCAACCGGGACACGAGTTCTTCTGCATAACGGCGTTTCGTCGGCCCAACTGCCGCGGTTTTCCACTCGTTACCCTCCTTGTCGTCAATGGAGACGAATGTCGGCTCGCCGCCCATGCTGAGGCGGACGTCTGCTCGCTCAAGATGCTCGTCGACGGTCTCTCCTGCGGCAAGGATGTCGTCCCATTGTTCCGCGCTGTAGGGCAGCGAAACGCGCGGCGTCTCCTGTACGCGTTCAAGGCACATGTCGAATGAGAACGTGGCTTCGGCCGCATCGTGTGACCCGGTGATGGGAGACGCATTCGATGGCCGTGGCGTCGCGGCAAGCGGAATGTGGCCTTCCCCGGCCAATAAACCCGATGTCGGATCGAGTCCGATCCAGCCAGCGCCCGGCACGTAAGCCTCGGCCCAGGCGTGAAGGTCAGTAAAATCCGATGCTGCACCTGAAGGCCCATCCAAGGACTTCACGTCGGGCCGTAACTGAATCAGGTAACCCGATACGAAGCGCGACGCGATCCCGATGTTGCGTAGGACTTGAACCAAGAGCCAAGCTGAATCGCGGCACGAGCCAGACGCTTTCTCAAGCGTCTCCTCAGGCATCTGGATGCCCGGCTCCATGCGAATACGATAGCTCAGCTCGGCGTGAAGTTTGCGGTTGATGTCGCACAGGAAGTCAAGCGTGCTCGCCGTGTCTTGGCTGAGCGAACCAACAAAATTTGCCAAGCGCGGTCCGGGCGGCAGCGGATCGAGATAAGGCCTCAGCTCCTGTTCGAGGTCGGGTTCATATGTGAACGGCCAGTCCTTTGCCTCCTCCGCTATGAAGAAGTCGAAAGGATTGATGACCGCCATATCGGCCACGAGGTCGACCGTTACGACGAGGCGGTCGGACTTCTCTGGGAAGATCACGCGCGCACAATAGTTGGCGAATGGATCCTGCTGCCAATTGATAAAGTGAATTTCTGGCTCAAGTTTCAGTGAGTAGCTGAGGATGGGCGTGCGGCAATGCGGCGCCGGCCTTAGGCGAATCACGTGGGGAGCCATCCCGATCAAGTGGTCGTAATGGTAGGCTGTCTTATGCGTGAGAGCAACGTGGAGGGTCATTTGAACCTATGAGAAGCAGAGACCTCTTGAATACCGTACGTTGGAAAGCATAGATCAACTTCCCAGTCGCACGAAGTTTAAGCATTGCCCGATCGCTGTGCTTAATGCATCAAGTTCAGGCAGTGTAAGAGCGCGGGGTTACGATGTTTCAAGGGTCGGACCCGTTGCGCACCAACAGAGTTGAGGTCGCGGTTGAAGACATTCGAATGCGGTGCGTGTGGCAACACTGTCTATTTCGAGAACCTGCAGTGTCTGAGGTGTGGCCATTCGGTAGGGTTCGCGCCCGAACACCTTGAGATCGTGACGCTTACGCCCGTCGACGGCAAGTTCTTTCGTGAATTGAAGAAGGGGGCGACCGGCCTTGTCTCCTATTGCGCCAACGAAGCTCAAGGTGTCTGCAATTGGCTTGTTAGTAGCGATGCGCCAACGCAGTTCTGCACCGCCTGCACTTTGAATCGCAAAATCCCGGATCTATCCAACCCTGCAAACCTGCGCGCCTGGGGAGATTTCGAGCGAGCTAAGAAGCGCCTCATCTATTCACTCATTCGCTTCGGACTGCCACTCGACGGCACAGCCGTCGGCAAAGGTCCACTGACGTTTGATTTCGTAAGTGACGCGCTGACAGGACATTTCGACGGGCTCATCACGATTGCCGTCGGCGAAGCGGATGCCGTCGAGCGCGAGTATCAACGCCAAGCGATGGAGGAGACGTACCGCTCGCTGTTGGGACACCTGCGGCACGAGAGCGGACACTACTATTGGATGCTCTTGATCGAAGGGACGAACTACATTTCGGAGTTCCGCCAGCTATTCGGCGACGAACAGAATGACTACAACGCGGCGCTACAGCAGCACCACGGATCGGGGCCACCGCCCAATTGGGCTTTGCACCACGTATCGGCATATGCGAGTGCCCACCCTTGGGAAGACTGGGCGGAAACGTGGGCACACTATCTACACATGGTTGATGCCCTTGATACTGCCGCCGTCCACAGGATCGAGCCGCGTCCATCGCGCTTGATGACCCAAGCGGGTTGGGCACACGACGTTCAGGATGTCTATTGCCAGGAGAGTTTCGGCGCCCTGATCGAACGCTGGATTCCCCTCACGCTTGCACTCAACGATATCAACCGCAGCATGGGGCATGGTGACTTTTATCCATTCATGCTCCCAGACGTGGTCGTCACGAAGCTCGAATTCGTCCACCGCGCTATCAGACAGTCAGCCGCTGACGGCCGCTGATCTGCTGATTGTTTCAGACGTACAATCGGTTGTGGCTGCGATCGTTGACAGAAGAAGGGCGCTGAGAGCAGGTAAAAGGCACCCTGGCGGACAGCTTCGATCTCAATGCAGTCTAACTCGCAACGCTCTTGCGCCGCCTGCGGAAGACAATGGACATCAGCTGAAACGCGGGGCTCAGGTTTTCGGCTGAAAGTCGGAAGTCCGACTATAATTTCTGCTGTCAGGCTCTTTCTCTGTGCTGAGCGATGCTCACGGCGCGATCGGCGTCACTTGTGGTTCGCGTGATCGTAAGGTGGTGAAACTGGCGGCGTGCCAAAGGGTTTTTGGCTTATAAAGTCCACAGCCCTGAGCACTAGAAACCACGATGCAGGGCGCGTATTTACAGACCAAACGAGAAAGAGTTGTTGCGACCAAGTAACACCACTTCCGGTTTACCGCCTACGGTTTCATTATTCAGTAGACTGAACAGATGTTCATGAATTTGAGTCGCTCGGTGAAGTTAGTCCGGGGATTTAAGGGGTGTCT
>CAZUKP010000094.1:0-10243 GCA_964620915.1 uncultured Hyphomicrobium sp. | reverse complement strand
ATCCAAGGGAGCCAGCCATAGCTCGTAAACGAGAAGGTCCAATTGTTGGAATGAACGACCGGTACGGCTCCGACATTTGGCCCTTCGCCACCAAGGTCAGCGCTTGCGGCCGTGCTATTCCAACCCAGCAGCACGGCGAGTGCCATCAGAACTGACGTTCCATACCTCATGATCACAGCCCCATCCGATGCCTGTATCGGCGCAGAATAAATGAATCAGCACGCCAAAGCTGTTGCTCAGTGGGTACGGAATGGGGCTATTCCAAGTGATTTTGTAGCCGCGCCATGCTCCTAAGTGGCCGGGTGTTGCTTCAATGCCCTATTCCCCCGTCCAGGGGAAAGATAGGGTCACAGCTTCGGTGCAAGCGTGTTCGGGGGATCGCACATGGGCCTACCGCTACCGACCAACGCTGAACTTTCGCGATTTGCTTTAGCTGTAAGGGCAAAGCGTAAAGAAGCCGCTGAAAAGCTTCTGACAGAGCGTGTTGTGACGCGTGAAGAATTAATCCAGCTTGGACTGATATCAGAGCACGAGCTGCACTGACGCGAGCGCGGCGTCGCCGGACCACAATTCGAGACGCACTTCCTCACGATCATCTTTGAAGAGCGGGATCAGCCCGACGCTGGGCCGGCCGACCGCTTCCAGGAATCCCATTGCGCTCGTGTCGACATGCACTTGCGTCCGATCTGCAGGGTCGAATTGCCAAAGCTTCACGAAGATGGTGCAGCCATCGCTTGATCCCGGAGCATGGGCCGACTGGGGCGGATTGCGGATGTAGCTCCCGGCGGGAAAATCCCCGTGCTCGTCCTGAAAAACGCCGTTGAGCAGGAAGAACTCCTCGCCGCCTTCGTGCACGTGAGATGGGAACTTGCTGCCTGCGTCATTGCGTACAATCGTTGTGGCGCGCGCAACCTCACCGCCGATGCGCTCCAGCATGCGTTGGCTGACGCCGGGTGTGGGGGATGGGCGCCATTCGATTTCGTCTGCATGCATTGAAGCGCGCTGCGAGAAATCAGCGTTGAGCTGCGGGTTAGCAGCGGCATGCTTGAGTGGACGCAGCTTGTTGTCGATCCTCATTGCTCAATCCTCGGCAATCGATCAGGTTTTCTGCTTTGCGGCGGCCAACTCCGCCTCGAGCTTCGCGATCCGCGTCTCATAGTGCGCGATCTGATCGCTCACTTGTGCAGTGGTGAATTTTCTCGGAATGTGTTGGGGGCAATTGACGTCCCACGCAGCAACAGTGAATAGGATTGCCAGCTCCGCCTTCGCCCTATACCCGCTTGGGAAGAGTCGCGAGACCAGCTCCGCGTCCGCCTCGACCACGGTTGCATGCCCCCAGATCTTCACGCGGCGCCCAGTGGCGTAATCCATGACGAAGATGAACGCGCGCGGGTTATCCTGGAGATTGCCGACGGTGATGTACTGTCGGTTGCCGCGGAAGTCGGCGAAGCCGAGCGTTCCCTGGTCGAGCACGCGCAGGAATCCGGGCGGACCGCCGCGATGCTGGATGTAGGGCTGTGCAGCAGCATTCGCAGTGCCGAGGTAGAATGAATCCGCTTCGGCCAGGAACGCTGCCAGCTCTTCAGTAATCGTTGTCGGCCACCCGCCCTTCTCCTCCATGCGCGCGTAGCCGTCGCGCGATCCGCGGCGCGCTTGGATCGCTTTGACGGTCGGCGTAAAGGCGATGTCGGACGAAGACGTCATAGGTGGTGCCTCGGTGATCGATGGAATGCTTGCGAGAAACTTTTGGGGCCGATGCGAGCGGGAGGACGGGGGAGGGCGGCACTCGCATCGGCCTCCGGCTCACAGCTCAGCTGGAGCCTTGGTCTCGATCGTGCGCCAGTTGACGTTCGCCTCCTTGATGGCGCCCGCCACGTCCTCGTTGAACTTCGCCGCGATATCCGCGTTGAGGTTCACGTAGAGCTTGCTATCCACGATCTTCCAGAAGCGCGGATCGCCGTCGAACTTCTTGCCGACGGAGACTCCATACGCGCAGTACCCACCATACTGCGGCAGATACCTGGCAGGATCGGCCTCGAACGCAGCGAGGTTGGCTTCACTGGCGAAGTAGTAGGCAGCACCATCGTGCGCGGCTGCATACTTGGCATCGCCCAGCGTCGGTTTGCCGTTCGCGAAGAACGCCACCGGGTCATAGCCATGCAGGGCCAGCGGGGCTCCGGTAGTTGTCAGGCCGGGTACGGTGTTGACCTCATTGACGGCCAAGGCCGGAGTGGTCAGGGGTAAGGCAAGCGCCGAGACGAGCAGCGCTGCGGCAACGAGCTTTTTCATGTCAATCTCTCCTGTCGTTTGGTGCGGGGGTCGATGATCGGAAATATGCACCCTTCCAATTGTGACCGGTATCCGTCAGTATTGGAGAGGTGCGTTCCAAAAAATGGAAACGATCATGGATCGGTTCGAGTCCATGTCGACATTCGTTGCCGTGGTCGAGGCGGGCGGGTTTTCGGCAGCATCTCGGCGTCTCTCGATGCCGCTCGCGACCGTGAGCCGGAAGGTCTCCGAGCTCGAGGACCAGCTCGGCGTGCGGCTCCTCAACCGCTCGACGCGCAAAGTGACCCTGACCGAACCGGGGCAGCAATACTTCGCGGCCTGCCAGCGGATTCTCGATGACCTAGGCGAGGCCGAGCGGGCGGCGAGCGGTGAATACGAGGCACCGCGTGGCGAGCTCGTCGTGACGGCTCCGATCGTGTTCGGGCGCTTGCACGTGCTGCCCGTCGTTGCGGAGTTTCTCAAACGCGAACCGGAAGTAAGCATCCGTCTGCAACTTGCAGACCGTTTCGTAAACCTCATCGAGGAGCAAGTCGATCTTGCGGTGCGCATCGGCAATCTGCCCGACAGCAGCATGATCGCGAAGCGCATCGGGTCCATAGGCTACGTCGCTTGCGCCAGCCCGAAGTATCTAGCCGATCGCGGCACGCCGTCGACCCCTAAAGAGCTCGTCGATCACTGTTGCATTACGTTCACGGGGATCCGCGCCCCGGCCAAGGAGTGGGCATTCAAGATGGGGCGCAAGGAGACGGCTGTGTCCGTCCGACCCCGACTCGTCGTCACGACCGCAGAAGCGGCCGTTGATGCCGCCATCGCCGGTGTCGGTCTCGCGCGAGTTCTTTCGTATCAAGTTGTCGACGCCGTGAAGAGGGGACGCCTTGCGCTTGTGCTACGCGACTACGAGCCGGAGCCTTTTCCTGCGAGCCTCGTCTATCCGAGCGGCCGCCACGTTCCTCAAAAATTGCGCGCCTTTCTCGACTTTGCCGTTCCGCGTTTGAAAGGTCGCCTGAAGCCGCGTTGATGCAAATGAACTATTGACCGCCATGCATGCCGATCACTCGTTGGCGTCTGCACGGCGCGTTAACGCGCGATGCGTTCCTCACACACGATTCCGAATGAGTGTTGGACAGATTGTCGACAACCGATCCATCCTTCTTTCCATTTTTTGGAAAGCACCGCTCCAATATTGGCGGATACCCGTCGTAGCTGGAAGGGTGCAAATTGGCGCTGTTGAGGAACGCGTGCGGAGGCGCTCGCGTACCTGCACGTCGGAGGCCGTTGAGGAAGTGCCCGCAACGGTACTCTGAATTAGCCAACCTCGAACACAAAGGAGATCCCCCAAATGAAGACTCTTATTGTTGCCGCTCTCACCACTCTGGCTTTCGCAGCGAATGCGTCTGCCGCTCCGGTGCAGAACGCTGCCTGCGCTGGCTCGACCTTCACGCCGCATGGCGTGTGGGACTGCCGCTAATTGCGATCGGCAAGCGCTATCAGCAGAGGAGCGTTTTCGAGCGGCTATCAACCAGGTCATCCGGCGATACTGCGCCGGATGACACTGAATTCCGCTCGGATTCCATCATTCCCGCTCCGTGATGAGCCCAGGAGAAATCTGCGATGAGAATCTTTGCTGTTGCTGTTGTTACAATCATCGCTGCCACAACCAGCGTGATTGTGGCGTTTTCGGCGGAGAAGACCACGGGTAGTGATATTTCCGCGGTTAACGACGCCGAGCCTGCCCTGCATGTCCCGATCGTCGACTACCGCAGGGAATGGATCCAGCTTGGCACGTTCTCAGTTTTGGCCGATGTGCCTTCGGATGGTGCGAAGGAGCTGCACGTCGTCTACACCGAGCGCAAGAACCTGGAGGATTACCTCAAATCAGGCCAATTCCCCGACGGAACAGTTCTCGTCAAGGATGTCTTTGCGGCTAAGACGGAGTCTCTGACGACGGGAACGGCAAGCTTTGCCGGAGACCTGGCCGGACGCTTTGTCATGGTCAAGGATGCGGCGAACCAACGCGCAGGACCGTCGCCGCTGTGGGGCGATGGCTGGGGTTGGGCCTTCTATGAGGGATCGGAGACCAAGCGCACCGTGACAACGGACTACAGGGCGGACTGCCTGGGCTGCCACGAACCGGCGCGAAGCCAAGATCTGATCTTCGTGCAGGGCTATCCCATTCTGAGAAACGAGCGGCCGAGGTTCGATTAGGCGAACCGCCGCAGTGTTCAGGACAAGAACTGGGCGGACGCATGAAGCTAAGAAATGCGCGAGTTGACGCCCGGGACCAGAGTTCACAGGAGAAACAATTCGAATGTTCATCGTACTCCTCAAATTTGCTGCCAACAAAGGCCGGGCCGGTCAGCTCATGAAGAGCCACAACGCATGGATCCAACGTGGTCTCGATGACGGCGTGTTCTTGGTGGTCGGTAGCCTTCGGCCGAATTTGGGCGGCGCAATCCTGGTGGATGCTGCATCGCTGGCGGATCTCGAAAGCCGGGTAGAGGACGATCCGTTTGTGGCGGAGAATGTCGTGACAGCGGAAATTCTCGAAATTGCCCCGTCAAAAACCGACGGACGGCTGAAATTTCTGCTCGGCTGAACCCGTCTCCGCCTTGTTGTTGAGTAGGAAATCGCCGCCCTGTGATCCTCGCACCGAGAGCCAAGACGTGGCCAGGAGAAATCTAACATGAGCAACACTTCCCATCGCACCTTCCCAAGGATCGCCGGATTCCGGCTCGGCATCTACGTCTTTAAAGACGCCGAAATCGTCGACTACGCCGCCCCATATGGCGTCTTTTCCGTCGCACGCCGTTTCGATCCGGAACTCGATGCTTTTTTGATCGCCGATTCCATGCGCCCGGTACAGACGCAAGCCGGTCTCACTGTGCTCCCGAATTACAGCTTCTCGGATCGGCCGGCGATGAACGCGTTCCTCATTCCGGGTGGTTTCGGTACCCGCCAAGAAATGCACAACGGTCGCTTGCATGAGTTCATTCGCACGTTGTCCGACACGACACTGCTGACGAGCGTATGCACAGGCTCGTGGATTTGTGGTGCGATGGGTTTGCTCGACGGAAAGCGAGCCACCAACCGCAAGGAGCCGGACCGGCTCGAAGCCTCGAACTTCGGCAAGCTGCCGATTGACCGCTTGGCAGAAATCGCCCCCGCCTGCAGCGTAAGTCGAGCACGAGTGGTCGACTCTGGGCGCACAATCACTGCGGGAGGCATCGCGTCGGGCATGGAGATGGGCTTTCACCTGCTGCGCCGCGCCGGCTATGACGAGGGTTTCATTGCCGAGGTAGCGCGGGTCATGGAGTACGCGGCTGCCTACAAGCAGTATCGCGACGACATCGAATACGCAGATGCATAAGTCGCGCCGAATACCGCTTTGGGTCAGAAGCGCCCGTCGCCGCGGCAGGGCGGGGTAGTCAGCGCCTTGGCATATGAGGACTTGGAGATGCTGACGCGTTCGCACAGGCGATCCGTCTCAACCACGAGAAGTGTATATCCAGTCCTGGCCCAAGGTAGGAGCGCAGATGATCTGCAAAGTCGTTCGCGACACAGTTGTGGTCCTCATAACCCTCACAGTCGTGGTAGCTGATAATGACCACTTTGCCTGAACGGAACGTCACGTTCGCACGACTGCCAGAAGTCTCGCCGGATGAGATTGTTGCGCATATGTTAGACCCTCGCGTTGCTGAGCACATGCCGCTCCTCACATGCAATTGGGATCACGTCACTGCCACCAAATTCATTGCTACAAAAGAGGAGCGTTGGCGTCGCGATGGGCTCGGCCATTGGGCAATACTTTGTAATGACAGCTATGCCGGATGGGGCGGTTTTCAGAAAGAGGGCGATGAGTGGGAATATGGATTGGTGCTCAAGCGAGAAAGCTTTGGGCTCGGCCCGCTCATCTCAAAGAAGGCCATTGACTTTGCGGTGGCCGATAAACGGATTCCCTTCGTGATATTCCTCTTGCCGCCATCGCGCAAAAACCTAATGGCTCTCGCGAGGCTTGGCGCAGAATTTGTCGATGGGATTGAGCACCATGGCACCAAATTTCTAAAATACCGACTGGATACCGAACGACCACCTCGTCCTCAATCCGGTCATTTATAAAGAGGTGCCCAAAAATGTTCCGAATCAAAAGAATCTATGAGCCGGCCGCTAGGACTGATGGCTATCGTATCTTCGTAGAACGGTTGTGGCCACGAGGTGTGTCAAAAACTGACGCGGCTTTGCATGACTGGTTGAAGGACATCGCTCCAAGTCCAGAATTGCGCAAGTGGTATGGTCACGACCTAGCCCGGTGGAAGGAATTCAAAGAGCGCTATCAGACGGAGCTCACCGAGAAACGGCGCCTTGTCGATCAACTGCGCACGTTGCGCGCTCGTGGCCTCGTCACTCTGGTATTTGCAGCCAAGGACGAAGAGCACAGCAGTGCTGCTATCCTGAAAGACGTTCTTGAACGTCACTAGATCAACTGGCCGAGCTAACCACACCAATTGGGCCCGCTTGTTGCGCTTCCGGCAATGTCCGCTTTGGGTCATAAGCGGACGTTGGAGCATGCATTCGCGATGTCCGCTTTACCCCCGGATTCGGACATTATCTGATGTATCCCCGACACTAATCTTGTCGGCTCCTTGCTTGCCCAACACACTCGCATGTCGGCGGTCGCTTCTCATTTGGCGGGCAATGACATCTTCCAGGTGATCAGCCCGGCGCTCTAAAGCCTCACGCTTCTCGCGGTCGAACGAATACTTGACGTACACGGCCCCCGTAACCGTGCCCTTCGTGACGCTCGTGTGGTCGAGCACAAGACTAATCGTGTGCGGGTTGATGCCAAGAGAGGCCATCCCTGTAGCTGCGGTTCGGCGAAGGTCATGGACGCGAAAATGGTCAATGCCGAGCCCCGGTCGTGCCCGACTGATTGCGCGTGTCGCCGCATGGGCGGTAATTGCACCAGCTCCTGTTGGTGACGGAAACACGTGCTGACTGTCACCGGACCGGGCGACGGCATCGAGGATAAGCTCCGCCGCCAGCGGTGAAAGCGGCACGCGTGTCAGCTCTTTGTTCTTTCGCCCACGACCCTGTTGCGTCCACATCGGGTTGGCTGGGGCAAGTTCGATATCTGATTTGGCCATCCCAGCGACTTCGCCTACGCGCTGGCCGGTGATCAGCGCGAGGCGCAGAATGGTGGCGACGGCTTTGCTCATTGGCGCATTATCAAGGGCGCGCCACAGGATGCGGACTTCCTCGTCTGAAAGGACCCGCTCGCGTGGCCGCTCAATAGTGCGCGGGCGGATTCCCTGGGTTGGATCGCGCTGGATCAGATCCTCCGCTAGTCCCCATCGATAGATCGAGCGCAAGAGCGCAAAGATACGGTTTGACCGATAGCGGGCACCACGACCCGCAACCAACTCAAGGATTCCGATAACGTCCCGCTTGACAACTTCGTCGGCTTTCATGCGGCCGATTGCCGGGTAGATCTCTCGGGTGAGCATGAGCTGGTCGTCATAGAGGGACCGGGGCCCCTTGTTTGGCCGCCCATGCCGTAGGACCCACGTTTCGGCGAGTTGCCCAAAGGTGAGCGCCGCATTGTGGGCCTGGACCTGCGCAGCAGGATCTTCTCCGCGCGAAACTCGCGCCACGACGTCCTCAGCATGAGCGCGCGCGTCCGACAGCTTGAACTCAGGATAGGCGCCGATCGTGTAGCGCCGCTTGCGGCCATCTGATTTGCGCCGATATAGGACGGCCCAGCTCTTTTTCCCGCTTGGCGTAACACGCAGTAAGAGCCCACGCGTATGGCCGTCAGGATACTCCACCCTTGTCGGTCCAGCCTTGACGGTCTCCACGAACCTCTGCGTGAGCTTCTTCCGTGACATCGGCGCGAATCGGTCTCCCTTTTCGCCCAAGTGTAGCACGCTGGGGTTCCGCTGGGGTTCCAAATTGATCTCGATTGCCCTGGACGCTGTCGTAAATATCTGGACGCATACATCGTGAAAAAGTTATATATATCTGCAAGTTGCCTTGTCCGATTGCGTCCATCGAAATACGAGGAAATCTAGTGTCGCACTGATTCCTAATCTGAGGGTCGCAGGTTCGAATCCTGCCGGGGTCACCAAAAGATGAGGCGGCCAATCCTTGTTCCGTCAACAAGCGCCAGCGAACGATACAAGGACTTCTTGCGCTGCGCGTTGCCCCGAGAGGTAAGCGCCGTGCACGGTTCCACGATGGGCGCGGCTCGTTGCCTCGCCGGCGAAAGACAAATTGCCTGACGGAGAGGCCAATACGTCGAAGTCTTTGCTCTTTCCGCCAGGCGGCACCACGGAGGTAGCCCCTCGGGCGAATGCGTCTTCATCCCACCGTGTCGCAATAGTCCCCAAGGGGCGCGGCGCGCCAATTGACTGGAGCACGTCCTCGGGGGCTTCGGGAACGGTAAGGCGCGAGACGCCGCCGCCTGCCATTCCGACAAGCGTCCTGCCGTGCACAGTTAACATCGAGTAGGGCCCATATCGTCCAACGACATGTGTGCCGTTCGGCCAAAACGGCTGATCGAAAACAAACGCAAGCTTGTTGAGCACCCCTACGCCAAGGCGCCTGATCGCTCGTTGCTTCCGCTCCGGCAGCTCTGGATCGAACACCACTGACCCAACCTTAAGGACTCCAAGAGGGAGGGTTACGATCGCGCGCTCCGCTTCGTATGTCCCACTGTTTGTTTCGATGGCGACCCTGCGTCCCCCATAGCGGATCGCCTGTACGACATGGCCAGTGCGAACCTGTAACCCCCTGCCCAAATGGCCGACGAGTTCCCCGTAACCGCGCGGAAACATGAAATCACCGCCCTCAAAGTCATCGTCATCACGCCAGTGCTTGAGCGAGAGGTGCTCGGGATCCTCGCCGTACTCTTGTGCGATTTCGTAACACAGGGCCCAACGCATCAGCGGGTCGCTGAGCCAATGTTGCGGAATGGCTTCCGCCACCGATCCGGAGCCCACGGCCGCAGTAAGCGTTTTGGCTCGGATTACCGCCTCCCAAACGTGTGCCGAGGGAGCGCCGGGAAACCAAATTCTGTCCCACTCCGTTTTCTCGAGTGGCAGCTTCCATCGGCGCGCGAGTTGCGCAATTGGATTGCCGCGCGGTCCGTGGATCCAGCAGGCGCCAAGGTCAACGGGCTGCCCTGCCACGTTGGCGGTCCAGATCCGTCCCCCGATACGCTCGCGTGCTTCAAGCACGACACCATGAACCCCTCGATCGGCGAGTGCGCGTGCTGCGGCAAGCCCAGCGATGCCAGCGCCAACGACAAGAACTCGGTAGATCTCAGCCGGTGCTTTGCTCCAACCACGAGACTTTTGCGTCGACTCCATGCCGAGGCTCCTGAGCGTGCAGCCGCATCGCCGCGGTCGTGGCGCTCTTCCTATTGCAGCCAAATAACGGGTTTCGTGTAACACGCAATTTCAATACGAAGTTGTTTTCTACAGCCGCAACAAAATGAACAGAGGTCATGAACAGAGGTCATGAACAGAGGTCATGAACGAAGGTCATTATATTCGTAATTCGCTAATTCAAGGTTCTTGGCCCCTATTAACCAAAACACCGTAAGACGGGGGAATAAAAACACTCGGCATGATTATGAAACGCAGCGGCGATCGGAAAGGTTAATAGATTAACCACTCCAGCAAAAGAAACTAGTCAGCGTAGAGACAACGGGTGTAAGCCCTAAGCGCCGATAGAGCGAAATTTTCAAAAATAAGTATTTTCCAAATCGGCAAGTCAAAATATACAAGAAAGACCGTATTCTGGCCGCAATACTTTAAAATGGCGCCATTTCTCGAGCTAATAGATCGTCGATATATCTATAAATATTTTTGACCGGCAGTTCAAGGAATTGCCGAAAGCACCAACCTGCGTTCGCCCCCGGATTTTCCACGCGGTCGATGAATTGAAGTCACACGAG
>CAZUKP010000093.1:0-10244 GCA_964620915.1 uncultured Hyphomicrobium sp. | reverse complement strand
GCGGTGCTTAGCCGGAAGCGCATTCGTGAAGCACTTTCTCCCAGAGCCGGTAACTGTCCTCGGGCCGGTAGCCAGCGACCGAGGCGACGGCATTCGTTCCAAGTACGGCTCGCTTGGCCGTATCGGCCATGATTGGGGCGAGCGCGTTGGCCAAGGACGCCGCGTCGCAGTTGCCCCTGGCAAGCGCCCCGTTGTGACCAGGCTTGATGAGATCCGGAATGCCGTCGCAATCAGCGAAACCCACCGAAGGTAGTCCGTGGGCTAAAGCCTCGGCCAGCGCGTTGGGGAATCCTTCCCACCGCGAGGGGAGGCAAAACAAGTGTGCCGCCGCGTACTCTTGGCCAACTTGACTAATGGCGCCGGGCAATGAAACGCGGCCATGAAGCCTGTGCAATCGTGCGATCTGCGCTTCAAGCGAGACGCGCTCTTCGCCTTCGCCAACGATTCGCAGATCCCAGTCGGGAAATCTTTCCGCAAGTTGCGCGAATGCGTCAATCAGGACAGCAAAGTTTTTCTGATAGCCAAGTCGGCCAACCGAAAGAAGGCGCCAACGACCACTCGTGTCAGCTACATCTGGTCTCGCCAGGCGCGTAGCTTTCGGCACAGGGTTTGGAATTGTGACCATGAGATTCCGAAGGTAGGTTGGATAGAGATTTCTGTAACGCTCGAATTGGATTGTAATGCGACGAGCAAACCGGAATGATTGACGTTCGATAAAGCGCATGCGCCAGCTGTTGGCATGATGATAAAGGCTTGGGGAAGTTCGCTCAGCTGCAACTAGAGGAATACCAAGTCCCAACGTGTAAAGCTGCATCGCACGGAACGACCCTCCCTGGAAGCATACGATTACATCCGGCTTAATATCACGCACCAATTGATTGACTTTTTTTGAGCGCGCTAAGATCGTTGTGAGCCCGGCCGTAACGCTCGGGTCCCCAATGTTTAGCCGATACCAGGCAATCTGGTTCACCATCGGATAGAATGTAGAGGCCTGCTCGCTGTCCCAGGTAAGTAATGAAATCTCATGCCGAGAGGAGAGCGCGTTCATAATCGAGATGATCATACGCTCTAGTCCACCAGCCATATTGTCCATGGCGCGCGCAACGAACAGCAGTCTCAAGCTACCCGCCCCTTTCGCATCTTGTGCTCGTGAACGAGACGTGCCGGTCCGGTGGCTAAAAGATGTCGCGTGGCGGCAAACGGATAGCGCACCAGCAGGGCGAGAAATTCGGCCGCAAAGCGGCCGTACCGGCGTTTGAAGTGCCAGTAGCCCAGCCGGGGCCACCGAACTGCATACTGATACCGGCCGATTAGCTCGAGATAAGATCGATGCTTCTCTGCCAGTGAGTTAAGGGCCTCGAGTGCGGCCTCAGGGGATTTTTCCGCACCGCCAGTCATATGTCGAATATAGAGACGCTCGGCTGTGCCGATAAAATGTCCGCCGCTCAGTGCGAGGCGGACAGCGAAGTCGACATCCTCCAGTCGACGCAGATGGGAATCAAATCCATCCATTGCTTCGAATGTTTTGCTGCGCGCAAGAAGAGCGCACGCTGGTACACCTGCACCATAAAATCGGCCAGGTCGCCGCTTGAAGACAAGGAGATAGTCGGCCAGCTCGGCACCCATTGGGATTAATCCTTCGCTCCCGATCGCCGGGGCATCAACTCGGTAGTTGTTCGCGTAGAGCCGCTCTCCGCCTGCATAGCAGGCGATTAAGCTCGCACCGGTCGCCTCTTCATGTTCGGTAAGTACGCGGACCTGCTCTCGAACGCGGCCTGGCCGGCTCTCATCGTCATCGTCAAAGAACGCTATGAACTCGCCACGTGCATGAGCCAAAATGGTGTTGCGAGCCGCACCTACGCCGAGATTTTGAGTGTGCTGTATTAGCTTGGCCCGAGGATCCGATGCAATAAAATTTCGAACAATTGCCGCTGAACCATCCATGGAACAATCATCGACGATCAGGATTTCGATGGCTGGCCAGTTCTGAGCTACTGCACTCTCCAACGCCCGTAGAATTGTATCCCTCGCATTGAAGCAAGTGACACCAATTGTTACTAGCTGATGTTCCAAAATTTTAGCGTGCATTGCTTCGATGCAACGACCGCCATGCACGATTTGAACCAATGCCGGGAAAAGCGAACCGCAATCGCTGAAAAGTCATAAAGGGATGTTGGGCACTGAGTTTCATTAGTAGGCTCACAAAGGCGACTCGCCTCCCCCCGAGCCAATTGAACTTTAGTTCCGTCCAGGCACGACAAAATTTGTAGAGCTCTTCATTCTCAATTAGGTCCCAGTTTTTATGCAATAGGGCGAGCACACTTTCCTTCTCGAGCGCTAAATTCTTATCTTGCGTTAGTGTCATGGTTTGAATTACCAAAGGATCGGCAATGCCTGGAAAATGTCCGCCTGCACGAGCTAATCTGACACAGAATTCAGTGTCTTCAACCCGGCGAAATGCCGGACAGTACCCTCCGATCATACGGTAAACCGCTGTACGGGCCATCTGCGAGCAGCTCGCCATGGAGCCATACCCGTCGCGCACCGCTGTACCCATCAGGATGCGCCGCGCAAGCGGCAGTCCCGCCGGTGCCATGCGGCTTTCAACCGTGCCAACGGTCTGCTCAATTCGGCGGCTGCCGTCAGGATAGATTTGCTCGCGAGCTGTGTGGCAGACGACCGGTTGGCCTCTGGCAAAGCGCTGCTCGTAGGCTGTGAGTCGATGGATCTGCCGCTCGATGCGCTCCGGGCAGCTAACGTCGTCATCGTCAAACAACGCAATAAAGTCACCGCTCGCTCTTTCGATGATGCGATTTCGTGCTGCTGCGGCTCCAGAATTGTTCGTTGTGGTTATTATCTGGACCGCTTGGTTCTGCTCCGCCATGCGCTTCAAGATTGAAAGAGTATTATCGGTGGATGCATCATCCACAACGATCACTTCTATAGGGCGCCACGTCTGCGATAGTGCTGATGCGAGTGCACGCTCAATGGTTTCTTCCGCGTTGAAGGCAGTAAGACCGACCGTGACAAGCGGCTTCGTCATAATATTATCACTTCGGTCCTTTTCGCTTCCTTCGAACATCCGGTACGAACGCAAGCAAGCGTGGTTGCCGACCAGCCGGCCCTGCATTCTCCAAGGTGACCGGTTGGGCCGCAAAGGTCGACAATTGCATTGATTCGAGCGGAGCGCGCCATGGCTCTTGTTCGCTCCTCACTTATGCCACCTAATCGGCTTGCACGATCGCCGTGCGAGAAAGCGGATTGGAAGGCGATGATCCGTTTGACGTTCCGTCGTCGCGGTTCCTTAGGAGAAACCCAACACATGCCGCAATGCTGACGGCACTTATCGGGAAAGCGATGAATCCGCCGTATGATCGCACCCAACCAAAAACATTTCGGTAGGAATCTCCGAACTGATAGCCGAATTGGTAAAATGATAGAAGGAGGACACCGGGCATAAGGATCAGCGCCATATGGTCTGCCGATGCCCTTTTGGCTAATGGCAGACAAGCAACCATGAATAGCCAGGGAATATAGAATTGCTGATGGCCGGTTTTATAGACAGTCAGAATAATTAGGTATCCGAGAACAATGCCTTCCAGAAAATGAATTTTTGATTTTAAGGCGAACAAGAGGGCGGCGATGGTCCCCGACAACACAAAAAGAGTGTTGTATCGAACCAGCCAATCGATGGTCTCGGTCTCGCCAAGTACACTTTTCATTGCTGCCAGTATCGATAGCAGCTTAGGTTCACGGCTTGAGCCATATATTAGGGATTCGATAGGGCCGTGCCCCCAAATCGCAACGGCGCCGATGAAACCGAAGAGAAAGACTACCGTTCCGCTCGCAACGACAGACCAGCGTAAACAACCTTTATCCAGCGCGAAGAATGGTAGCAACAGAAGTGGATAATATTTCGTCAGCGCTGCCAACCCGACAAAAGCCCCCGCGGCTAGTAGGCGATTGCTTCGTGTCAGCAGCACGGCGATCACCAAGAGCCCCGCGACCAACACGTCATTGGAGCCGAATATCACGCCCATGCCGATAAGAAGCATATTGGTCGGTACCGCGAGCAAATAAATTACTTGGGTCTCGCATGTCCCACGGCGGCGCATGAGTTCGAATAGAAGCACGGCATTTGCCACAATCATCAGGCCGATCATGAAGAACTTCGGCGCTAGCGGACCCAGAGGCAGCAAGAGGCCTAGGGCCGTGTGGAGAGGTCCATATGCATTATCCGTCGACCATGGATCCGATCCGTCAAGGAGAAGCTGCCATTGCCGCACGTAATTATCGTAGTCCAGGTCCAGAGTGCCACCCTTCCAGCACAACCAAAGCATCGCTCCCGACCAAATTGGCACAAAAGCTCCAACGACATACCCGATCACTCGATCGCGAGGCGGTATGGAATCGGAATTACTTGATGGCAACGTTCTGAACCAGCTGATTGGCTGGCGCGCACGGGTGACCTTGAGCAAAGTGACGATCGCGATGCCAACAACCCTTAGCTTGTCGGCGCGCGTTGAAAGATTAATAGGGAAATTCCGGGATCATCAAAGAGCGTCTCCGCAGCACCTCAGTCGCTTCCTAACTGAACACACTTACCTTTCGCGCACTCGCGCAGACGGGCCTATTCTTTTGTGGTCACGATAGGGCGTTACTGCACTAGGCTCGCCAGTCAACCTTGCACGTAGCCTAAAGAATGCAGTCATAAAGCGCTTCACATATCCTTTGCGTTGTGAAAAGAGCCAACGACGACCTCTTCTAGAGTCGAAAGGAAGGAGCAATTTCGCATACCAATAATAAAGCGTGATGAATCTTTTTTTCTCCATTTCACTTTCAGAGGCATGTTGCTCGTTGCGAAAAAGCGATAAGTCGAGTTTGATTTCAAGATTTCGAAATGTCCGCCAGATTTTTCGAGCTACATCCGGGCACGTTGCTGGCTCACGGTAATGGAATATGCGGACATCGGGGCGTCGCACAAATTCGTATTCCCAGGGCCACGCATTCCAATACGAGCTCAATGGGAGGAACCGTAGTTCCGGCATATTGTAGAGTGTCTTACCTAGAGAGGGCTGATCTGTACCAAATCCCATCGCGTGATAATTTTCCCGCCAGCGGGCAAAAAATTCACTTGTACGGTGGCATTTGCGGACGAAAAACACCCCTCCATTGCACATCGACAGTCCCAATTCTGGAGCACTTATCCCATCAAACACTTCGATCATATGGGGGGTCCCATCTGGAAACGGTCGGGCGGCAAACTCGTACGTATCCAGCAGGCCAAACATCGGAGAAATATCGGCCTCAATTTCGGTGTCGCAGTCGAGATAGAGTGTTTTCTCGTACGGCGAGTGTAAGTTTATTGCGAGCTTGCTCAATCGATTGGAGCTTTGCTCGACGTCCTCGTAAATGATTTTTTCGAACAGTGATGACCCCCCGTGCAGAATTTTTTGAACAGGAACGTTCGTCACAAGTGTGATTGCAAGATTGGGAGTATGCCGCTTTATGGTGGTAGCTGAATAGGTTGCCATCATTAGATATTCGTACCCATACGCAACGTATATGCACCCACAACCGCTAAGGCCCCCTTTCGTGCATTTATTCATAATAAGCTGTGTTGACCCAGAGCGTGGCTGTGGAATACTCGATGGTCTTCCTAAATCCTCGCGCGACTCGCTCATGCGTCGAAATTTCTTGTAGTTCTCGGATTTACGCCTGGTTCAGAGCGAAGACGTCTCCGGAGCTCGGCGCGCAGTAGGCGCGGGCTGAGGGTACACGCCAAAAACCTCCAGGCTCTGCTTTTCCAGAACTCGTTTCGAAAGCCTTGAAAATTTGCACGAGCAATCGCGAGCGAGGTCCAATAAGAGTGGCGCGATTTGAGATAGTCGCGGTGCTTCTTTCGCAGCCGAATTTGGTACTTCAACGGTTCCGCGCTCGCTTTGTCGGCGCTCCAGGTCTTATACTGTGTAATGAGAGGTCGATCGACCGCGATAAAATGCGCGCCCATGAACGCTGCACGAACGGCCAGATCCAATTCGGCGCAGCGTCGAAAGTTTGCGTCAAAGGCACCAATTTCGATGAAACTTTGCCGGCGAGCCATCAGAGTGCAAGAGCCCAATTGTCCCCAGGAGTACCGGGGATCGGTGCCAACCGAGAGTAGGAAGTCGACTACAGCAGGCCCATGTGGCTCAGGTGATCTATAACCGATACCGAGGCTTTCGTGACTTGGCTGCTTTTCGCCATACTCAACGACGTGACGGTTTGTGTAGCAGAGTACTAGTTGTGCACTTGAAGATCGCTCATAGCCAATGATGCGTTCCCTTTGCATTTGCAGGCGATCGGGTGAGCTTTCGTCGTCGTCGTCGAAATAGGCGATGAATTCGCCGCGCGCGTTTTTTATGACCGTGTTGCGTGCTGCTGCCACGCCCATATTGTATTCGTGCACAATAAGCCGCGCCCGTGGCTCTTCAGATATGCGTTCCTCGATAATACTGATTGACCCATCCGTGGACCCATCGTCTATGATGATCACCTCGAGATCGGGCCAATCTTGGCGTAGCGCGCTATCGATCGCACGCGCTATTGTGTCAGCCGCATTGTAGCAAGTTATGCCTACGGTGATGAGTCGATCCGGCATGTCAACGGTGCGACCACCTACGCTCGACATGGCGGTGAGCTCTCAATCGGGGTCGATGACTGCATACTGCGGTTCGAAGTCGACAATACGCCCAGCCCCGATTCCGTGCTTTTTGCAACCATCAAGAAGCCGCTCAAGATGCTCGCGCTTAAGCGGAGGTCGCTTTGATGCAATATAGGCATCGGGGTAGAGCCGGGTTCTACCGGTCATATTCTTCATAAACTTCTTGATCGGACGTTTCGCCGGCAACACAAGTTCCGTGCTCTCAATCTTCCTTTGCTTAACCACCTCTAGTACTTCCTCTACCACCAGGGGAATTGATTCCCACTTAAGATTGTTGAGGATGCTGGTAGCGTGCGCCGACCACACATGTGCGACTGGTTTGCTCGAAAGTAGCGATTCAGTGGCTTCCATTGCATCATGAAGCGATGCGACTACGATGCCGGCCTCTCTCGCTACTTCGATGTCGGTCTCACCGCGTGGAGCGTCCGCGGGAAGGTAATTTAAAACAGGTCGCCCTGCGATCACCCCCTCGATCCCAGTTGTGCAGTCGCTATGCACGATTAGATCGGCACCTCGAAGCCAGCTTAGGATATCACCTTCGCGAACAACCGTGACATTCGCTACCGTCGAGAAAGCCACCTCATAGAACTCAATGGATTCGCTGGGATGTGGACGAAGCACTATACGGCGCTCGGGATATTTACCGGCAATCGACTTAACAAGGAAAACGAAATCGGCAAAATCATGGACGTCACGCCGCCATTTCGAAAACCACAAATTCCCAAGCTTGTGCGCGTCATAGTCATCCGGCCAGATGCGTGGATTAAGTTTACGGCGAAACGGGTCATGCATGCCTTGCGAGTGAGCGATCGCAGTGAAGCGCGTGCACGCCAAGATATATGACCCGTAGCGCGCCTTGATCATATCGGTCGACTCACGAGTCATCCAAGAAAATTGTGGCAAACAGAGATCAAAACGCGGGCTTCCGGTGACCACAACGGAAGAGGCGGAGTCCGGGGCATACGAATCGAATACTTCCTTCTGACGCCCACCCCACATCAGAACTCGGTCTATATTGCGCGAACGCACCAAATCAACATGCTGCTTCTGAAGCACGTTGTGTATCCATGTGTCGACCTGGAAAATACCTCCCTCGTCCTGAATGAAGAGGATCGCAGAGCCTCTTCCGATAAGTCGATCCGCAAAGTGGTTAGCAGAATGATCGGAAAATAGATTCTTGCCGACCCACACTATGCGCCTCGACTCGTCACCTATCCGCCAGGCCGTTTCTTTGTGCGCAACAACAGCGCGTAAGCCCCGCCCCGCAAGCGCCGCTGCAGTCACAAACTTACTATCAAGTTCTCTTGCGACCGTTTCAATCGGCAAAACAACAGTCGGCTTCGATGAGCTACTTACCAAAGTGCGCTCGCCCTAAAACGTGAAAAGTCAGCTACCATCACACTTCAGCTCCTAGAGTAGGACTTGCTAACGATCGTGCCTTAGTTTCGCGGACCGTCATACTCGTTCTTGCCGTCACAAATGACGGCGCATTCGCGGTGAAAATGCCAAGCTGCCGCTTCGTTCGTTTAGTGGGTTGGCGGGGTCGGAGCCGAAGAATTGCCTGGTCATATACCGTTGAGACTCTGCGCTGTCCTTCAATCCATGGTCTTCGGTGCGTGCCATGGCTGCCGAGCGCCCTACAGGCCGACGGGCCTAGCGCCAAGCGTGAGCGCGTGAATTATCGATTCAAAGTGGCATATTCGCCCACTGACTCATCTAGCGATTGCGATGTTTGCGCTGCAGATAAGCGTTCTTTGAGCTCAGGCGCAAATCGAAGTATCTCCTCATCGCGAAACGATCCTGCCTCAATGAGGTTGGCAATCCTGATAAGCTTCTTTCCGTCATTTATGCAACGCCTCTTTTTTGAATTGACTTTGGCATCGAACTCGCTGCGAGACCGTGTGTAGTAGTGATTGAGACGGAGACGAGAACTCACGCGCGGACCTAGTTCTGTTTTACGCAACAGGCCCTCCTGCTTCTCGAACAGCTGTCGCGTTTCGGTGAATGCTCGTCTTGGACCGCAATTCAGATCGAACAGATGTGGGTTAGAGACTCCGACGACTTCTGCCGGATTTATGATACTTTTTGGCTTTGCGTGGGTCGGAAACGGCGCTCGCAGCATGTAATTCTCGATAACTAGGCCGTCAGGCGGACGATCGTTTCCACAAAATCCGAACATCGTCCAGAAAGTCACGAGGGCGGGCAGATCTTCATAATCTCGCAAAACCTCAGGGAGACTTTGCTCTTCCGTTGAGAACAAGAACTCATCGAGATCGATGGGCGCCATCCATCGCCAGTCATCCCCGTAATTCATGATTGCATGCGCGTAGGCTAGTGTCTGCGCGGTGACACCTGCAGCCTGCCACGGGAGGGCCCATGGTATCACCGTGACGAAGCCCTCTTGGATGAAGCGCTTCAAAATGGCGGTTGATTTGTCAGTGCTGCCGTTATCATAAAGGTAAGCGTGTTCGACACCTGCTAGGCGATGGAACTCAAGCCATTCGGCAAGATACCGGTCCTCGTTTTTGAAGATGGCGACGACGGACAAGTAACGGCTCGGATTTGATGCTGCGCGATACGGCAGCACCACTCGCGGCTGCCTCGATCCACTCGCTAAATCTAGGTTCAGTGGGCCAAGTCGCAAGTGACAGCACCGTTAAATTTGATGAATTCCAGGGCGATAGTGTAGTTAGGAACTGCACTGACCTTTTCATGCTCGGCATCTGAGCGGACGATTTTTAGTAATAGCGCATGGCGGTCAACGGCGAAATCGCGCTTATGTGCGAGTACGTGTGAGCTCTTGATTGTCATGTGTTGCGTGCTTTGACGCCGAATTTGCTCCGCAGCGGGCATCTCGGCGAGCTGTTTGGTCCAGCATCAACAGGGGGCATCACGTTCCTGTCGAATTAACCTAATCTCTGCTTGCGCTAAGTCAAACTCGGTATCAATTGAGATATACTCACCATCGACAAGTAGAGCGCCGGTCTTTTTTCCCATGATGGTTTTTTGGTCAAGAATGCATTCGCGAGTCATTGCGTAGGCTAGGCCGTTGCGGTGGTACAAAGGCTCCAATTGCTGGCGAGCTATGATCTTTCCCGCTGCTTGATCGTAATAGCTGAGTTTGGCACCTTCTATCGTAAGCGCCTTGAGTGGATGATACTTGGGGTCCGTGAGCGACACTGTCCACACCGAGTCCCACTGCCCCTCAACAAGCATGCGAATCGCAGTCGATACTTGCGTTGGCGTGCGTAGGGGTGAGGTTGGCTGGAGCATCACGATTATGTCGTAGTGCTGACTATCGATCGTTTCCATCGCTTTAAGAGCATGTACCAAAACCTCGCAGTCGCCGACAAAATCCCCGGAGATATCGTGCGGACGCACAAAGGGCGCAGCGATGCCAGAGGCCTCCGCGGCCTGCGCGATGGCTGCATGATCGGTCGAAACCACTGCACGATCAATCTCTGGTACCCCTGAAATTACGTCGCCTACCCGCCCTACCAACGAACGCCCACCAATTTCGCGCAGGTTCTTGAGTGGAATG
>CAZUKP010000092.1:0-10530 GCA_964620915.1 uncultured Hyphomicrobium sp. | reverse complement strand
ACCTGATGGCCTTGCGCTATCACGATTGGAAGGTCGTGTTCATGGAGCAGCGCGCAAACGGCACGCTCAAGATCTGGGCCAATCCGTTCACCGAGCTCCGCGTGCCCAAGATCTTCAACTTGCGGCGCGATCCCTACGAACGGGCCGACGTCACATCCAACACCTACTACGATTGGATGCTCTCGCGGGCTTACATCTTGGTCCCGGCGCAAACCTATGTCGGTAAGTTCCTGAAGACCTTCGAGGCGTTTCCGCCGCGTCAGAAGCCTGCGAGCTTCACCGTCGGCGGGCAGATGGAGGCGCTGGAGAAGGCGCTAAGCAAAATGCAAAGCGACATGCAGTAGAGGAGCAAGCGACAAGACCATGCCGGGGCCGGTTCTCGCCGGACCCGGCATTTTTCCCTTATCACCCGACCCAGACCCGCGCGGAGCGCAAGATGTTCAAACTCTTTCGTCCACTAATTACACTGGTGGTGATTCTGATTGTTTCCACGACTGCGTCCGCCGAGACGGATCCGCTGCCGTCCTGGAATGACGGCCCCACCAAACGGGCCATTATCGCATTCGTCAAAGAGACGACGGACCAGGCAAGCCCGAAATTCGTTCCACCTGCGGAACGGCTAGCGGTGTTTGACAATGACGGCACTCTGTGGCCCGAGAACCCGACACCTTTCCAGCTGGCCTTCGCACTGGACACCTTGAAGGAAATGGCCGCGGACAATCCAGATTTGAAACAAGATCCAATGGTTCAGGCGGCTCTGGCAGGAGACTTCGTCAAGCTGCTCGAAGGCCCGCACCACGACGGCTTGCTGAAAATTCTTGCCCTAACTCACGCGGGAATGACAACCGAGGAGTTCAAAGCGGAAGTCGAAGATTGGCTCGCAACCGCCCGTCATCCCCGCTACGACAAGGCCTACGATCAGCTCACCTATCAGCCTATGCAGGAGGTTCTGAGCTACCTGAGGAAGAACGGATTCAAGACCTTCATCGTCTCCGGAGGCGGTGCCGACTTCATGCGCGTCTGGAGCGAGCGGGTGTACGGTATCCCGCCTGAGCAGGTCGTTGGGTCGGCTGGCCGCATAAAGTACGAGCTCACGCCGAGTGGGCCAGTCCTGACCAAGACGTTAGATTACCTCTTTGTCGACGACAAAGACGGCAAACCTGTTGGCATTCATGAATTTATTGGACGCCGTCCAAGTGCCGCTTTCGGCAACAGCGATGGCGACAAAGCCATGCTTGAGTACACAACTATCGAGAATCCGCTGCCAAGCTTCGGCGTGATTATTCATCATACCGATGCGGACCGTGAATACGCCTACGACGCCAATCCAAAAAGCAGTGGTAAGTTGGTGGAGGCCCTTAAAGACGCTCCACAACGCGGCTGGGTCGTTGTCGACATGAAAAACGATTGGAAGACGGTGTTTCCACCGGCGGAATAGGAAGCGATCGAATCGCTTCTTAAATTAGTGTGCATACGCTAAACATCAATTATCGCTTGTGGCACCAAGCGGACCCCCAGGGGTCACTCAGCCTGCACGTAGAACTGTTTGATCGCTCTAGTCTGAGCGCCGCCGCCTGTCTGATCGGAGTGACAATAACCTACGTCTTATATTCTGGACTGCTCGGGTGAGGTGAACCACGGCATAGGACCCTGATTCAGCTCGGTCGATGACTTAGAAAAGAGGCGCTGTCTGCGCTGCCTCGGGAGGGAAACCGAGGCCAAGAGGGGCAACGTCTCGGTGACGGGGGGGGAACACCGGTGCAACGTTGCCCACTAGAGACTCATAGGACAGTAGACGCATAGCGATCCAGTGTGCGAACGTACACTGAGCCTATACTTAGGTTTAGATGCCAAGCACTCCTGGTAGATCCACTGGGCACAGCGAAGTAGCGAGCAATTGACTAATCGCAGACTATCGGCCCCTAGCGCTAGAGGCGGCACTAAACCCTCATAAGCCAAAGTATGGCTTCACCTGACCTTTCGGTATGAGCGCTGCACCGAAGTACAATAGAGTTTGATGCAGCCTCCCCGTACGCTTCTCCCTAGGTAATCAAAAAGCACCGCAGCGGGAGAGAGTCATGAACGGCCTGGTTCAATGCGCAGCAGTCAGCCTCGCAAAGCCAAAACGCTCGATCTGGTTTCCGATTTTCCCGTGGACAATTGGCGCCATCGGTAATGCCATCGGTGTGAGCCAGCCCCCTACCATGAGCGGCGCCGGAATCGACCTTGGCCCGGTCACGATTGAATTAGGACCCAATACTTTCGGCACCATGCTCACTTCGATTGGTGTCGCCGCCGCGTTGACTATCGGGCTGTTAGTCGCTGCATCAATCCCCGTAGTCGCCCAGGACAAAGAAGCAGACATTTTGGCGTCATATCAGGCGACGACAATGTCGTTGACACCTCAACGCATTCGGCTGGGGCGTTAGGGTTATGTAACGCCGAACATTGATCCAGTTGCTAATGAGGATACGAACTTCACCGATTGCGACGCCATAGGAGATGGTCATGGCCAATAAGCAAAGCTTCACATCGGAGGAATGGACCAAACTCTTGGAGAGCCCGATGGTGGCCGGCATGGCCGTATCGGCGGCGGAACCAAGCGGTCTTTGGGGCACACTCAAGGAAGCTTTTGCAAGCAGTTCGGCCCTTGCCGCAGCGAAGAGTGGTGCTAGCTCCAACGAACTAATCAAGGCAGTTGTCGCCGACTTCGAAACCTCCGAAGGACGATCCAAAATTCAGGATGCGTTGCGTAAACGCTTCGCCGACGCCAAACCTGCGGATGCTGTTCAGCGCTCGCTTGCTAGCCTTGAAGAGGTCTCGAGGCTTTTGCAAACGAAGGCTCCCAAGGACGCCACCGGCTTTAAGGCTTGGCTGCGGGACATCAGTCAGAAAGTGGCCGAAGCCTCCAAAGAAGGTGGTTTCCTCGGATTCGGCGGCGTTCAGGTCACGGATGCCGAGAAGGCCACGCTTGCCGATATCAACAAGAAATTGGGTATGAAGGCTTAGTTCCAAAACCAATCAAAGGTCCCCTCACATTGAACACGGAGGCTCACCATGGCGACCAACCTCATTGCTCAAATCACAGAGGCGCTGACACC
This sequence comes from uncultured Hyphomicrobium sp., assembly GCA_964620915.1. Taxonomy (GTDB): domain Bacteria; phylum Pseudomonadota; class Alphaproteobacteria; order Rhizobiales; family Hyphomicrobiaceae; genus Hyphomicrobium_A. The sequence goes on along the minus strand of CAZUKP010000092.1, from coordinate 7,429 downwards.
GACGATCGTGGACCGAATTGCCTCCGGTCTTGGACTCAATAAAACCGGTACTCAGAAAGCGATCGTTGCGGCAGTTCCAGCGCTGCTCTCCGCACTCATCGCGTATGTTTCCAAACCTCAAGGCGCAACCAAACTAAACGAGATGGTCAAGAAACAAGAGCCGGGCGTGTTGTCGAGCCTGGCCAACGTCATTGGAGGCTCTGGCCAGAAGGCCCTAATTGATCAAGGTGCCAGCGTTCTGACATCGCTTCTTGGCGGAAAGACGGTGTCCGGTCTCAGCAATGCAGTGGGACAATATGCAGGCATCGGCGAAAGCGGCTCGAAGAGCCTCATAGGTCTCCTTGGACCGGTGGTTCTTGGCGTGTTAGGGCAGGAACAGAGGGACCGAGGGCTCGACGCCTCCGGGCTTGCAAGCCTGCTCACCTCCGAGAAGAAAACCGTTCAGGCTGCGTTACCTTCAGGACTGTCCAAATATTTGAGCCAGGCTGGTGTTCTTGATGATGTCACCGGTTCGACCGCTAAGGTCGTGTCCCGCGTAACAGACAGATCTGGGTCATCGGTGTGGCCATGGTTGTTGGGCGCTCTTGCTCTACTCGCGATCGGCTACTTTGTCTGGCCTCTGTTGTCGCCTCCTCAAGAAGTTGCCGAGACGCCTAGCCCTCAGATTGAGTCGCCTTATGCAAGCGCGCTGCAAAAACTCGAGGGTGTAAAGGTAGGAGACGTCGACATCGGCGAGGTCGCTACCTCTGCAATAAACAATGTCGTCTCCTCGCTGAACGACGTCAAAGACGAAGCCGCGGCGCAAGCTGCCTTGCCGAAGCTAAGGGAAGCAAGCTCGCAATTTGATCAGCTGACGAGCTTGCTTGACCAGATGTCGCCTGAGACCCGCAAAATCGTGTCCGAGACCTTTGCCGCCATAAGGCCGACTCTCGATCAACTTCTAGACAAGGCGCTTGCAATTCCCGGTGTTGGCGCGGTGATCAAGCCTGTGGTGGATACCGTTCGCACAAAGCTCGACACATTGGCAACGGCATAACTCATTTATCTGGAGGCAGCCCGTCGCCAGAGTTTCATAGTGGAGAGATAGTGATGTCTACTACCAAGTATGCAGCTGTTGCAGTCGCCTTCCTTTCCGCGGCGTTTTTCATAGGTGCGATCGGCTTCATGGTTGCGTCTGAGACGTTTATCAGCTCGGCGACAGACCAGCCTGAAATTCAGATGATGTCGGACGCACGATCGGAGCAAACGAAGTTGGCATCTCCAGCCTCACTACTGATTGGATCGCACCCGAAAGTCATGGCGCATGTCTCCACTAACGCCAACGGCGAGTGGGTCAAAGTTATAGATGCAGTTAAAATGCGCACTGGCGCTTCGAGTGGAGATTCCCTGATCAAGGTTCAACTTGAGGGGGCAAGGCTTCGTGTCGTGTCGCGCGACGGCAATTGGATCAATGTTGTGGAGCCCCAGACCGAACTGCAAGGCTGGGTCTATAAGAAGTATGTAACGACTGTCGAACCGGAAGTTCAGCGCGCCCGAGTGGCCGACGCTCAAGTGGAGTAGGCCAGGCAGATCTGTCATCGATCAGGGGGAGATTGCGTCGACTACTGCGGCAAGGGTGACCCTAGAACCGGAGGATGTCGGTAATGCAGAGAAGGATTATCAGAGTCTCACATCCACTTTCCAGTTTGTTCACTGGCATTCTTGTCGCTTCCAGTCTGATCGCGTTTCCCTACCTAAAACTTGCGTCGCCGGCGCCGACCTTTTCGCTCTCCGCGCTCGATCCGCCGAGCGATCGTACCCTTGTTCTCTATGGAAGTGACGGTAAAGCGTTTGCGCAGCGCGGCGGTTGCGTCGATAAGCCCGTGACCCTTGCCGAAGTGCCGGATCACTTTGTCGATGCATTGCTGTCGATGGAGGACCAGCGGTTCTATTACCATCTTGGAGTCGATCCGATCGGCATCGCGCGCGCGGCGCTGGAAAACTACGTTGCCGGCCGCGTTGTCCAAGGCGGGAGCACTATTACGCAACAGCTCATCAAGAACTCGCTGCTGTCGCGCGACCGCACCATGGAACGCAAGAAGAAGGAGGCGTGGCTCGCGCTAGCGTTAGAGCTCCGCTTGAAGAAGAAGGAGATCTTGGAGCGCTATCTGAACAGCGCGTATTTCGGCGAAGGGTGCTATGGCCTGCGTGCTGCCGCCAAAGAATACTATGGCGTTCCGGTCACCAAGCTGAGCCTGTCTCAGTCCGCCTACCTCGTGGCGCTCCTTAAGTCACCCACGTATTTTGTCGAGAATCCTGAGTCGGCCGTGCAACGTGCCGTCGCCGTGCTCGACGCCATGGTCGATACCGGCAAGCTCTCAGAGTCCCGCCGTGAGTACCTCAGACCGGCGATGCCACAGAGGCCCGGCCAGGGGGGACGGGGAAGCTATTACGCGGATTGGGTCGCCGACACGTTGCGCGTGCCTCATGCCGGCGATTATTCGCCCTTGCCGGTGCACACGACATACAACCCCGAGCTCCAACGGCTTGCCGAAGAAGCAGTCGAGACGGTTCTGAGCGAACAGGGTGCGACGCGCAATGCCGGCCAGGCGGCGATGGTCGTTTTGCGAACCGATGGGCGTGTGCTCGCTATGGTTGGTGGCCGGAGCCATGCCGATAGCCAATTCAACCGCGCAGTGCAGGCACGGCGGCAGCCCGGATCATCATTCAAACTGTTCGTTTATCTTGCGGCGCTGCGTGGAGGCCTCAAGACGAGCAGCACCGTGGTTGATCGTCCTATCAGCATTGGTGACTATCAACCTGAGAATTTTACGCATCGTTACCGCGGAGCCATGAGTGTGAGCCGCGCCTTCTCATCGTCCATCAACACGGTCGCCGTTCAGCTGTCAGAGGCGGTAGGACGCAAGCCAGTGATCGATGTTGCGCGTGACCTTGGCATCACTACACCACTAAAACCCCAGCCAAGTCTTGCACTTGGGGCCTTTGAGGTGAACCTGCTCGAGCTCACGTCCGCCTATGCGGCCGTGGCAGCGGGCGCCTATCCTGTGAAGCCCTGGGCCATCACTGGCTTTGACAACAAAGATGCGTACAACTCACCCCCAGGTGAGGCCGGAGAGTGGTTGCTCGAAGTGCAGGGAGACATGCTTACCCTCCTGAACGGCACAGTGGATCACGGGACGGGACGAAGAGCACGGTTACCTATCCGTGCCTATGGCAAGACGGGCACAAGCTCGGACTATCGCGATGCGTGGTTTGTCGGCTTCGCCGGAAATCTAGTGGTTGGCGTCTGGGTGGGGAATGACGACTTCACACCGATGAAACGCGTCACGGGTGGTGGCCTACCGGCCGAGATCTGGGTGCGGTTCATGCGCAAGGCTATCGATGAAGATGAGAGCTTTGAACGCGAACTACCCAAGGTTACAGCATTTGCTGCCAATCCGCGTGAGGACATGCGGGAGGTCAAGCTCGTCTCCAGTGTTGCTACCCCTAAGGCCGTAAGTCTGCCAAAGCCCCAGCGTCAGCGTCAGGTGCGCAAGGTGCACCGCGTCGAACGGCCCACCTTCGAGCGCTCGCCACCTCAGCGTAGGCGGGGTGGTCTGTTCAGTGGATTGTTTCGATAGTCTCCAACACAGAGGCTGTGATGACGGTTGGGGATTTTAGATGGCTTTTGACGGTCACCCCGAAGCTGCCCCTGAGATGCAAGTTTGAGCGATAGCGACAGGTAATCGGGAGTAGCTGGGCAAACTGAGACGAAAAGGTAACACGTGAGGTTCGTAGCATCCATCTTCTTCATCATCGGCAGTCTCGCCGTAACGCAGGTCTTTGCCGAAGATGCCATTCCTCAGCCCTTAACGCACGCTGATTGCGACAAGGCAGGTCTGAGGTGGAACGACAATACCCACGCGTGCGGGGTCACTTTTGACGAGGGAGAGAGCGCGCCCCAGTCGGAGTTGACGGCGGCCAGCGAGGGTCAACCTTTAACGAGAGAGGCCTGCGAACTGGCCAGCATGTATTGGAACGATTCTGTGAACGTGTGCGAGGAAAACGCTGAAGAAGCCGGAACACAAGCCGATGCGAGGACTTCAGCCCCTTCTACGATCTTGATCAACATCGACAAGGCCGCACAAAGGATGATGGTGTCGATTGACGGTGAGGAACGGTATCATTGGAAGGTCTCAACAGGACGGGCGGGTTATTCCACTCCGTCAGGGACGTTCACAGCCAAGTCCATGAATGAGATGTGGTACAGCAGAGAATGGGACGACGCTCCCATGCCACATTCCATTTTCTTTACCAAAGACGGGCATGCCATCCACGGCACCGAAGAAGTTAAAGGTCTCGGCAAACCTGCCTCCCATGGTTGCGTGCGCCTCTCACCGGAAAATGCTGCCACACTCTATACGCTGGTCGCCGATAATGGCCTTGAGAACACGCAGGTTGTGCTCGCTGGACTCGCGCCGGGGCGCACAACGCACAAGTCTCGATACAGCCGTGTGGCGCCCAGTGACGAGCATTCGGTCCAACCAGAAAAACGGACCATCGAGAAACGGCATGGTGGCATCTTTAGACGGCTATTTGGACGTCGATAGGTGTGTGTGTGTGTCGAGTCCCCTTCTGACCATACTGCGCTGACGGTTGAGCGCGATTAGACGAACCCCTATCCACGCGGAATTCTGGTATTCGTCACGTGTAGAATTGAAAAGAAAGCTAGGACGACACCGAACAGATAAAGTGCAGTGCTAACGGCCTGGGACCCTATCCAAGCGTTCATCCCCTGAGTGATCGGCTTGTAGAAGAAGGAAGGCCAGATCGCATTTACCACGAAGTAGCCAACGTAACTCGTAACGAAGGTAGCAATCAGACCTACAATGCAAAGCCACAGAGCCGTGTAGTCCACTGTCTCAGTTTCAAGCTTGTCACCTGGCAGCAGCCAGTAGATTGCCCCGATAGCTACCATGCCAAGGCTACCGACTTGCAGAATATAGGTTCCAAGCGTCCACGGGTAATTGAGCCACAGAGCGCCGCTCTCCGCGGCCTTGGCGCTCTCGATTGTGCCGTGGAAAAAGTAGCCCAAATAACCGAAGCCAAAGATCAGACCGAAAATAAACAGTCCCAATCCCCAGCGGATGAACCTAACACCGAGATTTGTCGTCTCGTCCACTACCACTCTGCGTTTGACCACTCTGCGTTTGGCCATGATGCGCTTCCCTGGATGAAAGTTGTTTCACCTTCTTAGACAGCCGATATATTATCCTCCGTATGCGTTGGAAACCATGCTTGTGAATTCAAACGGGCGCCCGCACTGTTGAGCCTCGAAGCCACCGGGATCCTGGCATAGCATCGTAATATCCGAGGCGATTGTCGACTGGCGAAGGGACATTCAAATGGTCACGTTTTTGCTCACGACTGCGACCATCATGCTGGCTCTTGGACTCGTCTCCTACATAGCCAGCAAGCGCTCAACTCACGCGACCAAGGAAATGTCTGCTGTGTCTCTCCTGCCTGGAGACATCAAGTATGAGAGCCCGAGTGGGAGATTCGTTCTCCACTTTCCAATAGTGACGTCTATCGTCATCAGCATCGTTCTCAGTTTGGTTCTCTACCTATTTCGGTAGCGAAGAGGAGTTCCACAATGGCTACCTTGTACGAAGTCCTGGCAGATGCTCAGCATGGCGAGGCGCTAGATCAGATCAGCCAGCAGTTTGGCCTCTCGCCGCAGCAAACTCAGGCAGCCGTGTCGGCTCTCTTGCCCGCCATGTCGATGGGCCTCAAGCGATCGACGACAACGCCTGAAGGGCTCGGGGAATTGTTCGGCTTGATGGGGCAGCAACCGGATCTTTACGCCATGTACGATGATCCGAACGCCGCTTTCTCTAGCGAGGGTCGCTCGGCCGGCAACGTGGTCCTGTCTAATATGTTTGGCTCTCCCGATGCGAGCCGCGCTATCGCGGCACAGGCACAACAACTGTCCGGCGTTACGTCCGGCATCCTCAAGAAGCTGCTTCCGGTGCTTGCCGGGATACTCATCTCAGGCCTGATGCGGGGTAAGCCGGGAAAGGCTGAGCCAACGCCGGTGCCGCAGTCTCAGGCCGATGCAGGCGGCGGAGTGCTGGCGGACATCTTGCGACAGATTTTTGGACAGGCCGGAACGGGGCCGTCGGCGTCAGGTCAGAGTGGGATTCCGCCGCTAAAAGACATTCTGGGGAAAGAGCGTGAAGATGCTCCGGCTCCAACACCGCGGCAGGTCCCGGAAAGTCAGCCCAGCCCTACGCCTGGCACTGAGACCGGCAATCAGCCAAGCCCGGCTCCGCTAGACCCTGGGAGCGATCTCATGGCTACCATCCTGCGCGAGTTGGAGAAGGCAATCAGGGAGGGACGGTTGAAGCCGGTGGTGATCGGCCCTGTCGAGATCCCCATCCCCGGTCAGACGGGACCAGCCCAGTCAAGCCCCGGCCAGAATCAGCCAGCGCCAGGTGGTGCCGATATTTTCGGTCAGATCTTACGCGAGATCCTGGGTGGCGCTGGCGGCAAGACACCCCAGGGCGCGGGAGCCGCCGTATTCGGCGATCTGCTTGAGCCTGGCGCGACCGTCGCTCCGAACCAGCGCGACGCCTTCCAACAAGTGCTCGACCGCTTCCTCGGCGGCACGAGCCCATGATGCCAGCGCTTCATGGTGACGTTCCTGATAAGCGCCCATCATCATGCCCTCGGGGCTGTGGCGTATCGCAGGCTCGGGGATCAGTCACCTGGCGCGCGGGCGGGAACTCAATTCCCAAAATTCATCTCGACCTGCAGGTTGGGGCAAATGTTGAGCTATACTTGCATGATGGAGGCTGCAAATGACACGTTTCCTTGTAACAGCGACTTTTGTTGTGGGACTAGGGATTGCAAGTGCCTTTGCGCAAGAGCCAGTCCCAGACGCGCAAATGCAAGCAGGCGTCGGGTTTCTTGGCATGATCATCATAGGTGTTCTCGCTGGCTGGATTGCTGAGAAGATGACGGCCAGCGATCATGGCTTGTTTACCAATCTGCTGGTTGGCCTTGCCGGGTCTTTCGTCGGCGGTTCATTGGCTAGTTTGATGAACATTCAATTCAACGGTTGGCTTGGCAATCTGCTCGTAGCAGCGATTGGCGCTGTACTCGTGTTGTGGCTATGGCGTTTTGCTACACAACGTGGCGTCGCCTAGCAGAGCGCGAAGCTCGACGTGGGAAGCGACTAAGGAAGATCGCGAAGGCTACAAGAAAAAAGCCCCGCGGAGGGCGCGGGGCTAGTTGCACTCCTAACAGGATGACAGGGGCTCAAGTACGCGAGCCGAAAATTGATCTTCATGTCCGCTTTGGGTCAGAAGCAGACATTAACGCCCGGACCAGGCATGTCCGCTCTACCCCCCAAAGCGGACATTCCGAGCGTCCGCAATGCGAAAGCTGA
>CAZUKP010000091.1:4646-10542 GCA_964620915.1 uncultured Hyphomicrobium sp. | reverse complement strand
CGGTCCTGGTGGATGGGCCGCGCGCCGGCCTTTATCGCCTGCGGCTGCCGGAACAAGGTGACGAGGAAAGCGAAGCGGCGATCGAGCTTCTTAATGAGTCAGAGGTGGTGAAGGTCGTCTTACCCAAACGGTGATTCAAAATGCGTTTGATCTGCGCCTTTTTGATCTGTCTCATCGCGCTGTCGTCGGTCGGCGCCGGGCAATCGCTACCGTCGGGCCCGAGCCGAGTCCCGCAGAAGGGCCTGGGAAACCCGGGTGGCCCCAGCATCGTTCCGCGAGGTCCGAGCCGCGTTCCACAGAGAGGATGGAGCACCCCCAATGTGCCCAACGTCGTGCCGCGAGGCCCTACGGTCGTGCCGATCCCCCAGATTGCGAAGCCCGGCGGCAAGTCATGTCCTGAAGGCTACGTGCGCAAACGCAGACGCTGCGTTAAGCGAACAGATGGCGGGCCTGGTTTAGTCCCGCAGATTGCGAAGCCCGGCGGCAAGTCATGTCCTGAAGGCTACGTGCGCAAGCGCAGACGCTGCGTCAAGGTTGCTCCCGGTGAGCCGGCAGAGACCACGTCGCCGACACCGACCGCCCAGACACCGACCGCCCCGACGCCGGCCGAGCCCACGCCGGCCACGCCAAAGGTCAAACAGGCTGCGCCGACTCCCCCGCCAGCGCCGCCCTTGCCGGACCGCAAGCAGGTTGACCCAATACCGCCGACGATCGCGGCTTTGACCGCGGGGCGTCCGCACAGGCCTTTGGAAATCTTGGTTCTGGTCAATGCGGCCAATGCCGACGAGATCTCCGCGCGGCTCGCGCAGGAACAGGATCTCACCGCAGACCCGCCCGTGCCGCTTGTGCTGCTCGACGCAGCGCTGGTGCGCTTTAGATTCGAGGACGGTCGCTCGATGGAATCCGTATTGACAGCGCTCAGCGCCGATCCGGATGTCGATCTCATCCAACCCAACTACGACTATCAAGCCAGCAAAGAGCCGACGGTGCCGTCGAATGTGCCGCAATATGCCGGCGAAGCGATCAGGCTTGGGGAGGCCCATCGTCTGGCCCGCGGGCAGGGCGTGATGATTGCTGTGATTGACACCGCGATAGAGGCAGACCACCCCGAGCTTACCGACGCCATTGCTGATGTGTTTGACGCGGTGGGAGATGGCCAGTCCAATGTCGAGCTGCATGGCACCCAAATCGCCGGCATTCTCCGTTCGCGTGCCAAGCTCACAGGCGTAGCGCCCGACTCGAAGCTCCTCAGCGTGCGCGCCTTCCGCCGGGGCGACGAAGCGGGCACAGCGCAGTCTACTTCGCTACGGCTACTGAAAGGAATCGATTGGGCCTTCGACTCCGGCGCCAAGGTCATGAATATGAGCTTCACGGGTCCGCTCGATCCGCTGCTTGAGCGAATCGTCACCGCCGCTGCCGAGAAGGGCGTGATCTTTGTAGCGGCGGCTGGCAACGATGGGCAGGAAGCGCCGCCCGCTTATCCCGCAGCCTATCCGCAAGTGATCGCCGTCACCGCTACGGATGAGAAGGACCGAGTCTATGCCAACGCCAACCGCGGCGACTACATCAGCATCGCGGCCCCCGGCGTCGACATTGTCGTGCCCGCACTGAAGGGTAGCTACGGGTTGTCGACGGGCACATCGATGGCCGCTGCCCATGTCTCCGGCGTCGTGGCTCTGTTACTCGAGCGCGACGGCAACCTGAGTGCGGCGGAAATCACTACGATCCTTGCGTCTAGCGCTCGCAAACCACCAGAGCCGTTCGGTGAGGCGATGGGCGCCGGCATCCTCGATGCGGCTGGCGCGGTCGACCGCGGCGGCAAGATTGAAGAGGGCGCGTCATCGGAGGCGGGTGTTTCTGTCGGACCTTGAGACGTCCTGTACCCACCTAACCACAACCTCGCCGGGGAGCATCTGAAGGGCAGCAACGGAAAACTCACCTATCCCTCGCCTGGACCATGAACCTTTTCTGGTCTCGTCACGACCAATCGGGCAATACGGCGTCCTTTTCGGCGTCCCTTGGTGATGGAGGCCTGCGATGAAGATCAGTATACTCTTTGGTGTCGGCTCAGCGGCGTACGAACTATGTGCCTGTGCGATAGGGAGGAACCCCGCTGCCATGAGGCATTTGCTGCCAGTGTTCATGCGTATGCGCCTAGCATTCGCTGCGACGCTTCTGCTTTCGCTGGGTTTTGCGGCTTCCGCCAACGCTCAGAGTGCCCGGATTTTGGATCAGGGTATGGCGGTAGTGACCGGCTTCTCCGGGACGACGCAACTGCAGCCGCAGGGGGGAGATCCTCTCGACGCTACCTTCATCGATCTCGATGGCGTGTCGGCTGAAGTCATTAGGCTTGAACCCGATGCTCCGCCCTCGGGGCAGCTCTTTTCCGCTCCGCCTGTGCTCCAGGTCAAGCCGCGTGACGTAGGCCAAGTGTTCGCGATCGGTCTCGACGGCGTTCCGGGTCCCACAAGTGAGCCGCCAAGTATCTATCTTGGTGCGACCTCGGCTTTCGGCCTTCAGATCGTGCTTCCCGATTCCGACGGCGACGGACGTCTGGAACGTACGAAGATCGGTCAACCGCAGGCGGAATGGATGCCCGGCCAGTTCGGTTTGAAAAAGGGCGGCGGTCCAGGCAGCATATGGAAAGTCGATGGCAAGACGGGCGATGTGTCCCTCTTTGCTTCGATGCCCGGCAATAGCGGCCCCGGACTCGGTGACATCGTGTTCGACCCAGCCACACGCCAGTTCTTCGTCTCCGACCTCGACACCGGGTTCATAAATAGCCTCGACTCGTCCGGTGCCTTGCTCGATATATTTGACCATGGTCTTACCGGACGGACCGCTGCGGGGCTTCCTGCCGTAGCCGACGATGGCGCGACCGCCGACATCGAGAGTCCGGCCTTCGACAGCGAGGATTCCGCAACTTGGGGCTTTACGCAGCCAGAGCGTCGCGTCTGGGGGCTGGGCTTGCGCGCGGGGCGGCTCTACTACGCAGTCGCCGAAGGTCCATCGATCTGGTCCGTGTCCATCAATCTTGACGGAACGTTCGGCGCCGACCCGCGCCTCGAGATCGAAGTTTCCGGCACGCCTGAAAATCACCCGATATCGGACATCGTTTTCGATAACGCCGATTACATGTACGTCGCCCAGCGGGGCGGGATCAAAGGCAACTACGACTACTCTGTCTTTGCCGACTCGAAACAGTCGGTCGTTTGGCGCTTCAAGCGCGAAATCCCCGACGATCCGACGACGCCTGGCATCTGGGTTCCGATACCAGACGAGTACGCCATCGGCTTTCCACCTGATTATCGCAATACGTCCGGGGGCATTGCTTTGGGTTATGGGTACGACGAGGATGGCGCAATCCAACGCGGCACCTGCGATGCAACACTGTGGTCGACCGGCGACTCGTTGCGCGACAACGCCGAATATGCGGAGCAGTTGGCCACCGGCGGCGCGGCGATCGTCAACGGCCTGCAGGGCAACGATCGCTCTCTGATCCGACCTGATAATGAGCCGCCGTTTGAGTCCTACTTCGCCGATTACGACGGGAAGTTCGACGACCCCGAGAATCAAGGCCACGTCGGCGACGTTGAGATCTGGCAGCCGTGCGACCCGAAGGCCGACTTCGGCTCCTACGCCCCCGCTCCCTATGTGCCTTCCGGCTATACGCCGCCAATGTCCATTCCGCCGGGCGAAACTCCTCCTGAAGGGACGCCGCCAGTAGGATTCTTCAATCTCAGGCTCGACAAGCAAGCCGTTCCCGGGACCTGCGTCGCTGGTGGCCTTGGATTCCTTTGCGACTATGTCGTCCGCGTGACCAATGTCGGCCCGGATGCATATGTCGGCCCGATTGTGGTCAACGACAAGCTACTTGCGCCTCTGGCCGGCGCGGTCATGACATTCGCCAATGTCCCGCCGTGGCTCTGTATTGCGATCTCAACTACGGAGCACCAGTGCGATCTCGGTCCTACGGTGCTTCTGCCCGGCGACAGCGTCGACCTTTACGTCACGGTCGATGTTCCTGCCGCGACGTCCGCCTGCTACGTCGATAACGTGGCCCGCATTGTCTGGCCGGCGGGCTTCGGTGACGCCGATACGGCGGACGACTTCGATTTCGCAACGGCTACGATTCCGGCCGCCCATTGCGCGCCGCCCGCAGGCGAGAAGACGAATTTGCGGATAAAGAAGTTTCCGCTCGTGGACGTCTGCAGCGACAAGTTCGGCTTCTTCGAGTGTGAGTATCTCGTCGTAGTCCGAAACCTTGGAGCCGGTACCTACGACGGCGAGATCAAGGTCGACGAGACCGTACCCACAGGCGCGACCGCGACCTTCCCCCAACCGTCATGGAACTGTCCAGGCGCCGCGCCGGATTACACGTGCGCCACAGGGCCCGTCACGCTTTCGCCGGGTCAGGCTGTACAGCTTTACGTGGTCGTCAAGGTTCCCAAGAACGTAGCGCCGGACCTCAGCTGCCAGGCGACGAACAAGGCAAAGATCGTTGAAGCGGCAGGCGGCACGGATCAGAACACCGACCCCACAGACGACGAAGCCGAAGCCACGATGATTCTTCCGGGCAAGGTTGCAGATTGCCCGGAGCTGCCGCCCTTGAGCAACCTCAAGCTCAAGAAGACCGGACCGGACGAAAAATGTCCGGTCGCCGGTGACCAGTGGGTCTGCGAGTTCAAAATCAAAGTGCAGAACTTCGGCGCCACTTACACGAGCGCGATACAAATCGTCGATGCGCTGCCGTTCGGGACACCTCCTGGCGCCACGATTTCGTTTACGGCGCCGGCTGGATGGAGCTGCGGCGGACCAGTGCTGATCCCCAATCTTTACCAGTGCAGCAGCGACAATCCCAACCTTCCGCACCTGGGAAGCGCCGAGATCGTCGCGAAGGTCAAGGTTCCCGTTGCGTCCGGGATACAGTGCGAAGTCACGAACAACGCGCTGGTCACGAAGGCGCCCGGCGGAACACTGCTCAACTCCTTTGCCGGGGACGATATGAGCTCTGCCGCCGCAATTTTTGCACCTGTTCTCCCGCTAGGCGGTGAGGAAGGCATATGTCTCTCGCCTGCCATGGGCGAACCTGAGCCGCCGCTCAAGACGCCTGAAGGGAAACAGACCAACCTCACGATCGAGAAGATCGCCGGTCCAAGCGAGGTGACAACGACCGGACAGAATGCGACCTTCACTATCACGGTCACGAACAAGGGGCCGGGCTCGTACCACGGTCCGATCGAAGTCCGCGATACGTTGTTTGGCGGCGCGACCGTCGAGCCGTCGAATGGCAACTGGTCGGCGCCATGGGTCTGCGAGGGACAAGCTCCGGCCGGCCATCCCGAGCAGGGCATCTGTACGCATCCGGATGTCGAACTCGATCCCGGCGAGAGCGTCGGGCTGACGCTTGAGATCGAAGCACCGAACAGCTTCGTTGCGCCCTCCGGCTCCCAGGTGGTTTGCGCCTACGAGAACGAGGTTGAGATTTTGAAGCCCGCAAGCGGTGGTCCGCAAAACACCAATGAAGGCGACGACAAGGCGACCGTCGAAGTCAAGTTTGCGCCATTTGAAAAGCACGGGCAGACGTTCTGTGCACCTGGGCTTACGACTCCGCCGCCGGCATGCCCGCAAGGCTGGTCGCCAACGCCCGTGCCGGGGAAATGCTGCCCGTCAGGCAGCGCCTGGGATGGCGAGCGGTGCAAGCGCGGCGTGACGCCGCCCGAGCAATGCCCCAAGGGTTTCGAAGGCACGCCGCCAAACTGCAAGCGGATCGTCGTGCCGCCCAAGGTTTGCCCCAAGGGTTTCAGAGGAACGCCGCCGAACTGTAAACGGATCATCGTTGTGCCGCCCAAGGTTTGCCCCAAGGGCTTCGAAGGCACGCCGCCAAACTGCAAGC
>CAZUKP010000091.1:2583-4546 GCA_964620915.1 uncultured Hyphomicrobium sp. | reverse complement strand
GGTTTGCCCCAAGGGCTTCGAAGGCACGCCGCCAAACTGCAAGCGGATCGTCGTGGCGCCTAAGGTTTGCCCCAAGGGCTTCGAAGGCACGCCGCCGAACTGCAAGCGGATCGTTGTGCCGCCCAAGGTTTGCCCCAAGGGTTTCAGAGGAACGCCGCCGAACTGTAAGCGGATCATCGTCGTGCCGCCCAAGGTTTGCCCCAAGGGCTTCGAAGGCACGCCGCCAAACTGCAAGCGGATCGTCGTGCCGCCCAAGGTTTGCCCCAAGGGTTTCAGAGGAACGCCGCCGAACTGTGAGCGGATCGTCGAGCCACCTAGGCTAGCCCCGAAGGGGTTTCAGAGGACGCCGCAGAGCCGGTAAACGGATCGTCACTCGAAGGCCTTGCCCCAGGATGACCTGTAAGGGCCAACAAGTTCCGAGCCCTTGGCGGAAGATTCTGTCCGCATCTGGCTATCTCGCGGCGTCGCTCCTGGCAGCGATCAATTTCCGACGGCACATCTACACATAGTCCGACGTTCCATACCCGCGGCGCTGACATGCATCGCTGTGAGACTCTCTTGGCCTGATAACTCAAAGCAAGCTCGCTCCATCTCTGGATTGAACCTTTTCTCCTGCCCCCGCGACTAACGGACAGACGCGGGAGAGAAGGGCTATCTAGGCTTAGATCGCCGTCATTCGAGCTCTTCCGTTCAAGGATAGTGAAGGAGGAGAAGATGCTAAAGCAATTGAAGAACGCAATGATCTTTGCGGGTGCGCTTGCAGCCACCACGGCAACGGCCAGCGCCGCCGTTACCGTCAACATTCAGGCGGATGGGTTCGGCACCGGGCCGATTAGAGTCTTTTCCGAAGACGGGGAAAGCTGGAATCGGATCGGTTCACAGGACCTCATATTGCCGGTTCAGATCGCGCTCGGCATCTCGAGCGGAGAGCTGGATACTTATGCTATCCGGCAGGACAACACGACGGTCTATCAATCAGCCAGCTATCTCAATCCGCCTTTGCATTTAGAGAAAAACCAATCGGTGACAGGTTCAACCGATTACATCGGCGGCATCGACCGGCAGATCATTATCAATACGTGCAACTCGAAGCTTGACGTCGGCAATGGCATCAACGGCGTGCACACCTTCATGCACAACGTGAAGGTTTCGCTCACCGGCCATTTCTATATGACAAACGGCAACCACTACCCGCCTTATCAGGGACACGGCAGCGTACCGGTTGAAGTACAGTGCGAGCCCTATGGTCTCACGGAGGAGCTCACCGCGCCGGCGCCCAATATCGTCAAGGTCAACCTCGGCCTATCGAGCACCGGACCGGTGGGGAACGGCACGCTGGAATATACCGGCTCCTGCCCAATGGGCATCACGCTCAACATGCTGTGGGAGACGAGCCCCGGCGGGCAGATCAAGAGCTATGTTCAGCACAAGGACGTTGCCGGCAACCACAACTGGACGTCAACCGTCTTCCCCGTGACGACCGACCAGCCTGTCGGCAACGCCAACATGAAGAAAGAGTCGAAGGACTTGATCGTCATCCCCTTCGCCGCCTCGACACTCCTTGGCGGCGGCCAGGTGGCGCAGGATGTGCCGAGTAACGGCCTGATGGCTGGTGGATCGGGTGGCGGGTCCGGCCCCCAGACAGGCCTGGTGGCCACGAACACGGGCACGGATAGCGGCACCCAGAAATATGCCGGCTACTTCCGCCTTGTGGCCTTCAAGGAATACCAGACGTCACCGGCATTCAATTTCGATGGCAGCGTGGCCAACACCACGCTCCTACTCGGCAAGAAAATGTCCGACTGGCGGAAGTACACGGTAACCTGTGAACCGAAGCAGAGCACGGTTGCTCTCGACAGCCCGAACGATCTGGTCAGCCCGCCGAAGACCGGCGTGTTCAACCCGGACGACGATCCGGTTCCCACGCCTAAGCCGAAGCCCGACAGCGCATTCGATCGCCCGA
>CAZUKP010000091.1:0-2483 GCA_964620915.1 uncultured Hyphomicrobium sp. | reverse complement strand
GACGATCCGGTTCCCACGCCTAAGCCGAAGCCCGACAGCGCATTCGATCGCCCGAACGATCTGGTCAGCCCGCCGAAGACCGGCGTGTTCAACCCGGACGACGATCCGGTTCCCACGCCTAAGCCGAAGCCCGACAGCGCATTCGATCGCCCGAGCGGCAATCTGACGGTTCCGGCTACACAGGCTCCGAAGCGTACCGACGATGCCGCCAAGAAGGACGCGGCCGTGGATCGCATCAAGGCGCTGGCTGCCGAAACTAAACGCAAAAAGGCTGCCGCGAAGGCCGCTCGAGATGCATCGATTGCCAAACGCAAACGCGAGGCAGAAGCGGCCAAGCTCAAGAAACAAAGGCAGGCAAAAACCACGGCCGCGCAGGACAAGCGCAAGCGAAATGCGGCGCTGAAGGCTGCGGCGAAGCGCAAACTCGCCGCCGATGCGGAGAAGCGCAAGGCAGCAGGGTCGAAGCAGCGCGCGATCCCAAAGCGCAGGAGCACGGCAACGCAAATGCAGCTCATCCGCCGCCGCTAAGGTCTGGGTAAATCGAGAAAGGAAAACGAGGCGCGTCCTCTAGCGAAGGGCGCGCCTTTACGCTTGATCTGGCTTCCCAATTATGTTGGCGCGCGTCGCGCCTGTGTGTACCGAAAACCCCATTCCGCATTGATTGGCTGAATTATTCCCTGCTATGCGGGAAACAATTCCCCGTTAGCTTCAGAAAATTCCCTGTTCGGGTGCGGAGGGAATTTGGGTGTAACTAGCTGACTTATAGTCAGAAAACGAGCCGTCTTCGCGACTTCGTGGCTAGATTTGCGAAATTTCCCTGTATTTTCCCCCTTAACAGGGATTTGAACCCAGAGAGTCTTTCGCCAAAGACTGCCAGCACAGCCACGCTAAGTCATTGATGTAGAAGAATTTGTGTGCTCTGGTGGGAGGGTCGACTTACCCGCGGAATAGCGCCAAATTCCGATCCCACGGACTCTATTTGAAGTGGCAGAGACGATTTTTCATCGAATTCTCGCGCGCCCTGCCTAAAAAATCTCTCGGGGGGCATTTGGGGGTCAACATTTTCGCGGCGGCTTTCGGAAGGCATCACGCCGGAGCTTGCAAAAGGCGCGCCCTATCGCTCCTGAAACCCAAGCCGCTTTCGCTGTTCGGCCCAGTCGACGGGCAAATGGGCCGCCAATCGCATCAGCTTCTTCGCCGTGAGCTGAGGCGGGTTTTTGCCGTTGATGATGGCTGTGACGATATCGGGCGCCACCGTAGGCAGCCGCAGAAGGCGTGACAGGTATCCGATGGAAAGGCACTCATGGTTGGCTATCGCGGGCACGGTTAAATTGGGGTCTTGCATCAATCGTTCCTGAAAGTCATGCGCGCGGGCGACGATCCGGAGCAGCCCAGGATCGGCTGACGTTTTCTCATCGGCGTTTTCCACGAGCATTTTCATCTCACGGCCGACACGCTGCAGTCGCGCTTTCACCGTCAACATCAGCGTCTCGCCGGACGCACTACCTGGTTTGCCGGCCGGTGCGCCTGCATCGATCGGTTGCCCATGGAGGAGTTCGATTAAATTCCGCCGACAGATTTTGATGTCGATGCGGTCTGATCTGATGTCGACGCGGCCGAGGAGCGCCATGAGTATCGCGCGGGTCTTGTCTGGTGCAAGGGTTGGGAGTTTCTCTGCGATCCGGTGCCCCCGCCCGATTAGTCGTTTCTGTCCAGCTCCATCAGTGTGTTCATCGCGGACGGCGTCTAGGATGGCGCTTGGATCGGTGAAAAAGCTTCTTATCCTGCCGATCACGAGGCCCTCGAGATTACCGGCTGGGATCCGCCGCCCTGCTGAATGATCCTTGGCTGCCCGACGATGAGAGACCTCGAGACATAGTACCGATACCGCGTACCCTTCTTCACGGCATGCGTGGGCGTCAATCGCTCGCCGGTCTCGTCAAAGGCAAGGCCGGCAAGCAGACTCGGATATTTGGCGTCTGACCCGGTGGCGCGCTCGACGCGATTCTCGGCAAGAATGGCTTGAACCTGGTCCCACAGGGCTTTGTCGACAATGGCCGGATGCTCTCCGGGGTACGCGTTGCCCTTGTGCGTGATCTCGCCGCGATAGATGCGGTTCTGCAGCATCAGATAGAGGGCGCCACGGGACAACTTCTGACCGCCATATAGGGTGCCGTCCGCCAAAATCCGCCGCTTGCTCCTAATCCCCGCAGTATCAAGGTATGCCTGGAGGGTGCGTACCGATCTCAACTGTAGATACCGCCGGAAGATGTGGATGACGGTAGGAGCTTCCTCGTCGTTGATGACCAGCTTTCGGTTCTGCACGTCGTATCCAAGTGACGGCAGGCCTCCCATCCACATGCCCTTTTTCTTGGAAGCGGCGATCTTGTCGCGGATTCGTTCGCCAGCCACTTCCCGCTCAAACTGCACCTCTCCACGCCGTTGCGGCCAACGCCGGCGACAATGCCAAACTCGGCCATGTG
>CAZUKP010000090.1:0-10553 GCA_964620915.1 uncultured Hyphomicrobium sp. | reverse complement strand
AATGGGATCGTGTAGCGGTTGTCGCTCTCCGCCTCCCAATTGGCCGTCATGACCGGGCTGGAGGTGAGGAACCATCCATCCTTCATGTTGTAGTTGATGAACGGCTGCAGCGTCGTCAGGTTGACATTGTCGCGGTCCTCGTCGCCGGCAAATGACCAGATGTTGTTGAGCAGGGCGCCGTAGGTGAAAGGCTTAACGTCAAAGAACAAAACGCCGCCCGCGCCTGCGGCCCATTTCCCCGTGCCCAGCCGGGGATCGGTGGCGCTCTTGGCTTGCAACACCGGCCCAACGCCCCATGTAAGGCCTCCGCCGGGAATCGGCACTGTCTGTTTGGGTACGAGATAAGTCTGCAGCTGGATATCACCGAGACCATAATCGTAACTGTCGCCCGTAAAGAGTGCTGGCTGGTAGATCAGCGGCACGATCGGACGAACGATGAGGTTCCAGTCGGTATTGAGACTGATGGGTGCGACGGGCTGAATGAGGAGGACATCCTGATCCTTGTCGAGCTGGCCGGTGTCGAAGTAGGTCGTGTTCTGGAAGGGAACACTAATCAGATTTCCAATCGGATTTTGCGATTGTTCCGCGAGGCCATCGGCTATTGCCGGTGTTGACAAGCACGCAACGAGACCAAGCGTAAAAAGCCTGATCGTTGCGGCGGCTTGGAACTCCACTTTCCACGTGAGTGCATCAAACATTTCGTGACCCTCACTCAAAACTCAATTTTGCAACGTCCAACACGACCAGTTGCGATCGCTTGACCTAGTGCCCTCCAACCGAAAGAGGCATGGTCAGCGTGATGTATCCGGCGTCACCCTGCAGCCGCTTCTCGACATCAAACTCATGGAAGTATTTGAGATTAGTCGCGACCGGAATCTTGCCGAGCTGGAAGTTGAAGTTCACCACCGGTCCGATAGCAGCCACCCGTCCCTTGAACGCACCAAGATTTGCACCGGGACCGCTATCGCCAGTCACCTGGTCATAGAAGTAGCCGTTGATCCCCAGCGCGAACTGCTTTGAGAAATTCTGCACGGCGGCATATTCGAGGTGGAACTCCGTTCCCGTCTTGTAGTCGGTGGCGGGGTTCTCGAAGTTGTAGGTGAAGCCGGCGGCAGCCGAAAGCTCCAGACCGATTTTGGGATCTAGCCACGTCACGGCACCAGACGTATCGATCGCCCAGCGGTTGAATCCAATGTTGGCAAGGTTGCCACGCTGCCAAAATCCGGTCGGCGCGTTGACAAGCCCCTGCACCTTCCAGTGCCAATTGCCGTGATGCCAGCCCAGCATCATTCCCGGAACGATGTCTCCGAACTTGGTTTCATCATCGACGACATTCACCTGGTCCGGCGCGTTGTTGTCCGTCTCGGCAGCGAGACCTGCCTCGACGTTCTTCCAGCCGATGGGAACCAGCATTATGAAACCAAGATTGCCGCCCAGAACTTTGCCTGGGGCCACCCAGAGCGGCGCTGCGATATTGTAGTAGGCGTCCGCATCCACGCCGCCGCTCACATCGAGCCCAGCAATGTCGAGAGTGAAGTCTGTGCTGCCTGAATAGTAGTAGTTGTAGTCGATCAGGTACGTCCCGGGCGGTGGGACGATACCTGCATTCGTCGTCGTTGATCCAAGAAGATAGAACCCAACGGCACCCTCTGCGGCGTGGGCCCGGTTCATCAAAACTACGCTGCCTGCGACCAGTACCAGCGCTAGGCCCGTCAGTTGCTTTTTCATTTGTCGCCATCCACGAGCCGATCGATCAGTGCTCGGAGGATAGCGTCTACCGGTCCTTAGAGGGGTGTCGTACACGTCACATGTCGACAACTTTCGCGGCTGGGATTTGCTGCAAAAGAGGTTATTGCGGGCCGCGCGAAACAACTGAACGCGCGTCGAAGATCGGTTGCGCCTCACGACCCAATCTGGTCCCCTAGCGCTGAACTTCGCTCGCGGGATCAACTTCCTCCGCGACAGTCTTGTGTAGGGGGACACAAGTGATACAGACCGTAGCCCATCCAACGGATTTCTCAGAAGCGAGCATGGGCGCCTTTGCTCATGCGCTGCGCATGGCGCTCGACACGCGCAGCAAGCTTTACGTCTTGCACGTCAAGGACAAAGGCAACGACGACTCCTGGCAGTCATTCCCCCACGTCCGCCAGATCCTTGCGCAGTGGGGCTTGATGGGCCCCGACGAGCCGCCCACACAGATCGAAACCAAATTGGGGATGACAGTCGCGAAGGTCGAAATCGCGCATCGCGATCCCGCCCTTGGGCTTTTTGAATTCATCATAAGTCACCGGCCCGATCTCATCGTGCTCGCAAGCCACGGCCGAGAGGGGGTTAATCGTTGGCTCCACGGGACCGTCTCTGAAGAGGTAACCCGGCATACTCATGTACCCACCCTCTTCCTCGGGCCGCGTGCCTCAGGATTTGTCGATCAATCAAGCGGTGTCATGCGACTTGAAAATATTCTGATGCCCGTCGCGCCAACTCCCTCGCCCAGCCGCGCACTGGACATCGCCACACAACTTCTCAGTCCGCTCGGCGTGTCGGAGACGGCCTACAAGCTGCTTCACATTGGCAACAACCCGCCAGCCGTCCTGGAAACGTCAAGGGTGAAAGTTCAGCTGCCCATTGAGACGATGAAAGGACCGGTGGTGGAGACAATCGTGAAGATTTCCAACGACCGCGACGCCGACTTGATCGTCATGCCGACAGCGGGTCACAATGGATTTCTTGATGCACTCCGCGGCAGTACGACGGAACGGGTCCTGCGGGAGGCGAGCTGCCCACTCCTTGCTATTCCCGCGCCGTAGCCTATCGCGGAGTCGGTTCAACCGAAACCGCTCGCAGCCTTGAAGTTCTTGTAAAGCGCCCGCGCAGCCCGATTGAAGTCCGGCATTTTCGCCGAGACCTCGCGCCTCATGCTATCGATCGCATCCACACCGATGCATTTTTCCAAGGCAGCACGATAGGCCGGAATGGCCAACCAGTTGTCGACGGTATCCGGTTCCACCTCCACATGATACTGCATCGACCACGCACGATCCCCCACGCGCATTGCTTGCACGCGGCATCCCGGCGATGAGGCAAGCACAACGGCATCCTCTGGCGGCTGGGCGACCTGAACCGAGTGCCACTGCAAACACGTCTGCTGGCGTTCAAGTCCTGCATAGATCGGGTCTTGAGTACCCTCGTTGGTCAATGCGACGTCATACACTCCAACCTCGGGGACCCGCTGTGGTCCGCAAGTTCCCCCCAGCGCGTCGGCGAGAAGTTGGTGGCCGAGACAAAGCCCGAAAAAAGGACGCTGAAGGTCTCGAATCCACGTACGGATCGCGCGCTTTTCGTCAATCAGCCAGGGATGTTCCTCCACGTCCCACACGTCCATCGGGCCGCCCAGCACCCAAAGCGCATCGTACGCGCCGAGGTCCGGGATCATGTCGCCCTGGTCGAGTTCGACCGCGTCCCAGGTGACGCCATCCTCGCGGAGACATGTGCGCAGCATTCCCGGATGCTCGCTGACATGATGTTGAAAGACCAGCAGACGCATCGAAAGTCCCCTCGATCTCAGCCTTCATCTGTCCGTTACGATCCCTGGGCGGCATGCTACTTCGACAGACCAAAGTGCATTTGAGAAATTGATCCCCAAATCAATCTGGACAATAACCCAACTGCGCAACCGCGCAGCAATGACACGACGCCGCGCCTTGACGGCCAACGCTCAATTCAACTGAAACCGGAGCCGCACAATGTCGTTCGAGGACGCAATGGCCACCCAGCCGCAATGGGTGCAGTGGTGGGTCACCTGGATGGGCATCGCAATACTCGGCACCATAATCGCATTGGTGTTCTCGAAGCCGTCGCGGCGCGACTCACTGATCATCCTGTTGACCGGTATCGCCACGTACTTCGCGATGATGTGGCTCTACGACCAGCTCGGCCTCGTTCGGCTGCTGGGCATCGTGCATGTCATTCTCTGGACGCCGCTTGCAATTTACCTTTGGCAACACCTGAAGAACCCAGCGATCGTTACGCCGTTCCGGCAGATCATGTGGGTATTCTTAGCAACGATCGTTGTGTCCCTCGCGTTCGATTACGTTGACGTCTTACGATATCTCTTGGGCGAACGCGGTAGCATGGTGCGCTGATTTTAGCCCGATAGGAGAATCCCATGAGCAGGCTGAAGGCGCCCACCGAACGGCATCTGGTCAACCGCATCGGCTGGCTGCGCGCCGCCGTGCTCGGCGCCAATGACGGAATCCTGTCCACCGGCAGCCTTATCGTAGGGGTCGCCGCCGCAGCCGCCCAGCATCACGAAGTTCTGGTTGCAGGCGTTGCCGCACTCGTTGCGGGCGCCATGTCGATGGCCGCCGGCGAGTACGTATCGGTCAGCTCACAGGCTGACACCGAGAAGGCCGATCTCGCGCGCGAAAGCGAGGAACTCCGGGAATTTCCCAAGTACGAACATGAGGAGCTGGCGCAAATTTACGTCAAGCGCGGTCTCGATCACCAACTTGCCAAGAAAGTTGCCAATCAATTGATGAAGAAGGATGCCTTGGGCGCACATGCCCGTGACGAGCTGGGCATCAACTCGATCAGCACGGCCCGCCCCGTTCAAGCCGCATTGACCTCGGCCGCCTCGTTCACAGCTGGCGCGGCCATGCCGCTGTTGGTGACCTTATTTTCTCCACTGAACATGCTCGTTGCATCCGTCTCGGTCACTTCTCTCGCATCGCTCGCGCTGCTCGGAGCCATCGGAGCCAGAGTCGGCGGAGCTAATATGCTCATCGCCGCCGGCCGCGTCACGTTCTGGGGCGCCTTTGCAATGGCCGTGACAGCGGGCATTGGGAGTCTTTTCGGGACAACGGCGGGTTAGCCTGACGAAACGTCACTCCCGCATCCTGCGGCCGCGCCCCCCATTCGCACATGCTATGTTTGCCGATAGGGTCGTCGTATCGCCAGGGAGCACACGCCATGACATCAACGATCCTCATCCTTTTGGCCGCACTGATGGGAGGCTCAGGCGTCATCCTTGCCTCCCTTGCCGCACACACCGTGCAAGGTGCCGGCCTCGAAGGGACCGCCAACATCTTGCTGTTCCACGCCGTCGCGGTGCTGGCCGGAGCCAGTCTTATTGGTTCAAACAGAATATGGCAGCGCCCTTTGCTTCTTGCGCTGGCAGGCTGGGTGCTCGGCGGCGTGCTCTTCGCCGGCACGATCACGCTGCAATCGTTCACCGGCCACAAGCTTTTTCCGATGGCGGCCCCAACTGGCGGCACGCTTCTCATTGCGGCGTGGCTTGTGCTCGCGATTGGCGCTGCCGGTGCGGCGCTGACAAACCATCAGTCCAACGCTGAGTGAGATGTCGGCGAATCGCGCGCAGGGAACCTTTAGACGGCCCCTTTGAAACACAACGCGCGACGACCAAATGTCTCGCAAACGTGCCTAAGGCTGCATCAACTTCATTTCGGCCTTGGGAATGCCGTTTCGGCAATCATCCGTCAGCGTTGCCTTATGCTTCATCAGGCAATCGTAGACGCGTCCGCCACCAGCCGGCACCTTCGAGCAGTACTGAAAGATATCACTGCTGCAAATCTTACCGATCGCCTTGAGCTGCTTCATGTGATTGCCCAAGTTGCCCGATTCCATATATGCGGTCAGCCGGCACCGTGGCGAGATCTTGTCCTCGTATGCGATCAAGCAGGCCACGAGCCTGTTGTCCCCCGGGGTTACATTCGAGCAAAACGTCACGAGCTCTTCGGCACAGTCATTGGCAAGGAGTGCCGCTTTCTGCGCTTTGGCCGAACCAGGAACGGCGAGCGCAATCGCCAACGCAGCTCCAAACGCTAGTGGAAGGATATTTTTTGTCTTAAACGTCATCTTCCCGATACCTCACGCGACAATGATCCGGACGCCTTCCTGTCACCAAGTCGCCGGCAATGCAAGGTGGACCTTGGGCTTGCGAGTTCCGCACTTGAGTCGAGCGGCCCCTGTGTTCGCAGAGCCGTCAGTCCTCTTTCAAAGGGGGCTTTGGCGTCAAACCGCGCCTCACGATAACCTCCCACCCCTCCTCGGCAGTGTCGACGACATCGAACAGTCTCAAGTCTTCAGGCTCGATCATGCCAAGCTCTGCAAGCCTCTCGAAGTTGACCATCTCCTTCCAGTAACTCCGGCAAAACAGGATCACAGGCATCAACGGAGTCTTGCGCGTTTGTTTCAGAGTGAGGATCTCAAACAGCTCATCCATGGTGCCGAACCCGCCCGGAAAGATGGCGAGCGCTTTGGCGCGAATTGCGAAGTGCATCTTGCGTATCGCGAAGTACCGGAACAGACACGTTAGCTCCGGCGTCGCATATGCGTTAGGCCCCTCCTCTATGGAAAGCCCTTCAGGAAGCAGGATGTTGAAGCCGATGCTTGGTGCACCTGCCTCGGCCGCCCCCCGATTGGCAGCTTCCATGATGCCCGGACCTCCGCCGGTCACAATCACGTTCTCGCGAACGCCATCGACAGGTGTCAGCGACCCGCCCCGTTCCGACACAATGCGCCCAAATGCGCGCGCCTCCTGATACCAAACCGACTGGAGCTTCTGCTCCTCGGCCAACGCCACCGCCATCTCACTCTTCGCTCTGCGTAGCCTTTCCTCAGTTGCTTCCGGGGAGAGGACGCGCGAGCTGCCGAACACGACGATTGTCGATCCGATTCCCATTTCCCTGAGCATGAGATCGAATTTCTCGAACTCGAGCGCAAGACGAAGAGGACGCAGTTCGTCGCGGCCTAGAAATTCTTTGTCGTCGACCGCGAGAAGGTAGCTCTGAAGCCTCTTAACGCCTGCGTCCTTTACCATACCCGTCGTCATCCCACTGGTTGAATTGTGTCTAGTCCTAATTGCGTGAAGCTGAAGGCAGCCTTCGCCCGAACGCCCAACCCAAGAAAGCCCTCCTCCCAGTTCGGGGGGCTTCCTAGCCGTCGTTAACCCGGAAGCCCCTTATTTTGCTGACCTTGTTCCCGGCGGAACAGCGCGTCGGCGCTGCTGTTCGCATGATCAGCCTCAGAAACGAACACCACTCTGAGACCAACTGATCAACCAACGGAGCACAAGAATGAACCGCGCCATTCTCGCACTCGCCGCCTCAATCTTTGCCACGCTGACGATTTTCGGCTCGGCTGCCCAGGCTTGCATCTCCTGTGAGCACGTTCCAGTCGTTGTTCGCGGCCATACGACAACCGGTCCGAGTCCCTATTATGCCAAGAAGCGCTATTTGAAGAAGCGCTCCTATGCGGCGGCCAAGCGTAAGAGGCTCGAAGCCGCGAAGCGTAAGAAGCTCGCAGCCGCGAAGCGTAAGAAGCTCGAAGCCGCAAAGCGTAAGAAGCTCGCAGCCCTAAAGCGCACCAAGGAGACAAAGACCGCCGCAAAAGCCGTTGAGAGTGCTGAAAGCATTTCGATCAAGGCCACGACGGAACAGTCGAGCATCTCCACGGCGTCTCTGGACGAAAACAACGACGTTATCGATGAGCCGAAGCGCGAAGCTAAGCTAACCTGCAAGAAGTTCTTCCCCACCGTCTCTATGACCCTCACGGTGCCTTGCGAGTAACGCAAATAGATGGGTCCGGCCTTCACCAGGTCGGACCCTCTCGTTTCGACAGCCCCCAAAATCGGCCGCAACCAACATTGCGAGCAAGGGCGCCGCACAAGCACCGACAGTTGCGCAACCGTCACACAGCGAGCGAAATTCCAACCCGCAGCACGCCGGTCGTGACTTGAACATAAGTCATTTTGTCAGTGCACGCCCCGAATCACATTACTTGAAGTGGTCACTATCCAATTTGGCTGAGGGGACCACACTATGAAATTCACCTATGCAAAGCCCACTCTGGAAAGGCGTGAAGCGCTGAGCCAGATCACGGCGTATGACTGCAACAACGTCAGCCGTGTATATGATGACTGCGTCATCAGATAGCTGGACTGAGCATTGCCAAGCTCAACGAACCTAGTTGAGCGGCAAAGAGGTAAGGGGATCACATTCCAAATGTGATCCCCTTTCTGTTTGGTGGGCGAGCCGCAATCACCGGGGTGGCGGAGGCGGTAACCTCGTCGCATCGCATGTTCCGTCTGCCTCGCGCAGAACACAGCCGTGCTCGCCCGAAAAGCATCCAATGAGTTGGTTCTCGCCCGGTTCCGACACATGGTAGTGGTATCCGATGTCGGGAAAATCATGCCCGCGGCAGGCATCGAGATCTTTGGGTTCCGTACCATCTTCATTCAGCAGCGTATGCAGACCGTACCCGTCGAGGGCCATACCGATTAGTGGTGCATGAGCGTTGGGTTGCGACACCTGCTTCGTACACCCCGTCGCGGCATGATAGTGATATCCGACGTGCAAGTTCACATGTCCCCCGCAATCATCGAACGGAGCCAGCGTGTGCGCGCCGAGAATAGCCCACAAGGGTGCAGGCTCATCGAAACGTACACCATTGAACGCGACACCGGCACCGGTTGCCCGTGACATCCGTCCGGGTCGATCCGACCTGATAGGCCTGACAGGGATAACAAACGTAAGGACCGGCTGCGGGTCGAGGTAGGACGTCAAACACTCAACGCAGTAATTCTGGTATTTCGGGTCGACATCCGGGCGTGCCGCCGCCGCACATGACTCCTTACTGTTCGTCACCTTGACCTTGCCCGTCGCGGGATCGAACATCTGCCAGCGCGGGTCGTCATAGAAGGTCGCCAAATTCGCGACGAACGCCCCGTCTGCATCGTAGACTTTTCCCTTCTCGATCCAGATGCCGCTTGTGTCTGGCCCATCCGAAATATTCTTTGGACACCAAGGGCCAGGCTTGTGACGTGTCGGCGTCGGCCTCATGGAGACTTGAAAGCACTTCGTCCTGGCTCCGCCCGACAATGTGCAGTCGACGATCTTCGGCTCACCGACGATCGCGCTTTTTTCGAGATTCCCGACAAAATCGGCAAGCGCTGCGGCCGCCTCATCGTCGGTGGCCGCAGCATCAGCCGCATGAACCGGCCCGGTAAGACAGCAGGCAATCACCAACGCAGTGGCGCCGAGGTGCCGCTGAAGTCTTCGCGAAAACTGTTTCACACTAACGCCCCTGTTCGAGCCCGAGCCTACAGTGCGGAGTATAGTGCACTCAACGCACAGTCCAATGGCGCAGGTCGGAAAACACAGGTGCCCACCTCGCATCGCACGCGCGGCATATCGAGACGTGGCACAACGGCGTGAAAATAGCGGGCTGCGGCGTCCGCTACTGCGAGTTCGTCCTTGTCGTTGTGCTGTAGAATTTCTTGGGGTCTTCGCCCGCCAGGATGCGGCATGACGGGTGCGTCGGGTCGCGTTCGACACACTTCTTTTTCAACTCGGCGCAATTCTCACGCGTTGGGTCCTGAATGCAAAGCCGCGCCGTCCACCCGTCCATATAGGACTCGAAGGCATGCGGGCCGTTTGGCTGAGAATGGGTATAGGCGATGGCGCCGCCATAGATCATCACACCAAAGAGCCAGATGCCGAAGGTGCTCAAGATGACCCAGAGGCGTTTGGAGAAGCCAACCCAGCGCGGGCGGATTAGACCTGTCAGGAAGAAGGCGATCCCGCCGAACAGGCACACCGCAAAAACCATCTGGGCGGACGTCTGGAGAAGAATGAGATCGTCGTAGGACATGCCCCCTCACTGTCCACACTTCACGATCAGTGCTCCGATGAGAGCATCAAACCGTGCGCGATCCCCGTGTCCCAGACAAGAAAAATCTTCCGACGTCAGCTCTTGCCCAACTGGAGCACGCTCAACTGGCTGTTGCATCCGAAATGCGGCGCGCGATGACGTAGGATAGGGGCATCGCGATGACCATCGCCGTCACACCAACGATGGGAATGAGGGATTGGGCGTCATCGGCCAGCTGTGGCACCGTGACGATGACAAGCAGTGAAATGCCGGCCATCGTCGTTGCAAGCATGATCCATACGAGCGCGGCGATCTTGAACATATTCGCTCCCCTGAAAGCGGCTGCGTTGGATGCTCAAAGATACAGCTGCGGGCAATGCCCACATTTGATTGACATCAATTTTTGGAGTTCGTTCTTCTGACCGAAATCAGAACTTGTTGCTACGCAGCAGACCCGAAAGTATTCCGCTGTGCTCGCGCGGGAGAACCAGCCTTCTGGGCTTAGGGAAGTAGATTGTTCAGAAACCGCCACCAAGACTGAGCATGAGATTGCGATCCCGCGCGGCCTGCGCGCTGCGAGACTGCCGCTTTGAACCCGCAAACTCCTGACGGTCAGGGGGCGTCAAATCCGGCTCAGACGTATCGCCATCTTCAAGCGCGTAGTCGGAAGCATCCGGGTTGTCGCTCAACCAAGCGTCCTCATTGGTTGCGGGCGGCAGCATTTCTGTGGGTCCGCCAATCGCCATACGTTCTTGGAACTCAGCGCCACCCAACTCGCGGCCATTCGTCCGACCAGTCCGACGCTGCTCGGAAGCATAAACAGTTTCCTGCGTGCAGCTGCCGCCGATTGCGGATACCTGTCCAGTCGGGCAAGCCGCGCACCT
>CAZUKP010000089.1:0-10870 GCA_964620915.1 uncultured Hyphomicrobium sp. | reverse complement strand
GGTCGGATGATTGACGCGCCGCCAAGCCATATCGGTGACGTGCAGCAGACCATCGATGCCGCCGAGGTCGATGAAGGCGCCGTAGTCGGTGATGTTCTTCACCAGACCCTCGATCACCTGTCCCTCCTCGAGGCGGGCGACGATGTCGGCGCGTTGCTCAGCGCGCGTCTCTTCCAGAACAGAGCGGCGCGAGACAACGATATTACCGCGGCGGCGATCCATCTTTAGGATCTGGAATTGCTGCGGCTGGTGCATAAGGGGGCCAATGTCGCGAACAGGACGAATGTCTACCTGGCTGCCAGGAAGGAACGCCACGGCACCGTCGAGATCGACAGTGAAGCCGCCCTTCACTTTGTTGAAGATGACGCCGGAAACCTTCTCGCCCTTCTCAAATTGTTTCTCCAAGCGCCCCCAGCTCTCCTCACGGCGTGCCTTGTCGCGAGAGAGGACAGCCTCGCCCAGCGCATTCTCAATGCGCTCCAGGTAGACCTCAACCTCGTCACCGACTTTGAGATCTACAGCCGGACCGCCAACCGAAAACTCGCGCAACGGCACGCGCCCTTCCATCTTCAAGCCAACGTCGATGACAGCGAGGTCCTTCTCGATACCGACGATCTTGCCTTTAACGACGCTGCCCTCAAACAGGTCATCTTTGGCGAGGCTTTCGGCGAGCAATGCGGCGAACTCCTCGTGCGTCGGGTTGAGCTCTTTCGAGGTGGCTGCATCTGACATTCTGGTTGACACTCCTTGATGTGTTTCGTGCGCCGCGTGAAAGCGGCACGAACGGATGGCTGAAGCGGCGCGATCCATCCGCCACGGCCGACGTGGTCGGACAGTCTCCTGCCGGCTGATGTGAATGCTGGATCTGATGCCGCTGCGATGGGCTTTGCCGCCAATACAATTTGGGTCACCCTTTGGGTGCCCTATTGGCCGATCTTCCTCTTGATCAATCCGACAGCGGCGTCGAATGCCGCCTCTATATCCAACTCGGAGGTTTCAAGCAAGATCGCGTCGTCCGCAGGGCGCATGGGGGCGCTTTGACGGCCCGCATCCCGGGCATCGCGGCGCTGGATGTCCTCAAGCACGGCCTCGTAGGTCACGGGCTCTAATCGCGCCTGAAGCTCGGAAAAGCGGCGTTCAGCCCTCACCTGGGGACTTGCAGTCACATAAAGCTTCACGTCCGCCTTGGGACAAACGACCGTGCCGATATCCCGGCCATCGAGGACCGCACCGCCAGCCTGGCCGGCGAACGCGCGCTGATAGGCGAGCAGCGCCGCCCTCACCTCGGGAATACTGGCGGCAACCGAGGCCCATTCGCCCATGGTGCGATCGCGCAGGCCTGGGTCCTGAAGCGAATCTGGTTCGAGGCTGCGAGCGGCTGCAACTGCGGCCCAGGTGTCGGTCAGTTTGAGCCTGCGTGCGCGGACATCGCGCGCAACCGCACGATAGAGCAGGCCTGTGTCGAGACAGGGAAGGTCCCAGTGTGCGGCAACGCGCTTGGCAAGCGTGCCCTTGCCTGAGGCCGCCGGGCCGTCGATCGCGATTATCATCGCTGCGGCCCCGCTGTCTCACCGAATTTCGCACCGATCCTTTCCATCAACGCGCGGAATTCAGGGAAGCTCGTTGCAATCATGCGCGCATCATCGACCGTTACCGGCTGCGCGCTGGCGAGGCCCATGGTGAGGAACGCCATGGCAATGCGGTGGTCGAGGTGCGTGGCGACGGTGCCCCCACCTGAAACCTTCCCCGTCCCGCGTACGATCAACGTGTCACCATCGGCCAACGCCTCAACGCCATTGGCCGCAAGCCCCGCAACCGTCGCGGCCAAGCGGTCGCTCTCTTTGACCTTGAGTTCGGCGAGCCCATGCATGCGCGTTTCGCCTACGCCAAACGCTGCAACGACGGCAAGCACAGGGTATTCGTCAATCATGCTGGGCGCGCGCTCGGCCGGCACCGCAACGCCCTTCAGCTTGGAAGCGCGAACGCGAATATCGGCAACCCGCTCACCGCTCTCATCTCGCTCATTCAGAAATTCAACATCACCGCCCATTTCACGCAGCGTCTGATAAAAGCCGCTACGCGTCGGGCTCACCAGCACGCCTTCGATGGTCACATCCGAGCCGGAAACGATAAGAGCGGCTGCCGCGAGAAATGCCGCTGAGCTGGGATCGCCTGGTACTTTGATCGTCTGGGCCTGCAACTCTCCATCGCCCTTTATGGTGATCGCCGTGCGGCCGTCCAACTCAGTCGTTCGCACCTCGGCCCCGAAGTAGCGCAGCATCCGCTCAGTGTGATCGCGGCTCGCCTCCTTTTCGATCACCGTCGTCTCACCGGCCGCGTGCAAGCCGGCAAGGAGGATGGCACTCTTCACCTGTGCTGAGGGAACCGGCAGCTCGTAGACGATCGGGATGAGGCTCGAGGAGCCCCGCACGGTCAGCGGCAGCATGTCCTCGCCCTCCTCGATTTCAAGGCCCATTTGCTTCAAGGGGGTCAACACGCGTGCCATGGGCCGCCTGCTCAAGGAGGCATCGCCCGTCAAACGCACGCGCATGTCGTGGCCGGCAATGACGCCCAGCATCAAGCGCACGCCTGTGCCCGAGTTACCAAAGTTGATCGGTGCCTCTGGTGCGCACAGCCCGCCAACGCCACGGCCCGTGACAGTCCATTCCGCGTCTGCTTTTTCCACTGGTGCGCCCGCCGCCTCGATGGCACCGGCGGTGGCAAGGATGTCTTCCGCCTCAAGCAGCCCGGTGATGCGCGTGATGCCCGAAGCCAGAGCGCCAATTATGAGCGCACGGTGCGAAATCGACTTATCCCCGGGCACTTGTACGCGGCCGCGCAAGGACTCGACCGCGTGCGCGGTGAGGGGCCTTGGGGCGGGAGTGACATCAGAAGGCACGGGGGTCTTGGCTCCAGCGGGCGCCGGGCTTGGCCTTTGTCGGCGAGTTTCGATTGCATAGAGCCGACGAGCTGCTGGGCTGTCAACGCCGCGGCACACGCACCTCCCGGCACGCAGCGGGGCTCCGCTTTGCTTTGACAAGGCGGGAAGCATGTGGCAGATCGCGACAAATCTCACAAAGACTTAAGGTTAGCTCAATGGCGTCTAAGCAAGATCGCGGGACCAAGCGCACCTGTCAGAATAGCGAGTGCAGCGCCCGCTTCTATGACCTCGACCGGACTCCAATCACTTGTCCGATCTGCGGGGCGAACTACGTGATCGCCTCCTCGCCGGTACCGATCCCTCAGGAAAACGAAGAGGAAAAGGCACGCAAGGCAAAGAAGGCAGAACTCGCCAAAGCCGAGTCCACTGAGGAGACGGTCGAAGAGGAAGATACGCTGGAGGACGTCGAGACGGATGATGCCGTCGACGACAGCGATGACGAGACGTTCCTCGAGGAGGAAGAGGAGGACGGCGGCGATGTGACCAATATCATCGGCGGCGCCGTCGCTGAGAAAAAGGACGAGACCTAAGAGTAGGCAGGGCGGGGGGCCTAAGGCTCCTCGAAGTTCGCCCTTGAAGTTTTACCCCCCAGGCCCTAATCAGGCCCACTGCTTTTCGGGGATGCGACGCTTGCGCGCCGTGCCCACGAAAATATTTCCCAACGGTCGGGGCCGTAGCTCAGTTGGGAGAGCGCGTGAATGGCATTCACGAGGTCAGCGGTTCGATCCCGCTCGGCTCCACCAACCGAAAGTCTCGCAACTGTCATAACTGACGCCAGAGACGCCGATGCCGCAGTTGCGGCATGAATGCGGTCCTCCAACTGTTCATCGCAGCTCCCGAATTCGCAGAGTTGTAGAGCGCGCGCGTTCGGCTGAATTTTTTTGCACGCGGGGTCTTTACCTCACCTAGCCAAATCAGTGAGACTGGCCGCCCTGTTTCAAATGGGTGATGTAGCCAGTGATGCAGAGGTGAGCTTCTAAGCGAACAAACGACACGGGGGGATAACCATGTCGCGCAAGAGAAGACAGACGATCGATGTCGAATTCCTAAGCACCAGCGCGGTGACCTGGTTCTCGATCGGGTTACTATTTATTGCCTTAGTGGCTGGATTGCTGGGCCAAGTTGGGCCCCAATAGTACTCTCAGATTGGGCTGATCGAAATGTCCGCCGAACCAATGGGCGGGTCCTGATCGCGCGATTGGCGCCGCATTTCAAAGTTCGCAGTGACCATCCGCGCAACGCCGTACGTTCACTGCAAACTGTTCTCGATGCCTGTTTTGCGGCTGTTTTTCGCGTCGCAGCATTCTCGCCCGTTTCTTTTGTGGCACTACGACGTCACAAAAAACATCGCCAAGCCCTAGAAATCATTGACCAAGTCCGGCCAAATCATTGACCTTTGCGATAGTGCTCTTGTGAAGAACACTCGGCGTCGACAAAGCCGACAGGGGGCATGTCATGAACAGCATAACGCAAGCCATTGCGCTCGCCGATGAATGGTTGGAACTGAAACAGTATAGCGACTACCGGTCTGCACTTGGTTCGTACTTCGTCGACGCATCGCCGCACCAGCTCGTCGCGATGTGGGATACCGGCAAGAACGAAGAAGGACGCGAACTCAGTCCGTTCGAAGTCGAGGCACTGGTTGAAGCGTGGTGCACAACGTTTGGCGACTTGCCGCCGGACGATTGCAGCGGGCCTCAAGACTTCATGCTGTCGAAACAGGCATCACCATCGGACGACGCTTTGCTGGACACCAACGAGGTGGTCCGGCTCACCGGCGTATCACTCCCAACGCTGACGCGCATGGTCATCGGCGGACGATTTCCAAAGCCGCGGCGGATCGGTCCGCGCCGAATTGGCTGGCCTGCACGCAACGTGAAGGGTTGGCTCGCCGAGCTGGATCGCCGACCGGCGAACATACGGATGTGATGTCTGGGCCTGGCGCCAGCGACAATTCTTTTTGACCCAATGAACAGGGCTGTCGCGTGGTCGCCCTGCATGTTTTAATCGCCGCCGTTAAGAGCCTCAGAAGGCGCAACTGCGGGGGGCAGGCGATTGGGTTCACCGGCGCCAAGGGACGAAACCGCAAAGCCAGGCGCCCGCGTCGTGGCTGCTGGGATCGCTGGCAACATCCTCGAATGGTACGACTTCGCACTTTACGGCTATCTGGCGACCGTCTTTGCGGGCCAGTTCTTTCCCTCCGATGACCCGCTCGTTTCTCTGATCGGCGCCTACTCGGTCTTCGCCATTGGATTTCTCGCGCGCCCGCTCGGCGGCGTGATGTACGGCCATATTGGCGATCGCTTCGGCCGCCGCCGCCTGCTCGCCTTGTCCGTCATCCTTATGGGCGTGCCAACCTTCCTGCTTGGCCTGCTCCCGACATACGAAAGCGTCGGCATCCTTGCGCCGCTATTGCTTGTCGCGCTTCGCTTCGTTCAAGGCCTGTCGACCGGTGGTGAGTTTACCGGATCGATTGTGTTTCTGGTCGAGCACGCTCAACCGAACCGGAAGGCGCTCTACGGCAGCTTTGCGGAGTTTGGCTCGCTGATCGGTGGTCTGCTCGGTGCGGGTGTGGCGTGGCTTGTCACCGAGGTTCTTTCTCAGGCCGACCTCAACAGTTGGGGTTGGCGGCTGCCGTTCCTGACAGGAATCCTGATTGCGGGTGCGGGATTGTGGATCCGCGCGGGCGTGAGTGAATCTCCCAGCTTCTGCCAACTGCGCAACCAGGATGTCGTCGAGGAGAACCCGCTGCGAACGGCTCTCCTGACGCATCCCAAGGAAATCGCCGTGACGGCAGGGCTGAACTGGATGCCCTCTGTCGGTTACTACGTGATCTTCGTTTGGTTGAGCGCCGACCTGTCGAAAGTGGTCGGGCTTCCCCTATCGACCGCCTTGGCCATCGGCACGGGCGGGCTCCTGCTCGCAACAATCGTCGTCCCGCTTGCGGGCGCCCTCACGGACATCGTGGGCCCGCGCCTCGTAATGGCGATTGCCGGCATTGGCGGTATCATCCTGCCCGTTCCGCTGCTGATGCTCGCCGGTATTGGCGCGATATCGGGGGCTTTGGCCGCCCAACTCGGTCTGGCGCTGATCATGGCCATCTACTACGGAGCCGCGCCGTTTGTTTTCGTATCGCTCCACCGCGTTGAGGTGCGCTGCTCGTCTCTGTCGATCGGCTACAACACCGCCGTTGCCGTTGCCGGTGGCACCGCGCCGTTGATTGCTACTACGCTTGTCAGAGGAACCGGCTGGGAGGCATCTCCAGGGTTCTATCTCGCTGCCTCGGCTGCTGTCGGACTATTGCTGCTAAAGTTCGTGCCGCGGTCCACTGCGACGAAATGACGGGCGCGAAGTCCGACTTGGGAACTCAGTCGACGCCTCGTCGAAGCCTTGACTATTTGGTCCCTGCTGGGCTCTACGGTGTGGTTGACGTGCCTATCTCCATAGGTCAAGCCAGCGGACATGAGCCAAGGAACACCGGAGAGCGAAATGAGCCACGATGCGATCGCAAAAGAAACGAGGCGCAAGCTTGATGAGCTGGGCCAAAAGATCAGCGAGGCAAAGGAATCGCTTGGGGCCAAGGACGAGATCGCTGCGCACGCGAAAGACGACTGGCACAAGATGGTTGAGAGCCACGCCGACATCAGACGGCGTCTTGACACGGAAGGCGATCAATCCGCGCAAGTGTTGGAAGGCATTCGCTTTGACATCGATATTTTGCGGCACTCGTTCGAAAGATGGATGGCGCGCAACGAAACCGAATTCGACAAAGAATAGGCCGACGTCGCAACCGTGTCCGCAAAAAATAGCGGCGGCCGAAGACTCGACCGCCGCTTAGCAGTGTCGCAGTGATCGACGATTAGATGATGTCGATCTCGGCCGGCAGGTAGCTCGTAACTTCGAGGCCGACTTCCTGCTCACGCACCTGCGGCTTGTTCCAAATCTTCATTTTGTTTCCTCCTTAGACGGCGACGAGAGAGAGGACCTCTCCATCACCGCTGCCGATATAAGTGGGTGCGACCAACTGCGCAAATGTTTTGTTTTGAGGCGAGTCAACAGATCTTCGTATGCTGACGATGACATGAGGACGAGCCAAGCATCGACCGACAGGCGGCATACTTAGCCTCAGCTCACAACAAAATAGCGGAGTGGCGGCGCGCTGAGCTATTCGCTCTTGTTCCACTTCTTGATGGACGAGAGCACCGACTGCCGGCATGGCCCCAGCGGACCAGTTGCATTGATTGCAGTGGACTCGTCGCCGTGGGTGAGCGCGTCTTCGTAGTTAACCTTGCAGTACTCAGCTTGCTGGCGTTCCAACTCGGCCTGAGAAGCTTTCTTGGCGATGTCGGGATCCTTGATCCCAGCCAACTGGTCTTCTTGCTGGCCGGATCCCGGTTGGGGCAGCCGGTCGAGTGACGGCGGCACAACAAGTGGAGCTCTCGCCGCGAGCTGAGGTTCGGAGCCCTTTGACTTTGCGTAATCCGAAAGCCCAACGGCATCGAAAATACCGCCATTGAACTGAACTTCATCCATGGAGCAACCAGCCACGCCAAGCGCGAGGCAGAACGGAACTGCACGCACAACACCCAAGAGGTTGCGGGTTCTTGGCGACATGCTTCTCCCCCGTGGTCGCTTCAAAAGTACGCGCCAATCCGACGTGCAGCGCAAAGACCTAAGATGTTCGGCTACAACGGCTTTGAGGCGTCATTGCGACTCGCTCGAAACGAGTCATACAGCAGCCCAATGACCCCGGCAACAATCGCCACATCGGCTATATTGAACACGTACCAATAAAACCCGAAAGCGTGGAGGGAGAAGAAGTCTGCAACCCCGCCGAGCAAGACCCGGTCAATGGCGTTCCCAATGGCCCCGCCCATAATCAGGCCCAGGCTGACCGACATCAGGGCGCTCGTCCCGCCGCGCGCGAGCCACACCCATAAGGCCACAGTCGCCACGAGACCAAAGGCGGCAAGCGCCAGCTGGCCCTCAAAGCTGTCTTGGTCGAACAAGCTGTAGCTGATTCCGGTATTTTTCACGAAGACAAGGTCCAAAAAGGGGGTGACCGCGACCCTGCCCTTTTCTGCAATGCGAAAAATCTCAAGCATCCACCACTTATTCGCCTGGTCGATCACCAGCGCGGCAAGCGCCACCACGAGCCCCAACCGCGAGAAGGGACCCCAAAGCCATCCGTGGGAGGCCGTCTTGCTCACCGTCACGCCGGATTGTCCTTTGCCCGCTGGTCGAACTCGCGCACGGCCGCAGCGTCGCGGGGCGACAGATCCGGAAAGTCCGGGTCAGACCCGACATCGGAAAGAACGCGCCAGGAGCGGGCGCACTTCTTGCCCTCCGCGCGCTTCGGCACAACGCCGACACCCGCGACGTCGGGAAGACGGAATGCATCGTCGGGCGCGGCCTTGGCGATCAATTTGGTCGCGCTCGTTATCGAAATCTCAGCCAGGTCCACCCGCTCTAGCGCCCGCAAGGTCTCCTTGTCGGACACGTAAACTTCCGGCGCGGCTTCCAGGCTCGAACCAATGCGCTTGTCTGCGCGCTCCAACTCGAGCGCACCAGTCACGACGCGACGCACCGCGCGAACTTTTTCCCACTTCTCGGCAAGCTCAATATTGCGCCAGGCAGAATCGATCTCGGGAAAGGTCTCCAGATGGACCGAGCCCTCCTCAGAAGGATTGCGCGCGAGCCAGGCTTCCTCGGCCGTGAACGACAGGATCGGCGCCAGCCAAGATACGAGTGCCTTGAAGATTTCGTCGATCACAGTGAGGGCCGCGCGCCGCTTCACGCTTGAATAGGGCTCGCAGTAGAGTGCGTCCTTGCGGATGTCGAAATAGAAGGCCGATAGTTCCGAGTTCATGAACTGCGACAGCACCGTGAAGACCCTGCGGTAGTCGTAAGCGGCGTAGGCGGCGCGCACTTCCTCGTCCAGCTCAGTCAGCCGGTGCAACATCAAACGCTCAAGCTCGAGGTCATGCATGTCCTTGAACTTGACCCGGTCCTCGTCTTTCAGATGACCAAGTGCCCCGAGCATCCAACGCAGCGTGTTGCGCAGTTTGCGGTAAGCCTCGACGGAGTGCTTGACGATGCCTGGGCCAAAGCGGATGTCGTGCGCGTAGTCGGCGGACGCCACCCACAGCCGGAGGATGTCGGCCCCCGACGCCTTCATGACATCCTGCGGCGAGAGCACGTTGCCCTTCGACTTCGACATCTTGTCCTCGCCCTTCTCGTCGAGGATGAAGCCGTGGGTCAGGACCGTGTCGTAAGGGGCGCGCCAGCGTGTTCCACACGATTCCAGAAGCGAAGACTGGAACCAGCCGCGGTGCTGGTCTGAGCCTTCCAGATACATGACACGGTCCTTGCCGCCGTCGCGCTGGCGCTTGATGCCGGTGAGACCGGGAAACTGCTTGGCGTCTTCCAAGACGAAAGCGTGCGTGGAGCCTGAATCGAACCACACATCGAGAATGTCGCGCACTTGTTCCCAAGCGGTGGGGTCATCGACGAGACCGTCGAGGAAGCGCTCCCTGGCGCCCTCCTTGAACCAAACGTCGGAACCTTCATCCGCGAACGCTTCGGTAATGCGCGCCATCAACTCTTTCGACTTGGCAAACTTGGACGACGGGATGACCTCGCCCGTCTCCTTGTTCGTAAAGACGGTGATCGGCACGCCCCAGGCACGTTGACGCGAGAGCACCCAGTCGGGGCGCTGTTCGATCATGCCGCGAATGCGGTTCTCGCCGGACGCCGGCACCCAGTCTGTATCGCTGATCGCATTGAGCGCGATCTCGCGCAGTGTGCGGTTGGAGCCCTTCGGCACGCCCTTGATGGGCTTGTCCATCGCAATGAACCACTGGGGCGTGTTGCGAAAGATCACCGGCTTCTTGGAGCGCCAGGAGTGCGGATACTGGTGCTTCAGGCGGGCGCGCCCGATGATATTGCCAGCGCCTTTCAAGGCTTCGATGACCGCCTCGTTGGCGTCGCCCTTGTCGCCCTTTTCGTTGAGCACGCGCTTGCCGGTAAACCCGGGTGCATCCTTGGTGAACACACCATCGGCATCGACGGTAAAGGGGATTGTGGAGTCGATACCGCGTTTCTTGAGTGCGCCCGCGTTCGCCAGCCAGATCTGGTAGTCATCGGTGCCGTGACCCGGCGCGGTGTGCACGAAGCCGGTACCCGTATCCTCGGTGACGTGCTCGCCATCGAGAAGCGGGACATCGAAATCGTAGCCGAGCGCCTTGAGCGGATGGCTACAGTAGACATGCGACAGCATATCATCGGTCATTGTCCGAAGTCGGCAATACGAGTTGACACGCGCCTGTTCAAGGACGTTCTCGGCAAGAGAATCGGCAAGTATGAGCTTGTCGCCCGGCTTCGCCCAATTGTCTTCTGGCGCCTCTGTCACTTCGTAGATTCCGTACGCGATTTTCGAAGAATACGAGATCGCGCGGTTTCCTGGAATCGTCCAGGGAGTCGTCGTCCATATAACGATGCAAGCGTCCTGAAGATCGTCGGCCGCTGCATTAATCTCAGCAAGATCGCTGCCTAAGCCGCCCCACTCAGTCACCGGGAACTTCACCCAGACCTGATCCGACGTGTAGTCGTGATACTCGACCTCGGCCTCCGCCAGCGCTGTCTTTTCCACCACCGACCACATGATGGGCTTCGACCCGCGATAGAGCGTGCCGTTCATGGCGAACTTCATAAGCTCGCTGGCGATCGTCGCTTCGGCGGGATAGCTCATCGTGATGTAAGGATGCGACCAGTCGCCGACGATGCCGAGGCGCTTGAACTCCTCGCGCTGCACGTCGATCCAATGCTCGGCGAACTCGCGGCACTCGCGGCGGAACTCGATCACCGGCACCGCATCCTTGTTGCGGCCCTTGGCGCGATAGTTCTCCTCGATCTTCCATTCGATCGGCA
>CAZUKP010000088.1:0-10929 GCA_964620915.1 uncultured Hyphomicrobium sp. | reverse complement strand
AGTTCCAGAACGGCTCGTCTGACTCGCTGGCGCGCATCATGGTCGCGGTGGTGACAATCGGCATCATCGGTTTTCTCTTGGATCGGCTGATGGTGGCAGTTCAGACCGCCGTCACGCATGGCCCGGCACGCTAGGGGGCAGGGACATGGCAATTCTCGAATTGAAGAATGTTTCTGCCGGATACGGCACGTCGCAAGCGCGCACGGAGGTGCTGAAGGGCATCGACCTGAAAGTCGAGGAGGGCGAGCTTCTTGCTGTCCTCGGCTTCTCGGGCACCGGCAAGACGACGCTCATTTCGTTGCTTGCCGGCTTGCGCAAGCCGGACAAGGGTGAGGTTCTCTACAAAGGCAAGCGCGTCACCGGGCCGGGGCCTGAGCGCGGCGTTGTCTTCCAAAGCTACGCGCTGATGCCGTGGCTCACCGTGTGGGACAATATCGGCCTGGCCGTCGATGCTGTGCACTCTCGCGAGCCGAAGGCTGCGCGCAGGACACTCACCGAAAAGTACATGAACATGGTGGGCCTTGCGCATGCACGCGACCGGCGCCCTGCGGAGCTGTCGGGAGGAATGCGCCAACGCGTGTCGGTCGCGCGTGCACTTGCCATGCAGCCCGACGTCCTGTTGCTCGACGAGCCCTTGTCCGCACTCGATGCACTGACGCGGGCAAAACTGCAAGATGAGTTTGCGGATATTCGCGCCGAGTCGAATGCGACGATGTTGTTGATCACAAACGACGTCGACGAGGCGATCCTGCTCGCCGACCGTATTGTCCCGCTCAACCCGGATGGCACGCTTGGGCCGGAATACAAGGTCGAGCTGCCCTATCCGCGCAACCGCGTCGCCCTCAATCATGACTCCACGTTCCACGAACTGCGCGCAGGCATTACGAGCTACCTCATGGAAGCCGGCGAGCTCAGCCGCGCGGGAAGCAACAGCGGACCGGAGCTTCCCAACGTCGTTCCCTTCTTTTCGCGAGACGACAAGCTGCCGGCTGCCTACGCCAAGGCTGCGGCCGAGGCCAAGCGCGAAGACCGCTATCTCGATTTCAGCCAAATTTCCAAGACGTATTCCACACCCAAGGGGCCGCTCACCGTCGTTGAGGACTTTGCCCTCAAGATGAAAAAGGGCGAGTTCATTTCGCTTATCGGTCACTCGGGCTGCGGCAAGTCGACGGTACTCTCAATGGCGGCCGGCCTGCAGGACGTCACGGCGGGCGGCATTTTCCTCGACGATCGCCAGATCTACGAGGCCGGTCCCGACCGTGCGGTCGTGTTCCAGGCGCCTTCGCTCGTCCCGTGGCTCACAGCCGAGCAGAACGTCGCTCTCGGCGTCGATCGCGTCTACCCCGACGCCTCACGCAGCGAGCGCCAGGACGTGGTGCACTACTACCTCGCCCGCGTGGGGCTCGGCGACGCAATGACGAAGTACGCTTCGGAGCTTTCCAACGGCATGAAGCAGCGCGTCGGTCTTGCGCGCGCGTTCGCTCTCTCGCCGAAGCTTCTGCTGCTCGATGAGCCGTTCGGAATGCTTGATAGCCTGACGCGGTGGGCCTTGCAGGAAGTCCTGATGGAAGTGTGGACACGTACATCCGTCACCGCCGTTTGCGTGACGCACGATGTCGACGAGGCCATCCTTCTGGCCGACCGCGTCGTCATGATGACCAATGGTCCAAACGCGCGTGTCGGCCGCGTTGTCGAAATCGACATACCGCGCCCGCGCACACGCAAGGCGTTGCTCGGCCATCCCCGCTACTACGAGTATCGCGAGGCCGTCCTTGGTTTCCTTGATGAGTTCGAGCACGGCTCGGTCGGCAAGGCCGAAGGCGCGAAAGCGATGGGAGAGGCTGCATGAACGAGCAGCTCGTCATCGTCGGAAACGGCATGGCCTCTGCCCGGCTCGTCGACGAGGTGACGCGGCGTGATCCTGATCGCTATGCCATAACCGTCGTCGGAGAGGAGCCCTCACTCGCTTACAACCGCGTGCTTTTGTCCTCGCTGCTCGCGCGCGAGGTCGGCCAGGCGGATCTTGAGCTCAAGCCTCGATCATGGTGGGAGGAGCGGCGCGTCGCCCTCGTCTGCGGTCGCCAAGCGATGAACGTCGATCCGCGCGCACGCGTCGTGCGTTTGCGCGGGGGCGCGCGTCTTCCCTTCACCAAGCTCGTTCTGGCGACCGGATCGGAGCCCATCCGGCTCCCGCTACCGGGCGCCGAGCTTTCCGGCGTTCTGACATTTCGGACGAAGTCCGATGTCGACGACATGCTGGCGCGCACCGACGGAAAGCTGCGCGCAGTCGTCATCGGCGGAGGGCTTTTGGGACTGGAGGCCGCCTACGGCCTGCGGAAGGCAGGTGCAGAGGTCACGGTCGTGCACCTCATGGACCGGCTGATGGAACGTCAGCTCGATGCGCGCTCTGCGAATATGTTGAAGTCCGCGCTCGAAGCGCGCGACATCCGCGTCCTTCTCAAAGCGGAGAGTTCTGCCATTCAGGGCCGCCGCAAGGTTGGCGGCTTGCGCTTGGCTGATGGGCGCATCATTGAGGCCGATCTTATCGTGATGGCCGCCGGCATTCGCCCACGCGCCGGCCTCGCCCGCCTCGCCGATCTCGAGGTCAATCGCGGCATCGTCGTCAACGACCAGATGCAAACCAATAGCGCCGATATCTATGCCATTGGTGAATGCGCCGAGCACCGCGGCGTCTGCTACGGATTGGTCGAGCCGGCTTATGAGCAGGCGCGCGTTCTTGCCGATCATCTTTGCGGTGATGGCACCCAATACGAAGGTTCTCTGCTCGCCACGAACCTGAAGGTCTCTGGCGTCAACGTGTTTTCGGCTGGCGACTTCGCCGGGGCGCCTGGAACCGAACCGATCTTGTTCACCGATACTGAGCGCGGCACCTACCGCAAACTCGTCGTTAAGAACAATCAACTCGCAGGCGCGGTGCTGCTGGGAGATACGACGGACGCGCTCTGGTACCTCGATCTGATCCGGACCGGGCAACCGGTCTGGGATCTGCGCGATGGGCTCATCTTTGGACGCGCCTATTGCGAGACACCGTCTTCGGTTCAGGCGGAGGCGGCATGAGCGGGGTCGAGACCAAGCCAGAGGTGGTACAGGACGAATTCTCCGGAGAGCAGAAACGCTATCTGGAAGGGCTCGTCTCGGGGCTGCAGGCAAACCGCGCCGCGCAGGGACTAAAGCCGCTGGGCGAGGATGGTGGAGCGGGTGAACCCGTTGGCCCGGATGCAGCACACCTTAAGGCGCAAGCGGCGGTCGAAGCTTCAGGCAAGAAACTCGTCGATCCGGAAAAGTGGAAACGGGAAGAGCATCCCTTCGATGCCTATGCGCGTTTCAAAGATCAGGCGGACCGGGGCGAGTTTCCCAAGCCGCCCGACAACTTCCGCTGGCGTTATTACGGTCTGTTCTACGTCGCGCCGACGCAAAACAGCTACATGTGCCGTCTGCGCATTCCCAACGGCATCCTCACGGCTGCGCAAATGGAAGGGCTGGCGAAGGTCGCCGAGACTTGGGGCGGCGGCTATTCGCATGTCACGACGCGCGCCAATCTTCAGATTCGCGAGATTGCAGCCGAAAATGCCGTCAATGTCGTCGAAGCCATCCAGGATCTGGGACTGACGTCGCGCGGTTCGGGCGCCGACAACATCCGCAACGTGACGGGCACGCCGACGGCCGGCATCGATCCCCAAGAGCTGCTCGATACGCGTCCGTTTGCGCGCGCCTGGCACTTTCACGTCTTGAATGACCGTTCGCTCACGGGTCTGCCACGCAAGTTCAACGTGGCCTTCGATGGAGCCGGCCGCATCGCGGCCCTCGAAGAGACGAACGACATCGGCTTCCAGGCCGTCAAGGTGGGCGAAGGCGCACCAGTGCCGGCCGGGGTCTACTTCCGCCTCGTTCTCGGCGGCATCACTGGTCACCAGGACATCGCCCGTGACACTGGTGTCATCTTGAAGCCCGAGGAGGCCACCCATGTCGCAGATGCCATCGTG
The DNA here is from genome assembly GCA_964620915.1 of uncultured Hyphomicrobium sp. Classification (GTDB taxonomy): domain Bacteria; phylum Pseudomonadota; class Alphaproteobacteria; order Rhizobiales; family Hyphomicrobiaceae; genus Hyphomicrobium_A. Next base: position 6,925 of record CAZUKP010000088.1, on the reverse strand, counting down.
CGTGTCTTCGTCGACAGTGGCGATCGTACCAACCGCAACAAGGCGCGGCTCAAATACGTTCTCGATGCTTGGGGCTTTGAGAAATTCCTGTCCGCCGTCGAGGAAAAACTCGGCGCCAAGCTGACGCGTATCGAGGCCTCTCACGTCAAGTCGCGTCCGCAGGCTGACCGACTAGCGCACCTCGGCGTGCATGCGCAAAAGCAGGACGGCTCTCACTGGATCGGGCTCGTCCTTCCCGTCGGCAAGCTTACGGCTGCGCAGATGGGTGCCATTGCCGCCGTGGCGCGTGATCTGGGTGACGGCGATATCAGGCTCACGGTCTGGCAGAACCTGCTGATTTCGGGCGTTGCCTACGCCGACGTTCCCGCAGCCCTTAATCGCATCGTGGCGATGGGCCTTTCGGCAAATCCAACTTCCATCCGTGCCGGCCTCGTCGCCTGCACCGGCAACACGGGATGCAAGTTCGCGGCCTCCAATACAAAGGGGACCGCGGAAGCCATCGCGCAGCATGTCGAAAGCCGGCTGGAGCTTGATCAGCCCATCAACATTCACTTGACCGGCTGCCATCATTCTTGCGCGCAGCACTACATCGGCGACATCGGCCTGATCGCGGCGAAGGTCCCTGTCAACGATGACGGCGACACCGTGGAAGGCTTCCACGTCGTCGTCGGCGGTGGAACGGGGGAGAACGCGCGGATCGGACGTGAACTGTTGCGCGACGTGAAGAAAGAGGATTGCCCCGGCAAGGTTGAGCAACTGTTGCGCGCCTATCTCTCCCACCGCGAGAGCGCCGATGAAACCTTCTTCACCTTCGCCAACCGCCACGATACCGAAACACTTGGCCGCTTCATCGGGGAGCAGTCCGCATGACAATGCAAACACCGCCCCCGTCAACCCCGCTCATCCCTGAATCGGCACCATTCAGTCCCGAGCAGCGTGCCTGGCTCAATGGCTTCTTTGCCGGACTTCTGTCCCTCGATGCGAACGTAGCTGCCGCGCCTCCTGGCACCCATCCCTTGCAGAACGGTCAGGCGGGCGATGGCGATGACGGCGAGGCGCCTTGGCACGATCCTGCTATGTCGCTTGATGAGCGCATGAAGCTCGCCGAGGGGCGGCCACTGCCCCGGCGCATGATGGCGGCAATGGCGCAGCAGGACTGCGGCCAGTGCGGTTCCAGTTGCGAGGAGTATTCCGCCGCAATCGCCGAGCAGGCCGAACCGCGGCTCAACCTTTGCGTCCCAGGCGGCAAGGCGACGGCACGCATGCTGAAGTCGCTCGTTGAGGAGATGGGTGGCGGAGTCATCGATCCTGATGAGGAGGCGGCCAAGGAGGCTGCGCGCCTTCCCAAGTCAGATGACGCACGTCCCGGCCACTCGCGCGACAATCCCATCGAGGCGACTTTCGTGTCCAAGCGCCGTCTCAATGCGGCGGGCTCGGAGAAGGTTACCAACCACATCGAGATCGACCTGTCGCAAAGCGGGCTCGACTACGAGGTTGGCGATAGCCTCGGTGTCTTTGCGTGCAATGATCCAGCACTCGTAGACCAGATCATCGCCGCCCTGGGCATTCCGCCGGATTTCCCAATCGCGGACAAGAACATTCGCGACGTCCTCATCGAGGAGACGTCTCTGTCGCCCGCGCCAGATGAGCTTTTTCAGCTCATCTCCTACATCACCGGAGGCGTGCGCAAGCAAAAGGCGCGTGCGCTGGCAAAGGGCGACGACCCGGACGGCGACGCCGAAACGCTCGACGTATTGGCCGCGATCGAGAAGTTCCCAGGCGTTCACCCCGATCCGGAAGCTTTCATCGAGTCGCTTGAGCCACTGCAGCCACGGCTCTATTCGATCTCTTCTTCGCCCAAGGCCGAACCGGGTCGCGTTTGTCTGACCGTCGACGCCGTGCGCTACCCCGTCGGCTCCCGCACGCGGGAGGGCTTGGCATCCACCTATCTCGACAACCGCACAGCACCGGGCGCTCCACTCAAAGTCTATGTCCAAAAAGCGCACGGTTTCGCTCTGCCGAAAGACGGTGCCACCCCGATCATCATGGTCGGGCCTGGAACGGGCATAGCTCCATTTCGTGCATTCATACATGAGCGCCGCGAAACGGACGCGACCGGTCCCTGCTGGCTTTTCTTCGGCCACCAGCGCCGCGCCACCGACTTCTTCTACGAGGATGAGCTTGCCGAGATGCAAGCCGCCGGCACGCTGACAAAGCTGAGCCTCGCTTGGTCGCGCGACGGCGATCAGAAAGTCTACGTCCAGGACAAGATGCGCGAGCACGCAGCCGAACTCTTCAAGTGGCTCGAGGACGGCGCCCACTTCTACGTCTGTGGTGACGCGCAGCGCATGGCCAAAGACGTCGAGTCGGCCCTCACCGATGCGGTTGCCACGCATGGCAACGCGTCAGCCGACGACGCCAAGGCTTTCGTCGAAGCCCTCAAGTTAGCGGGGCGCTATCAGGCCGATGTCTACTGAGGGCTTAACCATGGACATGCCCTATTCACTGCCGCCCGTTCGCACCACATGCCCGTATTGTGGCGTTGGTTGCGGCGTGCTGGCCAAACCCGACGGCCTCGGCGGTACCGAGATAGCGGGTGACCCTCGGCATCCGGCCAACCTGGGGCGGTTGTGCTCCAAAGGCTCGGCGCTGGGGGAAACCCTATCCTTCGATGGACGCCTCCTGCATCCCATGGTGCAAGAAGCGGACGGCGGCATGGCTCAGGTCTCGTGGGATGCCGCGCTCGTTCGCGTCGCTTTCGGGTTTCGCGATGTGATTGACCGCCACGGGCCCAATGCCGTTGCATTCTATGTGTCCGGCCAGCTGCTGACGGAAGACTACTACGTCGCCAACAAGCTGATGAAGGGTTTCATCGGCTCCGCCAACATCGACACCAACTCGCGGCTTTGCATGGCCTCGTCGGTTGCCGGGCAGCGGCGCGCCTTTGGCTCAGACACTGTTCCAGGTTCCTATGAGGATCTCGATGAGGCCGACCTGCTCGTGCTCGTCGGCTCGAATGCTGCTTGGTGCCATCCCGTCCTGTTTCAACGCATGGTCAAGAACAGGCGCGAGCGCGGTGCGCGAATTGTCGTTATCGATCCGCGTCGGACGCCCACGGCCGAGGAGGCGGATCTCGTGCTGCAGATCGCGCCGGGATCGGACAGCGTGCTCTTTTGTGGCTTGTTGGCGCACCTGGCCGACCGGGACATGCTCGATCGCGCCTTCATCAATGATTCAACGCAGGGTTTCTCCGAGGCGCTGGCCCGAGCCCGGCACATCGCGCCCGCCATCGATGCGGTGGCGCGAGCATGCGGCGTTGCCGAGGCGGATGTCGCGACCTTGTTCGATTGGTTCTGCGATACGCCAAGAGCGGTCACGCTGTTCTCGCAGGGTGTGAACCAGTCGGCCCAGGGAACCGACAAGGTCAATGCGATCATCAATTGTCATCTCGCAACGAACCGCATCGGCCGCCCGGGCATGGGTCCCTTCTCGTTGACGGGCCAGCCAAACGCCATGGGTGGCCGCGAGGTTGGAGGTCTTGCCAATCAGCTCGCGGCCCACATGGGGTTTGACGCTGAGAGCGTCGACAGGGTCCAGCGGTTCTGGAACGCCCCCAACATGGCCACGCAGGAAGGTCTCAAGGCCGTCGATCTTTTCGACGCAATTGCTGCGGGGCGTGTGAAGGCGCTGTGGGTCATGGCCACGAACCCTGCCGTCAGCCTCCCGCGCGCCGATGCGATGCGCACCGCTCTTGCGAAACTTGACCTGTTCGTCGTCTCCGAAGTCGTCGCGTCGAACGATACAGTTGGTGCCCGGCCGCATGTTTTGTTCCCTGCCACGGCGTGGGGCGAGAAGGACGGCACGGTCACGAATTCCGAACGGCGCATTTCACGGCAGCGCTCCTTTCTGGAGCCACCCGGCGAAGCACGCGCAGACTGGTGGATCATTTCCCAGGTCGCCAAGCGCATGGGGTTCGCCAAAGCTTTCCCTTACAAATATCCTGCCGACGTCTTCCGCGAGCATGCGCGTCTCTCCGCATTCGAGAACAATGGCACGCGCGACTTTGATCTCACCGGGCTCGACGACATCTCCTCTGAGGCCTACCACGAGCTCTCACCTGTGCAGTGGCCCGTGCGCAGCAATCCGAAGGTGGGCCAGGCACGTTTGTTTGAGAACGGCCGTTTCTTCGCGCAAGACGGCCGTGCGCGCTTCATTGCCGTCGCCAAGCCGGCGTTGTTTGCCTCGCCCGACAAGCATTGCCCCTTTCTGCTCAATACCGGGCGTGTGCGCGACCATTGGCACACCATGACGCGCACCGGCATGTCGCCGCGCCTGAGCTCGCATATCGACGAGCCTTACGTGGACGTTCACCCAGATGATGCTGCCAATTGCGGATTGCGCGACGGCGGTCTTGCAGTCGTATCTTCGCTTCACGGCAGCGCGGTTCTTCGCACGCGTTTCAGCGAGGGGCAGCGGCGTGGAGAACTATTTGCCCCCATTCACTGGAGTGACTCGACCGCTTCGCACGCACGCATCGGGGCAATCGTCCATCAGGCCTGCGATCCTTACTCGGGCCAGCCCGATGCCAAGGCAACACCCGTCTCGATCGCTCCGGCCAGTTATACGGTCCAAGGCTTCATGCTGTCGCGCAGCGGTGCGGAAATGCCGGACGGCATCTGGTGGGTGCGCGCGACTGTCGAAGGCGGCACTGCCGTACGCATTGCCGCCAACGCGCCAGCGGATGGTGTTTCCGACCTTGCGCATCGTTTGCTTGGCAATGGTGGCGCGGTTGCTGAGTTTCATGACACCAAGCGTCAGATCTATCGCGCCGCACGTATTGTCGATGATCGGCTGGAGGCGTGCCTTTATCTCGCCGATGGCGAGGCCACGTTGCCCGGATGGGATTGGCTCAAGTCGCAATTGGCGCAGCCGCGCCTGGATGATGTCTCCCGCCGTGCGCTGCTCGCCGGGCGACCACCGGCAGGCACGGTCGATACAGGTCCTGTCGTGTGCGCTTGTTTTGGTGTGGGCCTATGCGAAATCCAGAAGCTGATTGCCTCGGGCGTGGCAACGACGGTCGATGAGATCGGCGCCCACCTGAAGGCGGGGACAAATTGCGGCTCGTGCCAGCCGGAGATCAAGAAACTCATCGCAACGACGCACGGAGCGAACGCCCTTGAAACTGCCAACTGAGATGAGCGGCCGTCCCGTTCCCCGTATCTCCGGTCACGTCGCACTCGTCGACGCGGGTCCCGGCGACGGAAGGAGCCAGTCGCGTGAGCTGCCTCGCTGTTCGCAACACGCCCCTTGCCAGAGATGCAATTTAAGGCATTGCCCGGTCGATAGGCAGACTGAGACTTGCCTGCCACACGCGCTCGAAGCTGCCGGTTTGGCGACATTCCGTTTTTTACGTCAACCCGTTCGGGCAGCTAAGAGAAATGAAACGCCTAACGGGCCGCTGCCCGAGGCAACATCGAAGAAGAGTGAAAAGCTGAGGAAAACACCGGAAATGAATAGGTTTGGACGTTCGACTTTGCAGCGTTTTCGCTCTGCCGTTTTGCTGTTCTTGGTGGCCGCTCTGTTCGGTGCCGGTTCCTCGGCCGCCATCGCAGGCGAGCCGACCGATGCGCACGGCTTCCCGCATACCGGGTTTGAAGACGGGAAAGTGTGGCTGAAGGCGCGCTATCGCTATGAGTTTGTGGATCAGGCCAATCTTCCCAACGACGCTCGCGCCACAACTCTGAGCGTCCGGGCCGGTGCCGAATCCGGTTTGGTCCATGGATTTCTGTTCGGTATTGAGGGACAGTTCGTCGTCAATATTGGCCCCGAGGACTTCAACAATACGATCAACGGCAAGACCGACTATCCGATTGTTGCCGACGTCCAATCGGCCGAGGTCAACCAGGCCTATATCGAATCACACCACATTCCCGGCGTCGTCATCAAGGGCGGTCGCTATCTGGAAAACCTGGACAACATGCGCTACGTCGGCTCAGTCGCATGGCGCCAGGACGACCAGACATTTGATGGCGCAACCGCAACCATAACGGCGGTTCCTGGCGTCACCGGTTTTTACGGCTACATTGGAAACGTCAATCGAATCAACAGCGACAGGTCGCCGGTCGGAAACCTGCAATCCAATGTTCATCTGTTCCACGCCAAGAGCGACCCCCTGCCGATCGGCACACTCACGGCCTACACATATCTAATGGATATCTACGATACTCCGGCGATGTCGAACGCCAGTTATGGCGGATTTCTCGAAGGCAAACAGTCGCTGGGGAACGACGTTAGCTTCAACTACCGCCTCGAATACGCGCGCCAGACCAACTACGGCAATCAGCCCGTCGACTACGGTGTGAATTACGTGCGAGTTGCACCAGGCCTCACATGGGGTGGCCTCACGACGACGCTCATCTACGAGCTGCTCGGCAGTGATGATGGCGTCGCCGCGTTCCAGACGCCGCTGGCGACAGGTCACGTATTCAACGGGTTCGCGGATATCTTTCTGAATACTCCCCCAACCGGCTTGCAGGACTACTACGTGGACGTCCGCTACAAGCTTGGCAAAGTGGAGGGCCCTCTGAGTTTTCTCAACGGTCTGCTCATGATCGGCCAATATCACGAGTTCGACTCGGCCGTCGGTGATATCGACTACGGATCCGAGTTCGATTTCTACACATTCTTGCCGCTGCGTGACGGTTTTTACGCCCAGTTTAAGTACGCGAACTATCAGGCCGACGAATTCAAACAAGACACCGAGAAGGTGATCTTCGGACTCGGCTACAACTACTAGGCACGCGCCTCGCTTCGGTTAGCGAGAGGGTCGCGGGCCAAAAGCGGCTAACTCCAACTCCAGCTTCAATGTCCGCTTCTGATGCTGTGGACGGCTCCTCCACCGGGCGCGCAAGCGCCTTGGAATCGG
>CAZUKP010000087.1:0-11181 GCA_964620915.1 uncultured Hyphomicrobium sp. | reverse complement strand
ACCTTCTCGTCGAGGTGCTTGGGCAACGTGTAGACCTGCTTCTCGTACTTGCCGACGTTGGTCCAAAGCTCGATCTGCGCCAGCGTCTGGTTGGTGAAGGAGGCCGACATCACGAACGAGGGATGCCCCATGGCGTTGCCGAGGTTCACCAGACGCCCTTCCGACAACAGGATGATGCGCTTGCCGTCGGGGAACTCGATCTCGTCGACCTGCGGCTTGATGTTGTCCCACTTGAGGTTCTTCAAGCCGGCGACCTGGATCTCGTTGTCGAAGTGGCCGATGTTGGCGACGATGGCGCGGTCCTTCATGGCCCGCATGTGCTCGATGCGGATCACGTCCTTGTTGCCGGTGGCGGTGACGAAGATATCGGCACGGGGTGCGGCCTCCTCCATGGTCACCACCTCGTAGCCTTCCATGGCGGCCTGCAGCGCGCAGATGGGATCGATTTCGGAAACCAGCACGCGGCAGCCGGCGTTGCGCATGGAGGCGGCCGAACCTTTGCCCACGTCGCCAAAGCCGGCGATCATGGCGACCTTGCCCGCCATCATCACGTCGGTGCCGCGGCGGATGCCGTCGACCAGGCTCTCACGGCAGCCGTAGAGGTTGTCGAACTTCGACTTCGTCACCGAATCGTTGACGTTGATGGCTGGGAACAAGAGCTTGCCCTGCTGGGCCAGCTGATAGAGACGGTTGACGCCCGTCGTCGTCTCTTCCGACACGCCCTTGATGTTCTTGGCGAGCTCGGCGAACCAGCCGGGCTTTTCCTGCAGCAGGCTCTTGATCTTCGCAAAGAGGACCTCTTCCTCCTCCGAGCCGGGCTTGTCGAGGAATGCCGTGTCGCCCTTCTCTGCGCGCAAACCCAAATGCACCAGCATGGTGGCGTCGCCGCCGTCGTCGAGGATCAGGTTGGCGGTGCCCCCGTCGCTCCACTCCAGAATGCGTGCGGTGAAGTCCCAGTACTCTTTGAGGGTCTCGCCCTTGAAGGCGAACACAGGTACGCCGGTGGCCGCGATCGCTGCCGCGGCATGATCTTGCGTCGAGTAGATGTTGCACGAGGCCCAGCGGACATCCGCGCCGAGAGCCGTCAAGGTTTCGATCAGCACTGCCGTCTGGATCGTCATGTGCAGCGAACCAGCGATGCGCGCGCCCTTGAGCGGTTGAGCTGGGCCATATTCTTCGCGGGTGGCCATGAGCCCCGGCATTTCCGTTTCGGCGATGTTGACTTCCTTGCGGCCCCAGTCGGCCAGGGAGATGTCCTTAACGACGTAGTCGGTCGTAGGGCTCATCATGTGCTCCTTTTTTCAGGCAGGGCAGCTTGACTTCGGCGGCTGCCATTCTGCCGGTTTTGCGGTTCGGGTTCGTCTTGGGCGACCTTGTAGCGGGCGCGGGGACGTATCGCAACAAGATATAAGCAAGTCCTTATATCGTATGTGCAACCAATGGCAGTGCGACCACCTCGAAGTTTCGATAGCTGCCGGGTCTGGGCGATGGAAGTACTAAGCGGTTTGGGTCGAGCCGTGGACGTGGCTCGGTGGGCAATAGGGGGGCTAATCGGGCTGCTATGCCGCTAGGTTGGATCCCCAGCCGAGCCTCACGCGTCCTCGATGCAGTCCTCGCCGAAGCCATCCTCGACCAATGCGATCAGCGCTTGCAGCGCTTCGGGCCCTTGGGGGCCTTCCGCCTTCAAGTGAAGCGTAGCACCCGGGCCGGCGGCCAACATCATCAGGCCCATAATGGATGTGCCGCCCACGCTTTGGCCCTCGCGGTTCACCGTGATCGCTGCATCATAGCTTTCCGCGCACTTGACGAACTTCGCCGAGGCGCGCGCATGCAGGCCCTTGCAGTTGCGGATAGTGACGACCGCCTCCGGCCGTGCGCTGTCTTGAATTTCCGGCATCGCTTCAGGTTTCGCCCGACAACTCTTGGCTCGCGATCTTTATATACTTGCGGCCGGCTTCGCGCGCACTCGTGACAGCCTCGGCAAGGGGCAGCTCGCCTCTTATGCTGACCAATTTGACGAGTATCGGCAGGTTGATGCCTGCAATCACCTCGACTTGGGCTTCGTCCATAACCGAAATGGCGAGGTTGGATGGGGTTCCCCCGAACATGTCGGTTAGGATGATGACGCCATCGCCGGTGTCAACGCGGTGGATCGCATCAATAATCTGGCTGCGCCGCACGGCCATGTCGTCATCGGGGCCGATGGACACGGTCTCGAGTTGGGTCTGCGGTCCAACCACGTGCTCAAGGGCCGATCGGAATTCAAGGGCCAGTCCGCAGTGGGTGACGATGACAAGTCCGATCATGGAATGGTGCCGATCTCGCCTCTTGCCTGCCACGCACGAACAACCGGCATGGCGGTTGGGACCGTTATTTCTACGTCAGCGGTTTCCGCCCGGGCCAAGGAACGGGCGCTGTTGCGGCGCGCCAAAATGTACAAGTGTTTGCTGCGTACGCAAGGGGGCTGTGTGTGGCTTGCTATCTCTTTGCACTCTTCTGCATCAATTGGGCTTCCGCATCAATTGGGCCAGTGCCAGCAACAACTTGACTGGGGCCGAATCTTCAAACGGTGCCAAGTGTAATAGCGGCAGGTCCACACCCATGATTTGGGTATTGGGAGCGGGATCTGGAAGACGCTCGATTCGCTCAGGCGCCATAAGATCGACAACTAACCTTAGGTTCGCGCGGGTCGTTGCGGGCACATTTACGATACCCAGACCGCGCACTTCCAATTTACCGCGGATCGTCTCAGGCGCGTCAACCTTAAGGACATCACCGTTGAGGGAAATTTCGGTCTGATCGTCGGCGACGAGTAGAGCAGGACTTGGAATGAGTGCGGTCGGCGCAATCGCCAGGCATCTGAGCGCGAGGTCCGATTTGCCAGTACCTGCGGGACCACGGATCAGGGCTGCGTATGAGCCCAGGGCGATCGTCGTGCCGTGGTGAATCTCAGCTGCGCCGTCCACCCGGCGCACCTCCACGCTGCGTGTTGTTTGCGATCGGCAAGCGCACGACAAGACGCGCTCCGATGGGCGGTTCTTTTGGACCAGCCCCCGGCCTGTATCGGTTCTCCGCGAAAATCTTGCCGCCATGCGACCGCACAATCTCGCGCGAGATACTCAAGCCCAGCCCGGAATTCTTGCCGCGGCTTTCCTCTGTTGCCGGCCGGTCCGTATAGAAGCGATCGAATACAATTTCCAACCGGTCTTCGGGAATGCCGGGGCCATCATCCTCAATTGCAATCTCGACCATTGAGCCATCTGGCCGCGCGTGGATTCTCACGCTGGCATCTTCGGGACTGAATGAGAGCGCGTTGTCCACGAGATTGGTGATGACCTGTCCAAGTCGGCCGTCATTGCCATCCACGCAATAGGCGTCGTGCGACCCCGATTCGATGGCGAGCTTCAGGCGATCGCTGTCGTCACCCAGAATGTCGTGGAAGATGCTCACGATGTTGCGCAGAACGTCTGTTACGTGGAGACGGCGCATCTGCTGTCGCGCCAACTCAGCATCTAGTCTTGAGGCGTTGGAGACATCGGTGATCAGTCGGTTGAGCCGCGAAAGCTCGCTTTGAATAACCTCAACGAGCTCTTGGCGTTGCTCCTCGTTTTTGGCAAGTGTCAGCGCCTCAGCCGTGGAGCGCGCCGCAGCCAACGGATTCTTGAGTTCGTGCGCGACGTCAGCTGCAAACTTCTCGCTTGCAGCGATCCGTTTGTAGAGGGCCCCGGTCATCGATCCGAACGCGTGCGCCATCTGCCCAACCTCATCATTACGGTCGGCATATTCGGGCAGTTGAGTTTTGGCGGTAATATTACGGCTGACCTGTTCGGCTGCTTCCGACAGCCGACGCATTGGCCCGGCGACGGTGCGCGCCAAGAGAAGCGAGGTGACGATCGAAGCGAGCAGCGCAATCGCTGCCAACGCAAGGATAACAGAGCGCTCCTCAGCGAGAATCTCATCGATTTGCCCAGGGCGCGTCGACAGCAATAGGACGCCTTGAACCTTGTCGAAGCGGCGGATCGGAACGGCCGTTGAGACGATCTGCTCGCCGCTGTCGTTCAGCAGAAGCATGCTTTTCTCTTCGCCCTGCATCGCCATTCCGACTTCGCGGTAAGCCATGCCGTTGGCTGCGCCGATCTCTTTGTAAACGGGCAGCGGCTCGTTGAAGAGCCAGCGGGTCATTGTCGTCCAGAAATTCTGTGGTTTGCGGCCCGTGTCCTCTCCCGACGCGGGCTCGTTGCGCAGGCTTCTCCAGTGAGCAAGCGTGCGTGCCGTGTCGACAATGAGCGTTCCATCCCGGGCGTAGATGCGCGCGCGTGTATCAGTCGGCCGAATGAGCTTGCGTACAATGGGGGTTACTTGTGCAGGATCGATCGAAAGCTCCAGAGCGGCAAATCCATCGTCGCGATAGGCAGAACGAGCGCTTTGCCCGTCGGAAATCTTGTTTGGATCCATAACGATGCGGCCGCGTTCAACCTTAGCGTTCGTCGCGATGGCGTCCGCGATGATTTTGCCTTGAGTCTTGAGCGCATCCACTTTGGCGTCGATCAACCAGGTGTGGAACCAGCCGAGATAGAGGATGCCCCCCACCAGGATGAAAAAGCCGATCAAGTTGGAGACAAGAATGCGTCTAAGCAGGCTGCCGGTGAAGAACCGGACAATCGTCAGGTTCTTGAGCCAATTGACAATGGGTTCGGCTGCTTGCGCCGCCGCCGGACCGGCATCAAGCAAACCTTGGGTGACTTGCCGCGTCTGATTGGCGGCCCCGGAGGCGGCCGATGAGGTAAGGGTGGCGATGCCACCGAGCGCTGCCGACGTCGTCTGCTTGAGGCTGCGCGCAACAGCGCCTGCCAACCCGAAGCCATCACTTAGGGCAGACTTCAGCCATCCGGGACCGGCCGGCTCGCCATATTGTTCGGACCGCTCGGTTTCGAGCGCCATCTTCCCTCCGCGCTTCAAGCTTCCTTGAAGCGGTATCCCACACCATAGAGTGTTTCAATCACGTCGAAATCGTCATCGACCTGCTTGAACTTCTTGCGTAGCCGCTTGATGTGGCTGTCAATCGTCCGGTCGTCCACATAGACCTGATCGTCATAAGCCGCATCCATCAGCGCGTCGCGCGTCTTCACGACACCTGGACGCGCTGCGAGTGCTTGAAGGATCAGGAACTCGGTGACCGTCAATGTGACCGGTTTGCTATCCCAGTGGCAAGTATGCCGCTCCGGGTCCAGCTTCAAGTTTCCCCGTTCGAGAATACGGGCCGCCTGGCTTTCGGGGGTCTGGCCGTCCTTGGGGCTGAAGCGTCTCAGTACGGCTTTAACGCGCTCAACGACAAGGCGCTGTGAGAACGGCTTTACGATATAGTCGTCCGCGCCCATTTTAAGACCGAACAGTTCGTCGATCTCCTCGTCCTTCGACGTGAGGAAGATCACGGGCATGTCCGATTGCTGGCGCACGCGGCGCAGAAGTTCCATGCCGTCCATGCGCGGCATCTTGATATCAAAGATGCCAAGATCGGCGGGATCCTCGCTCAAGGACTCAAGCGCGGATGCACCGTCATTGTAGGTGCGCACTTTGTAGCCCTCATTCTCCAGTGCCATGCGCAATGGAGTGAGGATGTTACGCTCATCATCGACGAGCGCGATCGTGCTTTTTTCTTTCATCGGTTCTCGACCCTGCGACGGATGGCCACCCAGCCGCCCTTTATGGCTTCAAGGTGTATCAATTGTGGCGGCGCTAATTTCGTGTTTTCTATCTGAACCTTATCTGAATAGGGGCGGCACCGGTAGCACGCGAGGACACATGACTGTTGAAGGCGGTGATAAAGGCCAGGCGGGGCCTCAAGTTAGTCAAGTCGCGGGGGAGGCCAAGGCCCTCGTCCGTGCCGCGCTCAAGGGATCACTCGCGACGCTGCAGCGCTCCACGGGCCATCCATACGCCTCACTTGTGTTAACTGCAACTGAAGCTGACGGCGCCCCAGTTTTCTTGATTTCTAAACTGGCCGTACACACCCAGAATATCGAGGCGGACCCCCGCGTAGCGCTGCTCGTTGACGGAACTGGTGACGCCGACGATCCGATGACCGGAGCCCGCGTCACCCTGATCGGACGCGTTACTCCCACGGTCAGCGCAACCGCGCGACGCCGATTTCTTGCCCGTCACCCGTCCGCGGAAGGCTACGCGGGCTTCGCCGATTTTGCCTTCTACACACTTCACCCGGAAGGTGCGCACTTCATCGGCGGCTTTGGCCGAATCGTTGATCTGACCGCCGCCGACATCACGACCTCGCTCTCAGGTGCTGACGAACTCGTCGCAGCGGAGCCGGATATTGTGTCGCACATGAATGCCGATCATGCGGATGCTTTGGGTCTCTACGCGACGGTGCTTGCCGGAGGCGAACCCGGCGATTGGCGCATGACGGGCCTTGATCCCGAAGGATGTGATCTTGTTTGTGGCGCGCGTGCTGTGCGCACTCTCTTCGGCGAGCGCGTGTCAAACGCGGACGAAGCGCGCCAGGAACTCGTCCGTCTCGTCAAAACTGCCCGCGAAAAATCCGCTTAGGCGTTCACGCCTTGAAGTCTTCGAGTGTGAGAATCGGCGTCAGTTTGAGGCCTGCCGCAGCAAACGCTTCGCTCGCGCCCTCTTGGCGATCGACAATCGTCACAACGCCGACGACATCCGCGCCTTCCGCGCGCAAGGCTTCCGCCGCCTTGATCGCCGAGCCGCCGGTCGTCGTAACGTCCTCGACCACGACGACCTTCTTGCCCTGCATCGTCTCGCCGTTTGCCAATCCCTCGATCAGGCTCTTCGTGCCGTGGTCCTTCGCCTGTTTGCGCACGAAGAACGCGTTGACCGGCTTGCCTGTCGTCTGACTCACGGCGGCCACCGCCGAGGCAATCGGCACCGCGCCCATCTCCAGGCCGCCGACGAGTTGGGCTCCCAGCCCGTCGATCGCCTCCAGGATCAGCGTCGCGATCAGGTGCGCCCCTTCCGCATCCAGCATGGTTGGCTTCATGTTGAAGTAGTAGGTCGACGTCTTGCCAGAGGCGAGCGTCACTTCCTTGCCCGACTGGAACGACCGTGTGTTGATGATTTCGATGAGCCGCGCCCGCGCATCCTTTGTGGTGTCCGGCATGGTGCCCTTCCCGCTGTCAGCCTCGACTTGCGCATTCGCCCGACTGCGCTATCAGTGTCAAGCCCGCGGGCGCAAGGCCCTTTGGGGAGGGATTTGAAAGCCGCACCATGATCTCACTTCGCCCAAACATAGATCGGCTCGAATGCCCTTCTCGGTGCGCGATCAATTGGGTCGCCGCCAGGCCCTTGACCGCGGCTGCCGTGCTTTTGGTGCTGGCGCTCGTCTCCTATCTGCCCGGCGTTATCGCGCTACCACCCGTCGATCGCACCGAGATCGTCTATGCAGGAGGCAGCCGCGCCATGCTGGAGCGCGGCGACACTATCGATGCGCAGTTCAAAGGTGAGCGCGTCGCGTTTCGACCCATCGGCATCTACTGGCTGCAGATCGCGTCCGGCAAACTTTTCGGCCCCGGCGCGTGGAACAGCATCGCCACATACCGTATCCCGTCCTTGCTTGGAGGCGTGCTTGCCGTTCTGGCAGCGTGGTGGCTTCTGGGCCCGCTGTTAGGCGCAGGTGGAGCTCTGATTGCAGCCGGACTTTTTGCCGTCACCCCCATCGTCGCGCTGCAAGCACAGCTTTCCATTCCCGAAGGTCCGCTCTTGCTTGCGGCAACGCTCGCACAGCTCACGCTGTTGCGCGTCTATTGCGCGAATGAGATCGACCGCACGTTTGGACTCGCGCTCCTGTTCTGGGCTGCGCAAGGCTTCGGCATCCTCATCAACGCACTTGCCGTCCCGATCCTGTCTCTCTCGACAATCATCGCGCTTCTCATCTTCGACCGCCGGTTCGGCTGGCTCATGCGTTTGCGCCCGCTCGTCGGCGTAACGCTCATGGTCCTGATTGCCGCGCCCTGGATCATCGTGCGCACTCACCTCGACGGCGGCGTGCCTTTCTCCACGCTCACCTGGTCGGAGCTGTTGCGTGCGCTGGGCGGCGCGCAAGACATGAAATGGAAAGCGGCCCCGCTCACGTTCACGCTGGCGCTCGTTTTGGGCTTCATGCCGGGGGCGCTTTTGCTCGTGCCGCTGATCAAGGAGCTGTGGACCAACCGCGCCTTTGCCCTGCAGCGCTTTCTCTTCTGCTGGCTCGCCGGCTATCTCGCCTACCTTGAGCTTATTGCCTCAAAGCCCGCGCTCTATACCGTGCAGGCGATGTTTCCCGCCGCGGCCGCCGCTGCAGCCCTGTCACTTGAGCGCGACGGCCGCCTTGAAATTCCCCCGTTCATGCTGCGCTTGCCGGCGTGGTTCGTCGCAATCGGCATGGTGGCGATCTTCGCCGGCGTCCTGCTGCTGACCCGAACGCCGCCCGATACCGCCGTTGTCGTTGGTGCAGCGGCCGTCGTCATTCTGTTCACGCTGGCCGCTCAGGCCGCGCGCGACAATCTCGCCGCCACTTGGGTCGCAACGAGCATCGTCGGCTTCGCGCTCTTCCTCGGTGTCACCTTCGGTGTCCTTCTCCCTCACATCAAAATGGCCTGGCCGGCGCCCCGCATCGCCGAAGCCATCGCGCCATTTAAGCGCTGCGTGAAAGGTCCCGTACGGATCGTCGGGTTCCGTGAGCCAAGCGGGGTCTTCGTTCTCGGCCGCGACAGCGAGGCCGGACCGCAATCGATCGCCGACCAGATCGCCAACAAACAAGACGGCATCGTCGTCGTGGAAGATCGTTGGCACGCCGACGTTACAAAAGCGCTCACCGAGCGCGGTGCGATCATGCCGCCGCGTGCAGGCTGCGTCGAAGCCTTCAACGTGATGCGCGGGTGTCCGCTCACCTTCTCGATCTATGTTACCGGGTCCCCGCCACTTGATGCCGGCTGCACGGTGCCGCCGAACTTCACCTGCACCAAGCTGCCGCCACAGCCTGGACCCGGCGTACAAAGACAAACTCGTTGCCGCTAGTGCCATCCTTCTGCAACGCGCAACCGTTCGATCATACGCCTGTCGCGAGTCTCGCTTTATTAGGTCTGCCAGCGTAGGCTTTGACTCACGCCGACTACGTGCGTTGGACAGTCTGAGGGGAGAGTGACATGCGAACGTTTCTGACACTGGCCATGCTGGTCGCAACGGCGGGTCTTCTGCCCGCGAATGCCCAAGCAAAGCTTCCCGACCTGACTGGAAAGTGGGTTTGTGATCCAGCGGAAATCCTGATCCGCGATCAATGGTCAACGCTCAAATATACCATCGAGATCAGCGAGCAGCGCGGCCCTCTGATGAAGGCGCAGATTGATTGGGGACTGCCCACCGAGGAGGACGTGAAGGGCGAGCAAGGCGATGCATCCTCGTTCAGCGGCAAGGTCAAAGCGCTTGGCAGGATCAATTGGGGGGACACGTCGATTGAGCTTGTCGCGTTTGGCGATACCCATCGCCACCACGGACAGCTCGTCGATGCCGATACCATCAAACTCCAAAGCAGCGAGGCCGGCGCCGATGCCTGGGTTAGCCGCACCACGTGCCGGCGTACGCGCTAGGACTGTTCGACGGGCTGCGGCGCGTTCCCGCTTTCGAGCTAGGATAGGTTGAGGCGCTGGGACGAAGTGGGCTATGCCCTGTGCAACGCTCCCAAAGAGTCCCGATATCGAGGATACCCCCATGACCGAACCGCAGTTCGATCCCGAATCCCCGCCCGAACTCATCGTCGCCCAATGGTTCAACGCGTCCGAGCCCCTGGCGCTCGTCAAGCTCAAGGGCAAGGTCGTCATGGTCGTCGGCTTCCAAATGCTGTGCCCGGCCTCGCAGCAACACGCGCTCCCGCAAGCCGAACGCCTTGCGCGCACCTTCAACGCCGACGAGGTTGCGATCGTCGGCCTGCACATGGTCTTCGACGATCACGACAAGATGTCGCCGTCGCACCTCGAACCCTTCCTCAAGGACGAGGGCATCACCATCCCCATCGGCATCGATCAGCCGAACGGCTCAGGCATCCCAAAGACAATGGCCGCCTACAGCATTCAGGGCACGCCGGCGCTGTTGATCTACGATCGGCAGGGCCGCCTGCGCCGCTACTATCTCGGCGCCGTCGATGACGCGCGCCTTGCCGCTGAGATCATGGCGCTCTGCCTTGAGCCCCCGGATGCGCCGCGCGAGGTGTCGATGGCGATCGAACAGCGTCTCGCTTCCGTCATCGCCGAGCCCGAGGGCCACCACCATCACGATCACGACGGCGATTGCTGCGGCGGTCACCACGACCACGATCATGAGCACGGGCCCGGCTGCAAACACTAGGGCTTAGACCGACTGTCTTCATCCCGCCCCCCGAATCACGCCATGTTGACCCCTACAAGTCGTGAAGAGGGGCAGACCCATGGATCAGCGTATGTCCGATCGCAGCAGCGCCGCTGGCGGAGGCACGGCCCGCGCCCGCTCGAAAGCGCGCAAGCCCGCCAAATCCACCTTCGACAAGAAGACCATCGCGCTCGTCTACGACTTCGACGGCACGCTCTCTCCGCGCCCCATGCAGGACTACGCCTTCCTGCCGAAGATCGGCGAGGACGCGGCCGCCTTCTGGAAAGAGTCGAACAAGCTCGCCAAGGCGCAGGGCGCCGACGGCCTCATCACCTACATGCACCTGCTCTACAAAAAAGCGAGAGAGAAGGGCATCCGCATCGACCGCAAGGATCTCGTCGCACAAGGCAAGACGGTAAAGCTCTTTCCTGGTGTTGAGGATTGGTTCGATGCGATTGCCGAGTACATCAAGCTGCGCTCCGAATCCCACGGCGTCTCGCTGCGCCACTACATCATCTCCTCGGGCCTCACCGAGATCATCGAGGGCACGACGATCTACAAGCGCTTCCACAACGTCTTTGCCTCCGAGTTCTGGTTCGAGGCCTACGAGCTGCCCTTCCCCAAGCGCGTCATCACCGACACCGGCAAGACGCAGTACCTGTTCCGCATCAACAAGGGCATCGAGGACCTGCGCGTCGGGATCAACGCGCACATGGACGAGGCCAAGCGGCCGATCCCGTTCTCCAACATGATCTACTTCGGCGACGGCGACACCGACGTGCCGTCGATGGCGGTGATGCGCAAGAACGGCGGGCACGCGGTCGCCGT
>CAZUKP010000086.1:8571-11343 GCA_964620915.1 uncultured Hyphomicrobium sp. | reverse complement strand
CCGCAGCCCAAAATCTCCAGCCACTCTCCGGGCTTGCCGATCGCTTCGGCACCGATGTCGACCTCCGCCGACGGCTCGGTGAACGGAAAGTGCGAGGCACGAAAGCGCATCTTCACCTCATCCACCTCGAAGAAGGCCTTGCAGAATTCCTGCAGCACCCATTTCAGATGACCGAAGTGCGTCGACTCATCGATCACCAGCGCCTCGATCTGGTGGAACATCGGCGTGTGCGTTTGGTCGGAGTCGCAGCGGTACACTCGGCCCGGCGCGATGATGCGGATCGGCGGCTTCTGGGTCTCCATCGTGCGGATCTGCACAGGGCTCGTGTGCGTCCTCAGCAGCAACCGCGAGCCGTCCTCCTTCGGATGGAAGTAGAACGTATCGTGGTCCTGGCGTGCGGGATGCTCCTCGGGAATGTTGAGTTTCGTGAAGTTGAGATCGTCGGTCTCGATGTCGGGACCTTCGGCAACCGAAAAGCCCAAGTCGGCGAAGATCTCAACGCACTCGTCAAACACCTGACTGACGGGGTGAATGCGCCCTTCCGCTACGGGACCAGGCCGCACAGGTAGCGTGATGTCGGCGCGCTCATTGGCAAGACGCGCAGATAAGGCGTCTTCTTCGAGAGCGCTCTTTTTGGCCTCAAGCGCCTCGCCGACACGGTCCTTGATCGTGTTGACCGCCTGACCGAAGGCCTTGCGCTCATCCGGCGCCATGCCGCCCAACTGCGACATGAGCTGGGAGATGCGCCCCTTCTTGCCGAGCGCAGAAATGCGCACCTGCTCGAGCCCTGCAAGATCGCCGGCATCGGCAATATCCTTCAGGAGCTCGCCTTCGAGCTTTTGCAGTTCCGGGCCTGACGCTGTCGTGCTCATCGCAGCCAGCTTCTCTTAAGCGTCATCGGCGCATCATCGCGCCAACGCGTCCGATCGCAGTGGTGACGCTTAGGAAGGCTTGTGCTGGGCGGCCTGATCGACCAGCGCCTTGAAGCCCGCAGCGTCCTTGACGGCAAGATCGGCCAACACCTTGCGGTCGATCTCGATACCGGCCTTGTTGAGGCCGTCGATAAATCGTCCGTAGGTCAGGCCATGCTCGCGCACGGCTGCGTTGATACGCTGGATCCAAAGCGAACGGAACGTGCGCTTCTTGCGCTTGCGATCGCGGTACTGGTACTGCAGCGCCTTTTCGACCGCCTGCTTGGCGACACGGATCGTGTTCTTGCGCCGACCGCGGTAGCCTTTGGCGGCGTTGAGGACTTTCTTGTGTTTGGCGTGGGCGGTGACGCCGCGCTTGACGCGTGACATGGTTTTGCTCCGCTAGATGTCGGTTGTCTGATTGCGTGAACGTGGTGCTGCTTCGCACCGTTCAACGCGCGTAGGGCATGTACTTCTTGACGATCTTTGCGTCGGAATCGCAGAGCACCATGGTACCGCGCGCGTTGCGAATGAACTTCGCATGGCGCTTGATCATGCCGTGTTGCTTACCGGCGGCAGCGACCTTGACCTTGCCCGTTCCCGTCATCTTGAAGCGCTTCTTGGCGCCACTCTTGGTCTTCATCTTGGGCATTTCGCTCTCCTTCAAAACAGCAAAAGGAGCCGCCACGGCATGCCCCGCCGGGCGGCTCTCAGGCGCCCCTTATAAGGGCGCTGTACTGGAACGGCAAGTGGGCTCAATAGCAGCCGTTTGGGGGCTTACGACACCGGTTTTGGAGCCCCTCCGGGGCCTTCACCTAGCCCTGCTGGAGCCTACCTCGGAGCCAGAACCATCACCATCTGCCGGCCTTCGAGCCGCGGTTCCGACTCGACCTTGGCGATCGTCTCGAGTTCGCCCTTGACGCGCTGAAGCACGTTCATGCCAAGTTGCTGATGCGCCATCTCGCGTCCGCGGAAGCGCAACGTCACCTTCACCTTATCGCCTTCTTCAAAAAACCGCTTAATGGCGCGCATCTTCACGTTGTAATCGTGATCGTCGATCGAGGGGCGCATCTTGATCTCTTTGACCTCGACGGTCTTTTGATGCTTGCGCGCTTCGGCTGCCTTCTTCTGCGCCTGATATTTGAACTTGCCGTAGTCGAGAATCTTGCACACCGGTGGGTCTGCATCGGGCGAGACTTCGACAAGGTCTAGCCCCGCATTCACAGCCCTCTCTAGTGCATCGGCATGACTGACAACGCCGACATTCTCCCCGGTCTCGTCAATCAGACGGACCTCCCGGACCCGGATTGCCTCATTCATACGGGGGCCGGCTGGCTCGCGCTCTGGCGCGGCTCTCATTGGTCTGCGGATCTTGTCTCTCCTTGTGTGGTTTCAAAAAATTACGCGGCAGCACGCTGAGCCAGGCTGGCCCAACTCTCAGGCCGCCCAGCATCCACGTGCCGCAATCACCCTTTAGGATCGAAAAGAAACCCTTCCAAGTCAAGCGATTCTCGGGGTGTGGGGGGCCTGATATCGACAGGCAAAGCCCTTTCGCTCACCCGCGATTGAGACCTTTTTGTTCCAGGTCAGCCAAGTACTCGCCCCAGCGCTTGTCCTTCTCACGGCCGAGCTGATCCAGATAGCTCCAGGTATAAAGGCCCGTATCGTGACCATCCTCGAAAGCAATGCGCACCGCGTAGTTGCCGACCGGCCGCAGGTCCGCGATCTTAACGTTGCGCTTGCCCGCAACCGTCACGCGCTGCTCTGGCGAGTGGCCCTGGACCTCCGCTGAAGGGCTCATCACCCGCAAAAACTCGGCTGAGAGTTCGTAGGCCGGCCCGCGCTCAAAGGAGACGGTCAA
>CAZUKP010000086.1:0-8471 GCA_964620915.1 uncultured Hyphomicrobium sp. | reverse complement strand
ATGTCGGCGCGCTCCCCGCATTTGGGGCAAACGAAGTAGCTCATGTTCTCGACGATGCCGAGCACAGGAACGCCGACCTTGCGAAACATCGCAAGGCCTTTTCGCGCATCGATGAGGGCCAAATCTTGCGGTGTCGAGACGATCACCGCGCCCGACAGGGGAACCTGTTGGGCCATCGTGAGCTGCACATCGCCGGTGCCGGGCGGCATATCGATCACAAGATAATCAAGCTCGCCGTCCTCGCCCCAGTCCACTTGGCGCAGCATTTGGTTCAACGCCCCCACCACCATCGGACCGCGCCAAACGACAGGTGTTTCTTCGTCGACCATAAAGCCCATAGACATGGCCTTGAGGCCGTACCCCTCCAGAGGTTTCAGACGTTTGTCGCTCAGAACCTCCGGCTGACCCTTAAGTCCAAGAAGGCGCGGCTGCGAAGGACCAAATATATCAGCATCGAGGATCCCAACCTTTAGCCCAAGCGCTTGGAGCCCAAGCGCGAGATTGACCGTCGTCGTCGACTTACCGACGCCGCCCTTGCCGGAGGCAACTGCAATCAGGTTCTTGACGCCGGGCACACCTTCGAGCTTTGGCGTGCCGGCGGGCGGGCTTTGGGGCGCCTGTCCGCCGTTCCCTCCTGATGCGCGGGCGCGCGCTTGGGAAACGCGCGCATTCTCGCGCGGCGGGCCGCCTCGTTCAACGTTGCGCGCCGCACCCGGCTCGGCCTCAGCCGTCAGCACCGCTGTAGCGCCTTCAACGCCCGGCAACTCTGTCACTAAGGTCTGAGCCGCTTGCCGCAACGGCTCCAACTCCTCGGCCCTGGCGGCAGGTACGGTAATCGAGAAGTAGACGTGATCGTCTTTCAGCAGAATCTCTGAGACGAGGCCCAAATCTACGATATTGCTTTCGAGGTCGGGGCCTTTCACGCGGCGCAGCTCTTCGAGAACCTGCGTCTTTGAAACGGTCATTCGCGATGCTCCTGGGCGCGCGCCAGTGCAGAGCGGTGCTTGCAGACCGCACGGCGCACGGATTGCGCGGAATACTGTCAGACGCCGAGCTGGAAGTCACGGCCCCACCCCGATATAGGAAGCCTTACAAAAAATGCGCGGCTGTCGGGAGGAACGCTTTGAAAATTTTGTTGTCCGCGAGCCGCGCAATTGACGCCGCAACGGCGCACCTAGGCAAATGGGTGGCTTGGCTGGTCGTCGCCGCTGCGGTCATAAGTGCCGGCAATGCCATCATTCGCAAAATCTTTGATATGAGCTCGAATGCTTGGCTGGAGTTGCAGTGGTGGCTCTTCGGCCTCGTCTTCCTGCTGGCCGCGCCGTGGACGCTGGCATTGAACGAGCATATACGCATCGACATTCTCAACCAGCGCTTCCCGAAATCGGTGCGCAATTGGATCGAGATCGCCGGCCACGTGTTGTTTCTACTGCCCATGGCGGCGGTCGTCGTTTGGACCTCTTGGCCGTTCTTCCTGCAATCCTATGCGCAGAACGAGCAATCCTTGAACTTCGGCGGACTACCGCAGTGGCCAGCCAAATTCATCATCCCCTTCGCGTTCTCGATCCTTTTCGTTCAAGGCCTGTCGGAGCTGATCAAGCGCATTGCCATCATGCGCGGCGAGCTCCCCGAACCTGAGGAGGGCCTTGGCCACCCTGCGCGCGAGCCCGACCGATCCGGACACCTGCAAGACCCCTCTGACGATGAGCAAGTCCTTCCTCGCAACGAGCGGCTTTAGGCGCGGCACGGGAGGGGGAAAAGAATGGTCGACCTCATCGCACAAAACCTGGCGCCCATCATGTTTGTGGCGCTCGTGTTGTTTTTGCTGCTCGGTTATCCGGCTGCCTTTTCCCTCGGCGCTGTCGGCCTCCTCTTTTTCGTGATTGGTGTCGAACTCGCCGAATATTCAGACACGATCAACCTCTCTTGGCCGTTGTTGCGCACACTGCCCGACCGCATCTTCGGCGTGATGACGAACGAGACGCTTCTCGCCATTCCGTTCTTCACGTTCATGGGGCTCATCCTCGAGCGATCCGGCATGGCCGAGGATTTGTTGGAATCCGTCGGCCAACTGTTCGGCACGGTAAGAGGTGGGCTTGCCTACGCCGTCGTTTTCGTTGGCGCCCTGCTTGCGGCCACGACGGGTGTTGTTGCCGCCTCCGTCATCTCCATGGGGCTCATTTCGTTGCCCATCATGCTGCGTTACGGCTACGACGCGCGCTTTGCCACCGGAACCATCGCGGCGGCCGGTACATTGGCCCAGATCGTTCCCCCTTCACTCGTTCTCATCGTCATGGCCGATCAGCTCGGCCGCCCGGTCGGCGACATGTACGAAGGCGCGCTGATCCCCGGCCTGACGCTTGCCGGTCTCTACCTCGCCTATGTCTTTTTCATCTCGACTTTCAAACGTTCAGCAGCCCCCGGACTGCCGCCCGAAGCGATTGGATACCGCCAGGCCGATGGATCGCGCGGCTACGGCTCGCTTCTGATCGTTTCTATCGTGTCTGGGATTCTGGCTTGGTACGCCATGATCCGCACACCCTACCACGGTGCGGATTTCGTCATTCTCTTGCTCGCGGCCGGTGTAGGCATCGCCTTCATTGTAGCGCTTGCCAACTGGCTTCTCTCACGTCTTGCAGGATTTCAATTTCTGTCACCCCTTGCGGAGCAGGTCGTCTTCGTGATGGTCCCGCCGCTGCTTTTGATCTTTCTCGTCCTCGGCACGATTTTCGTCGGCGTCGCGACCCCAACCGAAGGCGGTGCGATGGGAGCGGTTGGCGCCATGCTGCTCGCTTTCGGTAAACGCCTCGTTGATCGCGACCCCAAAAGGTTCAACATTAAAATCGTGCGCTCTGCCGCCGAAGCAACCGCAAAGCTTTCGGCCTTCGTGATGTTCATTCTCATCGGCGCGCGGATTTTTTCACTGACATTCTACGGTGTGAACGGACACCAATGGGTCGAGCACCTTTTGGTCTCCCTGCCGGGCGGCGCGGTGGGCTTTCTCATCTTCGTCAACGTGCTCGTCTTCTTCCTCGCCTTCTTTCTCGATTTCTTCGAGCTCGCCTTCATCGTCATCCCATTGCTCGCACCTGCGGCGAGCGCGCTCGGCATCGACCTAATCTGGTTCGGCGTGATCTTGTCTGTGAACATGCAGACGAGCTTCATGCACCCGCCGTTCGGTTTTGCGCTCTTTTATTTGCGCTCCGTCGCCCCGCGCTCAAGCTACATCGATACCGTCACCGGCCGCACGATGCCGCCCGTCACCACGGGTCAGATCTATTGGGGGGCGATCCCCTTCCTTTTGATCCAGTGTGTGATGGTCGCGCTTCTGATCGCCTTCCCGCAGCTCGTCAGCTACGGCAAAGTACAGCCGCCCCCTGCTATTGAGCGCACGATCGATCGTCAGGCCCCGCCACCTTCGGCTGGCGGAGAAGGTCGCATCATGCTCCCGGGCACACCGCCGGTGATCCCGGGCGCCCCGCCACCTCCAAGCAACATGCCGGGTGCGCCGACGCTCGATTTCTCCGTTCCGCCGGTGATCCTGCGCGAGTGATAAAGCCGCGCACTGTTGGCACTACGTTGTAGTCGCGGCGCCCGCCAGACTCGCCGCCGCCGGCTCGACCGCGCGTCGGTAGAGGTGCCATGTCGCATGCCCAATGACGGGCAGCAGGAGAATGAGTCCGACAAAGGCGGAGAGAATCGAAATCCCCATGAGAACGCCGATTACCACACACCAGACAAGCATCGGCAGCGGATTGGCGATCACGAGCCGGACACTCGTCACCATCGCCGTCACGAAGTCGATGTCGCGGTCATAGAGCATGGGAAACGACACAGCCGAAATCGCGAAAACCGAAAACGCGATCAACGCGCCAGCCAAATTGCCGATCACCAGGAACACGAGACCGTTCGCCGTCGTAAAGAGCGTCTCAAGCACGTCGGGGCCAAAGCCTTCGAAGCCGACGAAGCCAAAAACCAGAAACGCTGCGATATCCATCCATATGATGAGCGCGAACCCGGTCACCAGCGCCATCCATCTGAGATCGCGGTGCGCAGCTTCCCAGACGCCGCCAAAGACGCTTGCCCATGACAGAGTCTCGCCCTTCTCCAATTGATCGCTAACGGCGTAGAATCCCACCGCGGCAAACGGCGCGATCAGCGCGAAGCCCAGCGCAAGCGGATAGGCCAGATAAGGCAGCCCGAGATACCAGACCAGAACGATCAGCAGCCAGCCCGCAACCGCGTAAAGCGCACCAAAGAACAAGCCGTATTGTGGTGCGGCCCGCAAATCTCGAATGCCGGCCCCCATCGCCTCCACGAGGTCATTGATCGTTACCCGGCGAACTCCAGGCCATTGATGCGCCTCTGCCATACCGACCTCCTTCGATCATCGTTGTTTGTATGTTGGAGGGTCTCGGCGCTGCATTGCGTTAGATCAAACACCAAGGCTTGGGGGCTGGCTGAGCATCGATGATGTCGTCACATGCTCAGGGCGCACGCTCTTTGCCATCTGGCTCGTTGCCATGCAGATAATAGTAGATGCTCGTGATGTCCTCGTCTGAGAATTGAATCTGCGGCATGTCGGGATGACGCGATCCAATTCCCTCCGAGAGTTCTACTTCGAGCCGCTCGCCCGGGTACGAACCAAGG
This sequence comes from uncultured Hyphomicrobium sp., assembly GCA_964620915.1. Taxonomy (GTDB): domain Bacteria; phylum Pseudomonadota; class Alphaproteobacteria; order Rhizobiales; family Hyphomicrobiaceae; genus Hyphomicrobium_A. Next base: position 3,821 of record CAZUKP010000086.1, on the reverse strand, counting down.
ACAATCGACAGGTTCGGAGCCTTCGTGAGGGGACTTGAATCTCCCGGGGCCACACCGTGGCACTTTCCGCAGTTCCTTTGGAGAAGGGCTTGCCCGTCGCTGCTCTGGGCGGCCACGCCATCTTGCGAAGAACACGCAATTGCTGCCAACACCAACGCGGCGTATGCCGGCGCCCGGAACTTCGGCCATCGTTGAAACCGTCTTCTTATTTTCATTTCTTCAACCATCATGTTCACCCCGGCGAACATCCCTGTCTGCCCAATCCTCCCCCCGAGGTTGGGCCGAGATGTGACGCTCCTATTATACGCATATCTTCGCACCGCACCGCGTTCCGGTTGATCTCGGCGGCGCCTAAGTCAAGTATCGGGCATGGACATCACTATTGCGTTTATTGCGCTCGGAGCACTCTTTCTCGCGGGCCTGGCCACCGACGAGCTTGGCCGGCGCACTTCGCTGCCGCGCGTAACGCTACTTATTTTGCTTGGCGTGGCAATCGGCCCGGCCGGGTTCGACGTCCTGCCCGCCCAGGCGACCGATTGGTACGAGTTTCTGTCCTCCACCGCCTTGACGATGGTTGCCTTCCTGCTTGGCGGCGCACTTTCCGTCTCCCGCCTGCGCAAGTACGGCAAGGAGATACTCATCATCTCGCTTGTCGTCGTCGTCATCTCCGCCTTCGTGGTCGGCGGCGGCTTGCTGGCGCTCGGCGTGGCGATCCCCACCGCCTTTTCGCTCGCCGCTATCGCCGCCGCAACGGACCCGGCCGCAACACGCGATGTCGTGAAACAGGTTCCCTCCGCAAAAAGCTTCAAGGATCGGCTGCTTGGGATCGTGGCGATCGACGATGCCTGGGGGTTGATCATCTTCAGCGTGTGCCTGGTCGCCGCCAAGGCCATCAATGGCGAAATTTTGGCTAACGTTCTTCTCAATGGACTTCGCGAGCTTGGCGGTGCCGTTCTCATCGGACTGGCCCTCGGCGTGCCCGCCGCCTTTCTGACCGGGCGCTTGCGGCGCGGCGAACCCATTCAAGGCGAAGCCCTTGGCGTCGTGTTCTTGTGCGCAGGTTTGGCGCTATGGTTTGAGGTGTCGTTTCTGCTCGCCGGCATGGTCGCCGGTGTGACGATCGTCAATCTCGCCAAGCATCATCTCCGGCCGTTCCATGAGATCGAGAACATCGAATGGCCATTCATGCTCCTCTTCTTTGTCCTGGCCGGCGCATCGCTCGAGCCGCATCGCCTCGGCGACCTGGGATGGATTGGCGGGGCCTATATCGTCCTGCGCACGCTTTCGCGCATCCTCGGCGGCCGTCTTGGTGGCAGGCTCGCCGGCCTCCCGGTCATTGAGCGGCGTTGGATTGGGCTTGCGCTGATGCCACAGGCCGGTGTCGCCCTCGGCATGGCGTTGGTCGCCGGAAACCACTTTCCCGACCAGAAGGAAACAATCCTCGGCGTAGCTATCGCGACCACAATCGTTTTTGAGCTCTTTGGTCCCATCATGACGCAGTTTGCGCTCAAACGTGTCGGCCAAAGCGCGGCCGTCGAACCCCGCGAGGAGAGCGAACGCAGAGACTTTTGAACGAGTCCGAACTCGACACACCTGAAAGAGGTAGGCGCGCCGTTGCGTCCGACGGTCGCGGACAATCGCTGCAACGAGAGCCATACTTGTTCTGCCCCACCGTGCACCCTACGACTTTGTGGCGGCCTCATCGAAACACGCGCTGCCCGCGGGAGAGATCAAGTTGTCAGACCTTGCAGCCATTGTGAGAGAAATATCCGACGAGATGCGCCAGCGGGACGACCGCGGCGAAGTCGCCACCTACATTCCTCAACTCGCCCGCGTCGACCCAAGCGCCTTCGGCATGGTCGTCATCGACGCTGACGGCAACGTTGCGGCCGGTGGAGATAGTGATGTGCCGTTTTCCATCCAGAGCATCTCCAAGGTCTTTACGTTGACGCTCGCACTAGGCAAGGCCGGCGACAGGCTGTGGGAGCGGGTGGGCCGCGAGCCCTCGGGCAGTCGCTTCAATTCCATCGTCCAGCTCGAGCACGAGCACGGCATCCCCCGCAATCCGTTCATCAATGCCGGAGCGATCGCGGTGACAGACATTATACTTTCCGGCCACCAGCCGCGGGAGGCTCTGGGTGAGATATTGAGGTTCATGCAGTTCATTGCCGATGATCCCTCAATCATGATCGACGAGGCCGTCGCCGCGTCTGAGAAGGCAACCGGCTATCGCAACATCGCGCTCGCAAACTACATGAAGTCGTTTGGCGTCTTGGAGAACCCTGTCGACTACACGCTCGGCGTCTACTTCCACCATTGCGCCATTGCCATGACGTGCCGGCAACTCGCCATGGCCGGGCGCTTTCTTGCCATGCACGGGCGCAATCCCACAACCGGTCTGCCCGTCGTTCCCGACGAGCGCGCACGCCGAATCAACGCGATCATGTTGACGTGCGGCCACTACGACGGATCGGGCGAATTCGCCTATCGCGTGGGACTTCCAGGAAAAAGCGGCGTCGGCGGCGGGATACTTGCGATTGCGCCCGGCAAAGCCTCGATCGCCGTCTGGTCGCCCGGTCTTGACGCAGCGGGCAATTCGCATCTCGGCAGGATTGCGCTTGAGCGCCTGACCAAAAGGCTGGGCTGGTCTGTCTTTGGAACGTGAATACGGGAGATTTGCGCGCTGTGTTTTGGGCATATGTGCCCGCGCGCGCTAGGTGCGGGAACAAACCCCGCCACGGCGCGCGGACTCGTCGGCAACCTGCGGCCCAACGATTTCCGCGCGATCATTCAATCGATACGCTGCACTGAAAATAACGCGTTGCATGTCTGCGATCAGTGTTTGCGAAAGCGGATGCTTCGAACCTCGACGGCGTCTTCAACGGCTGCATCGTGATACCAACCGGCACCGCACTCCACTGCCGCAAATGGCATGTCGTTGTACGTCGCTTGGCTCGCGACGCGATCACGATGTGAAGTTACAGGTGGCCTCTTGGGAAACGCTATTATTTGTGCTGTCGCACGTTGGTGCTGCTGTTTCATTGATCATCTCTCCTTCAATTCACTCTGTTTGAATCACCCACAGTGTACCCTAGAGGGCCGCGTTTATTGCATGTTTTGCGCCTTCAACGGATGCTTAATTTACATACAGAAACTGCACACATTATGGGCATGCTGAGAATTGCATAATTCGTTAGCATGCGTGCCGATGGCGAACGCATTTAGCCGGTTTCGGCCCTTCCCAAACGTCCTGAGCAACCCGTTGGTTCATCGCTGCATGAGCTCATGTTGCGACGGCGAAGGTGTTGCATTGCGATCGCCATCGCATGTGCGCAATAGCCGACGCGCAAACGACTCCCGTCTTCGCAACTGTCCGGTGCCGCTCAATGTGTTTTGGGCGGCTGCGCATCCATGAGGGACATCCAACGATTTCGCATCGTCATCAAACGAGGAGAAACGCAGCAATGACGAAGTACAAACTCGAGTACATTTGGCTCGATGGATACACGCCTGTTCCCAACTTGCGTGGCAAGACGCAGATCAAAGAGTACAGCTCGTTTCCCGATCTGGATAAGCTGCCGCTTTGGGGCTTTGATGGAAGCTCAACCCTGCAGGCCGATGGATCGAACTCCGACTGCGTGTTGAAGCCGGTGGCTTGTTATCCCGATCCTGCGCGCACCAACGGCGTGCTGGTGATGTGCGAGGTCATGAATCCCGATGGCACCCCGCATGCCACCAACATGCGCGCCACCATCCTCGACGATGAAGGCGCCTGGTTCGGCTTCGAACAGGAGTACTTCTTCTATAAGAACGGCCGTCCG
>CAZUKP010000085.1:0-11361 GCA_964620915.1 uncultured Hyphomicrobium sp. | reverse complement strand
CGTCAGGTCTTTAATTGGCTGGTTCGTGAGGAACGAGACATCGACCATGGCTTGACGATCTGCCTTGTGCCGAGAATGACGACTTATTCAGCGTAACACATGGGGAGATGGCCCATAAGGGCATTGATCGGTCCATTGGCGGCGACGAGAGGGACCGGAGCCAAGGAGCGCTTGCACTGCCAGGGAGGTTGCTGGATTGCCACCTGTCCTAATTGTTTGGCTTCCCTTTGCTGTCTTGCTCATTCTTGGCGGCGTGCGGATGCTGGAAGCCTGTGCGCTGCACCTCCCGTCCTCCTTCGATTGGAATTTTTGTCAAGCGCCGCCCAATCGTGGACCGCTGAACGAGGCGATTGCTCACGAGCATGCACTAAGACAGCAAATCAGTCAGGTTCAGCTCAAAATCGTTGACAGGCCGGATTGCCCGCCGCCGCCGCCAGTACGGCAAGTGCCAGGCGAGGAACTGGCTATCAGGCCAGGAGAAGGGACCGGTGGGCTGGAAGGTTGTTGGCAGACCACGAACCCGATGATCCGGCTGATTCCAAGCGACGTCAAAGTCACTATTACCTATTGCTTTGATCCCGGCGGCAAGGCCGGGAGATTGATATTCAAACAACGGAATAGGAAAAGGAGTTGTGAGATTCCGCTTCAGGCTGAGACCTCTGGAGTTGTTTTGAATATTCATGTGGACAAAGCGCGCTGTCCCATCTGGGGAAACATGTCGGCGACGGAAATCACTTGTCAGCTGCGTGAAAACCAGCCTGCCAAGTGCGATATAGTTGACATGGACGATGGGAAACCCGAGCCGCGCTCGGAACAGATTCTCAACGAGCGGTTTCGGCGCGTGTCGCCTTAGGCGCTAAGCAGCGAAAATTTAGCGTGTGGCGGGCCGAACAATCGGGAAAACCTAGCACATCGTACGGCGCCGCTATTGGGTCGTTTCCAACAAACCAATTCATTCGAGGCGCGACAGCGGGCGCTCGTAACGGATTACAAGCTTTCCCGCGTGAAATGCGACGGCGACCAAGGAACAACTTTTTCGGATCACACAACGTGCCTCATCGGCATGACATCAGCAGCGGTCATACATGCACTGTCGTGCGCACACCTTCGCACTACTTGCCCCACTAATCCCACCATTCCACCAGCAGCGACTCGAATCACAAGAAAATCCACACCGACGGTGACAGCTTACGTAGCAAGAACTCAGGGCCAATCGGATGTTCGGGTTAGAGCGCGTAGTTTGCTCCCCGACGGTTATCTCAGTTAGAGGCGCCTGAGATTGAGTGAGCGCCGCACTGACGTCGCCTTGGGTCAGAATTCCCACAATGCCTGAGGTAACGATTAGGATGGCAGCGGCGACTAGTGGAGTGAGCTTCTTCATAGCGGTCTCCCAGTGTTGTCGCGAACAGTTTCATGATAGTGCTGATCGCTTTCCTGGTGTGTGGAGATGGCCTCTCAAAGGAGAAGCCATCTCAATATTCTTAGTTTTGATCCAACCCTATTGCGCTGCACAGGGCACACACTTTCCTTCGTTGCTGTAAATTCCCTGGCCACCTCCTTCCAGAGTGCATTCGCCACAATCCGGCGAAACCGTCTGCGCAATCCGGACTGTCGCTGTCTTGGAGGCTTGTGGGCAGCCGGCCGGCTCTGCCGCGCTTTCGGCTGAAGAGCTGGTGGAAAAACATGCAATCATGGCGACTGCGAGCATTGAAGCTGCGACTTGTTTCATCGGGAAACCTCTTTGGTCAAACACCGATTATTGAAAACGCTGGGGTATTTCCGTCCGGTAGCAACCGGACATTGTACACTAGCACGTGAGCCAATGGTCTCACAACTTACGCAAAGTGTGATGTCGCGTAGCTATTTGCACCAGGTCTCGGATACCCAGGCGGTTTCGACCTGGGCTTGTCCACCGTTGGCGCATCTGCACCACAAGCCCGCCGCCACATGCGGCGCCGCAGACGGATAGAATGGGGTCGTACCGGGAGGACATGTCGCGCGACGTGCGGTCGAATCTGCTTCAGTCTGCCGTTGCTGCCAATCTCGTTCCGCCCTTTCCCGCGCCTGGCGCATCATCTCTTCGGTTCTTTCGTGTTCACGGCGGTTTTCTTCGATCTGTTCGGGACAACACTCTTGGAGGTATGCTTCTCGTTCTTGTTCCGACATCTGATTCATAATTAAGTCGTCGTATCTCGCCCAATCCCTGCACTCTGGTGAGCTAGGAAACTTGGGGCAATAATCAGGGGCATTCTCATAGCCTTGTCTCAACGAATCCAATTCGGTTTTCAAACCTCCACGCTCCCTTTCCGCGTGCTGGCGTTTCTGTTCTTGTTGACGCTGCCATTCCAGCTCTTTTCGCCGGGCCAGCTCCTCAGCATTTTGCTGTTCCCGCTTCCTCCTCAGGCAAGATCCTACGGCCGCGTTGTAGTCCATAATTTTTCGGTTGATCTTATTGAGTTTTCCCAAGCAGGGATTAGGGCATTTGCCCACCCCATCCCGGCAATCGACTCCCGCACTGCAATCGGCACAGGCCTCTTCGCAGCGCACTAAGGCGACGCGTGTGGGGTTTCCAGGACATATCCCTTTCTCGATGGCGGCTATCTCAGAGTCCATCTGTTCCAGTGTGATCTCAGATGCAGAGCTCGGAATCGCAGAGGTGATGACAATTGCCGCCAGCAAAAAATGTATGATTCGACCAAGGGGTAACATCTCAGCACTCCTCCCACTGCTGTTCGCTCAACATCCTTTGTATTGCAGCTTCGCTGTGATAATCACCACCGAACCTTCTCGTAGAGCCTAATATTTAGAGGCTCCTCAAATAGCGCGCGTAGTCCCCAGCGGTTTCCGCCATCTCGTCGTAGCGTGCCGCCAAATTTTCAGTGTCGCGAGCGACCGTGTCTAGCTCGGCAGCGATCTTCCCGAACTGCTGAGACTGGGCGAAGATTTTCGCTTGCTCTGCCGACGCGCCAAAAACCATGCCTCTTGCAATGCCCAGGACCTGAATATTCTCTGACAAAAAACGATCTGCTTCATGCGCGGCTGTCGACCGTTGCCGGGCTTCTTCGGAAATCAAACGAAGCTGTATTGCGCGATCTCTGTAGGACTTTTGCAGGTACTCGAGATCTCCAATCGCGGGAGCGATTTGCTCCACATATTGTTGTCGTTGTTCGGGTTCCAACAAAGCATCGAAGCCGATGGAGGGTAGAGGCACCTCCTCCAAAGCGTCGGCTTCTTCGTCGATCTTTTTGTTGGCAGCCTTGATGCGTTTGAGATTGGCCTCAAGCTCCGCTTCACCGAAAGCATTGACGATACCTTCAAGACTTTCCTTGTCGTCACCCCCCTCTTCGGCATTCGCGAGCGCCTGCGCCGCAAGTCCGGCAGCTTCAGCAGCGTCAATTGCACGCGCGAGCGCTCCGATTGGGCCCGTAGACCCGCGGGGCGCTTTCTCCCCCACCAGCTGATCGAGCCCGGACCGGCCCGTCCATTCCTGCGCTAAGACATCGAGCCGGGCCACTTCCACGGCTAGCTGCTTAGAGGATTTCGCGAGACCTCGCTCAGCCTCCTGTGTCTTTCGCTCTGTCTCCCGGAAGGCCCTTACTGCCGCCCTACATTTTTCGACGGCCTGATCTTCCTGCTCTCTAATTCGGCATAACTGCAGCTTATATTGATGGCACTGCTTAAAGGCCGTCCCGGTCGGCTTGCCCTCGCATGATGTCACTTTGCCAAATTGAGGGCTTTGCTTCAGGCACTCACTATAGGCCTCCTGTAGCGGCTTCTTTATGTCCCGATATCGTTGCGATAGTTGCGTGCACTCATTCCATGTCGTCGGCGAAACAGGCGCTGTCGGAAGGGTTTCTTCCTGGGCTTTAGACAAGGCCGTGAAGGCAAACAACGTTACCGCGGCATAGAAAAAGGTTAGCTGTGAAAGCCTTGTCCCATTGACCTTCGACGGTTGCGGCGTTTTGGGCATCACTAAATCGGCCCCTCACCCGACTCCGTTTCAATGGTTTTCTTTTTTCTCTGTCAACGCAGTTATTTAACTCGCTGCGGCGGCAGTGTTCAAGGCAGCTTCAGCGAGCCTAGTTTTCTCAAGGGGCATCATTGTGGATTCCGGCAAATATTGCAGTGCACCGAGCTATTGATCTATTGTTTCAAGATGGCACGGATGTCCAAGAATTCATGCATTGCCGCGAGTGTGTTACTGTTTGTCGCTGTCACAGCCTTTGCAGGCGGTCACGCTGGCACCGTTGTCTGTCCGCCAGACAATGATCGTGCGCTTTGGATAGTGCCAAGCGTTGATGCCGAATGTAGTAGTACCGGGAGTCCTACTATCGGCGTCAGGAGCGGTGTTAGTGGAAAAGGATGCGACGAATACCGTCGTGCCGGGGACCATGCTGGCCGTTCCGCATGTATGAAAACAATCGCCGCGTGCCAAAAACAGGTCCGAGAAGAACAAAAAAAAGCAAACGAACACAATCGTGCTCTACGCAAGTGTGAGGCTGTTTTCCAATAAGTCTTTGTCGTGAACAGTACTCATGCTTTGACAGCATAAATCCTGATCGTTCGATCATTTTCGTCCTCTGCGTGGCGCGCAATCAGGGATCGATCCATACAGGCGACCATTCCCATTTCAAATCTGTTTCGGTGACAGCTTCGGCGCATGGCTCATCGCGTTGCGTGCTTGATTTGAATTCCTTCTCATCCAAGGCGACCGTGGCGCGAATATACAGCCATTTGTCCTCGGCAAACTCGCAGAGGTAGGGCGATACGCGGCGTGCCGCGAGGCATCCCCATTCGCTGGAAAAGCGTCTGCCAAGGCAAGTGACTTCGTTTTCCTGCCGTCTAGATTCCGTTAGGGCCTGGGCAACTTCACGCTCCAGTCTAGGCGTTCCATCGATGAGAGGCATGAGATCTCTCAGCAGCATGCTGCCCACCTGATCGAGCGTTTGCGTATCGAAGGCTGTGGCCGGGGAAGCGAGAAGAACCAGTGTGATCAAAGTAGAGGCGCGTAACATAACTGGTCCAGGTTTTATCCTAGATTGGCCCTCCATTGCCAAAGGAGACCACCCCAATATACCGACTCCGAAAATTTTCACAAACTGCCCGGGCTGTAACTCCATCTCTCTTGCTGAGCTTTCGAAAACTCCTTCGTTCCCTATTTCTCAGCAGAAGCTTTGGCCCTATCGATATCTCGGCTAAGCCGATAGGCTTCGTTATTTCTTTCATCCATCTCAAGGGCTTTGTGAACGTCAGCGTCAGCGAGAGCATACTTATGCGTGTCCAGGTAAGCACGTCCCCGATTGATGTACGCGTCCACATATTTGGAGTTGATTTCAATCGCTTTTGTGGAGTCGGCAATGGCGCGATCGAACTCTCCCTTTTCGTTATAGGCCATTGACCGCAAGTTGTAGGCAAAAACACTTTCCGGTTCACGTTTTATCGCTGCATCGTATTCTGCGATGGCCTGAACGAGGTCCCCTTCGACCTGGTGAACCAACCCGCGGCCAACAAGTTGAACTGCTTTTTCGCCACCCGCTGCTTCAGCACCAATACGCTCCGCAAAGTCCGGCAACAGCGCTTCAGCCTTAGTCGGATCCAATTTCACAGCGCTTTTGATGTTCGAGACCGCTTCTAAGTGATTGCCCTTTGCGTAGTTCGCAAAACCGAGCTCGTAATATGCGTCTGCGGATTGCGGGTCGAACTTAAGGGCCCATATTGCGTCCTCAATCGCGAGACTGTGATTGCCATTGGCATTATATGCACGCGCCCGCAGAATTAGGACCTTGTTATCCGACGGACTCTCCAGCGTAACGTCCGCACCACGGTCTATGGCGCTGGTAAAATCGAGGATGGCGGCCTCGTAGTCGCCCTTCTCATACTTGGCTTTCCCCTGCGCTATTAGGTTTGCAACTGGGTCTGCAGCTTTCTCATCGGACGATTGGTCACTCGAGTCTACATCAATCGGGTCGCCCAGAACTTTCCGGGCAAAGTCGGAGTAAAGGCCATGGGGTCGTTTTTCCAGATACGTCTGAAGCAGCATCGATTGTTCGGAAGACAGCTTTAGTTCTTCGGGACCGAGCTGACTTCCCGTTGTTTGATATAGTCCACTTTTCAGGTCTCCAACCGCGCGCTGATAGTCTCCCGATCTCTGATAAGCCCGGCTGCGAGCAAAATATGGTGCCGGCCGACCATCAACACGTGACAACTCGATCGCTTCGGTGAGGTCAGAGATCGCTCGAGAATAGGAACCTTTACTAATCAGTGCGTCTGCACGCTGTTCATAGGCGCGAGCCGAAGGTTCACGGCCAACCGCTTCATCGAAATCGGCGATAGCTTTGTCGTATTCGCCAACCTCTAGATAGGCTTTGCCTCTGATGTCGTAGGGACTAGCATAAGAATCCCAAAAATCCTGTTCGGTCCCTGCTTCGAGTTTCTCTATTTCTTGACTACATTTTTCGATGACGGCTTGGGGTGCCATGTCCTCGTCACAGCGCGATACAAAGGGCGGCTCGGACTGCAGCGAAAGCAAGATCCAGACACAAACTGCGATCAGAGGGATGACGGCGCCGATCACGAGTCCACCCAAAACGCCGCCAGAAATGAAAAAAAGTTTTCGGAAAGACTTAGTCATCTCTTTGCCGGATGTATTGCAAAGGTACGACCATCAATTTCCACGCCTTCGAGTCTTCCGCGTCAACCTCGGAGCGCTCGGCGAAGGCGGCTGTTGCCGGAATTGAAAGTAGAAAGACGGAACTTGCGAGCCGTCGCATTTTCGTACCTCAATTAGCAATCTCAATGCCACGTTGAGGGCGCCGCCATATAAAAGATACCACGTTTTGGACGACAGGCCCACGCCCTCCGCCTCCTGGCATCGGCGATAGGGATGATTTAAGCTGTTCGTCCTCCAGACTGCAATCCGCCATCACGGCCCTTGCAGACGCGATACTTGCGGAGGTCGCCATGCGTTTTGTTGCGGTCTTAATCTCGGGGCTTATCGCTGGAACGTCTCCGACCACGACTCAGGCACAAAGTACTTGCGATGAGGTGGATTTGGGAGACTACGGCTCAGTCGAAGAATGGACGTTCGATTACGAAGACTGTCTTGAACGTGCGCTTAAACGCAACCCACGCGACGCGGATGCCTATTGGCGCCGAGGGGAGATTCACGCGGGGTTTGGAGAGTTAGATGGCGCCTTGGATGACTTCACCAAGGCTATAGAGTTAAATCCGGAGAGGTCCATCTTCTACAGATCGCGGGGCGATGCCTACCAAGCCGCGGGCAAGCCTAAGCTCGCCATCAGGGATTACTCAAAGGCTCTTGAATTTGATCCGAGCGATTTTCGTGCGCGAACCAGCCGGGCACGCGCTTACGCAAAGATTGGCGAAAAGGCGAACGCTAAATCTGATTATGACGACGTGATCGCCAGCTTTACGGAGACGATCGAGACCAATCCGAAAAATCAATGGGCGTTTTATTATCGAGGTCTCGCCTACAAAGAATTGGGAGAGGATGACCGCGCCGTCGCCGATCTCGAGAAGGCGCTGTCGATCGATCCAAATCTGAAGGAAGCCGCGTCGGCGCTAGTCAAGCTTCGGGGGCCCGTTGATTTAGAGGATAGTGAACCGGCAAGAAATTGACTACCAAATATGTTCTGACTTCGAAGACTAAGCCCCGCAAAGATCCGGCAAGCTGTAAAGCTTGAAGCCGGAGGAGTGCGACGGCCCAAGCACCGAGACTGGATAAGGCTTTTCTGTTCACTCGACCGGATCGAGCGGAAGAAGATCTTACGCACCTCTGGAAGGTAAAAATGATCGCGAAGAGGAATGCGCCGGGCCTCGGCGCTGTAGCAACACATATGTGTTCGGTATTTGTGATGGCAAGCGCCGGCACGTTATTATTGAACGTCAGCGCGAGCGCCGCGGAAATTTCATTCAAATGCCAGGCCTTTGATCCGCTTTTGGAGGAGACTCAGACCACAACCATCATCGTCGACACAGAGAGGAATAGAGTTACATTGGCAGACGCGGACGGTGAGGTCGTCTACAATCAAGACGAAGTATCGTTTGAAGGGGACAACATCAAGGCAGTCGGCCCCGGTACGAGTCTGACACTGGACATGGCTACAGGTGAGGGAAAGACATTCCTTGTGGGCAAGAAGCGCCAGGAACTCGGTCAGGCCGGTGATGTTCCTATGAGCGATTTGTCCTGTCGGCGGCAAAATTGAGCCAGCGTGAACGTTTCGTAGGATGAACGGCAGTAACCCAAGCGGGGGCGGATGCGATCCTCTTCAGGGACAGCCATCTAAGCCATTTCCGGCGCTGGCGTCGCGATGCGGACGCGATTGCTTAATCATGGTATCATTCAATAAGCGGTGGGCCTAAAACAGCAGCGCGATTATTTCATGGAGGTGCAAATTGCAGCCGCTCGTATTTTTTGTCCTCCTGCTTCTATCTTCTATAACCGCTGTGTTGGCCGACCGGTATGAGGATTGCGGTCAGAGCGAGGATCTCGAGCGCACGATAAACGGCTGCACGCAGGTGATTGAGAGCGGAGAAAACGAGACCACAGAAAAGAGAAGGGATGCCTATCTGTTGCGGGCTAACGCCCACTATAACAACGGTGATTATGATCGCGCCATTGCTGACACTACAAGGGCAATTGAGCTCGACCCCAAATCTACAACAGCATACTCAATCCGGGGGCTGGCTTACTCTGCGAAGGGCGACTCCGTCCGCGCAAATGCCGACTACTACAAGTCGGATGAACTGACGCGCGAATAGCCATGTCCGGACCTCATGCGCTTAAGGGGGTTAGGGTATAGTGCAAGGAGGTCAAAATGAGACGATTTCTCCGAGGGACATTGATACTCACACTGTCGTCCATGGGCATTTGGTCGGACCCGATAAGTGACTGTAGTGAATAGAATCCCACTGGAGGCAAGGACTTATTTGCCACGGCGCAGCTTCAAAACATTGAAACTCAGTTGATTACTCGGTTGATTACTCGATCATGGATGTTAAACTGATCAGTTCCTTTGATTGATAAAAGCTGGGCGCAAGCTTAAACAATCGATCTGCGGTGATCGCCTGGCTAAGGAGGTTCACCCCAATGTGGCGGCTCCTCTTCATTTCTAAGAGTAACCGTGCCCTGTCGGTGAAGTATCGGCCTGCATACGTTGTGCCCATCTCGGCCATCATCCTCTTATTTTCGACCTTCACATCGTTTCACTATGCTAACGCTGAAGACATCGTCGACAAAGCTGGGGTGAGAAAGAGTATCGTAAAACTTGAAGAAAAATTCTTAGATAAAGTGGCAAAAAAAGTAGCACGAAAGGTAGCAGCCTGCATTTCCAGAGGTATCGAAGAATATTTTAGCGGCCTCGAACAAAGGTGCCGTGACGAGCTTAGAATCAATCCTAGGTGTTGGCTGGAGAGGGGGCCAATCGGGGGGTGCCCTGCTGACTTTTGCAATGAACCCTACTTCGTTCAAACAGGAACACAATCTGAGTTGCTCAAGGAAACCGTCAAAGGTTGCGTTCAGGACCTGGATCCTAGCCTGGGTTTGCTCTACACGGCGACATTTTGTCCTGAGGAGTGGGGACGCGCACGAGACCCCATTGAAATTCTGAACGCTGTTGGTGTTTGCCTTGATAAGTCGGCTGATGAGATAATCGATACACCTCGACCTGGCTGGACTAAAGAAAAGCCCACTCCAGTAAAGCGGCCCGCAGGCGTGCCGAAGAATTATCGACCACCGAGACCCGCTGACCCCGGCTACCTCAACCCTCAACCGAGTCTCCCATCCTACAGGCCGACATACTCGCCACCCGTATACGCGCCGCCACCAACTGTTGTACGGCCCGCGCCCCAGGGGGTGCCGTCGCCCTCCAGACCTGTCACCAGGCCGTCGACACGCTGCCGAGCCGCCGGCGCGACCGAAGCCTGTGACTCGGGAACGCCAGCCGCCTATCGGCCGCGCAGTGGGGCGCCGTCGACACGCTGCCCCCCGGGGACCACGGGCGCCGCCTGTGAAAAAACGGCAGTTCCATTAATAGGGCCGGGTGGGATCTCTCTCGATGTTGCGCCAGAGGGCACCGTGACGGACCTCGATGATGTCCGAGCGAAGGTGCTAGAGTCAGCCGATTGAACACAAAACGCATGCCTCATAGCGGAGGGAGGTCTGCAGTTGCGATTGAGTCGTCCGCCTCATCATCCCAAATTCATTTTTTGATGTCAGATCCGAAAGATTCCGATCTCTTGCAGTAACATATCCTGGTGTCGAGTTGACTGGCGATACATAACGGACCCGCTTCGCAGCTTTTCGATTCGGTCAGTGCCTTGCAATCACTATCACTAATACAAGCACATAGTTTTTCTTTCGCGGGGTCTAGGCCGCACTCGTAACCCCATGCGTTTAAGAACATGGGCGGTGAAACGAGAGTCGAAAGCAAGATTATGGCGTGTAGCTCGCGAACACGAAGCATCGTAGACTCGAATGTCACCGACTTATTGAGGGTACTTTAAGATTGCTTGCAACGCTTAACAAGGTTCCTTCCGATATTGCGCGATAGGAGTCTGGCGTTGACTGTTGCCGTAACGGCCGATTACGACACAGGACGATGATCGCGCTTCGATTTTGGCAACGCCGCCGCATGCCGGTCGCCCGCAGGAACACCTCTTTTCCGGTCTCTTGAAGCGGTCCATCGCGAGCTGATGCAGTCCCTTTCGGCAATGTCAGATTTCAACTGTTCCGACCTGATCGCCGAAGCAGAACTCGAAGGCGCAGAGGCGAGGAACGTTACCGCCAAATTGAGCTGATGGTTCCGCTCAGGGACAGCATCTTTAGCACTACTCCCACCGCTGTTCGCTCATCATTAGGCAGAGCAAAGAATATCCCCGATGTCGCCACGGTGGTAGTGTTGTTAAGATGCCGGAGCTTCTACCATCAGGGGAGTAGAACCCATGCGCAGAGCCGTCCTATTCCCTGTAGCATTCATTTGGTTTTTGAATGTGCTACAGGCAGACGTCGCATCCAAGAAAGAGGTCTCACTGGAGATTTGCCCTTTGGACAAAGTTACCTTTGTGGATCGGGTTGGTGGCGAGTTCAGCGTGCAGAAGGTGGGCAAGAGTCGCGCACAAGTTTGTCAGGGCGAGAAAGGCAAACAGTTTCTCGATGAGGACGGCGACTGTCCCTACGGGTGGACGGTGCTTCAAGGCCAACTTAAACAAGATCAGAATAGTGACAGCGAGACAGTGTGGACGATATTGCAGATCATGCCCGCCGCTCCATGTTGCGGCTGGTTGGCCTATCGCGATGCCGAAAAGGTCGAGGCACTTCAGCGGTCAAACTTTGTGTGGCTA
>CAZUKP010000084.1:0-11389 GCA_964620915.1 uncultured Hyphomicrobium sp. | reverse complement strand
ATCGCCGAGTTGACCTTCTTGGCGATGTCGGGGTCGTTGGTCAGGATCATGCCGCCGCGCGGACCACGCAGCGTCTTGTGGGTTGTGGTCGTAACGACGTGTGCATGTGGAAATGGGTTGGGGTGCTGACCGCCGGCGACGAGACCTGCAAAGTGGGCCATGTCAACCAACAGATGTGCACCAACCTCATCGGCGATGGCACGGAAATCGGCGAAAGGAATCTGGCGCGGATAAGCGGAACCACCGGCAATGATGATGCGCGGCTTGTGCTCAACTGCCAGCTTGCGCACCTCGTCCATGTCGATGCGGTGCGTTTCCGGGTGCACCAGATAGGAAACGGGGTTGAACCACTTGCCCGACTGGTTGACGGGTGAGCCGTGAGTCAGGTGCCCGCCGGCCGCTAGGCTCAAACCCAGGATCGTGTCGCCGGGCTTGGCGAGCGCCATGAAGACGCCCTGGTTGGCCTGGCTGCCCGAGTGGGGTTGTACGTTGGCAAACTCGCAGCCAAACAACTTCTTGGCGCGGTCAATCGCGAGTTGCTCGGCGATGTCGACGTACTGACATCCGCCGTAATAGCGCCGGCCGGGGTAACCTTCGGCGTACTTGTTGGTCAGCACGCTTCCCGCCGCTTCTAGCACGGCCTTGGAAACGATGTTCTCCGAGGCAATGAGTTCGATCTCGTGCTGCTGGCGTCCTAGCTCTTTGCCGATCGCATCCGCCACTTCGGTATCATTGTCGGCGATCGTGTCGGAGAAAAAACCCGACTTCGAGGCGGATGATCCACCCTTCAGCAAATTGAACATAGGGGTCGCTTCCTTGTTGTTAGGCGCAATGAGCTTTCACTTACGGCCCGGCGCTGAGTTGCACCGCCACTGGCTGACCTGAGCTAGTCTATTATTGGGCGGCGCCGGGCTCAACTAATATGCCACAGTCCGTGCCCGTTCCTGGGCCCGCAGGCCTGAAGCGCCTTTCTATACGCACGTAGCGCGCTCCGCCACAGGATACTCTGCCACACTTACTCGGCGGCGAGCCGAACAGTCTCGCCCTTGGCGAGTGGGCAGGCTTCCCAGAGCTCGGTGAGCGAACGCACGAGCTGATCCATGTCCTGGTTCGAGTGAACCGGAGACGGCGTGAGCCGGATGCGCTCGGTGCCCCTCGGCACGGTCGGGTAGTTAATGGGCTGCACGTAGATGCTATAACGCTCAAGCAGCACATCCGTGACCGCCTTGCAGTGCACCGGATCACCAACCAGCACCGGCACGATGTGACTTTGCCCGTTGATGAGCGGAAGACCGGCCTCGGTCAATCGGGTTTTCAGAGTCCTTGCACGTTCTTGCAAGCGTGCACGCTCAAGCTCACTCGTTTTCAGATGGCGGATGCTGGCCAATGCGCCTGCCGCAAGTGCCGGTGCCAACGAGGTGGTGAAGATGAAGCCCGGCGCATACGAGCGAATGGCGTCACAACACTGTCGGCTGGCCGCAATATAGCCGCCCATCACGCCAAAGCCCTTGGCGAGCGTGCCGTTAATGATATCGACCCTATCCATCACACCATCGCGTTCAGCGATTCCGCCGCCGCGCGGACCGTAAAGGCCGACGGCGTGCACCTCATCGAGGTAGGTGAGTGCGCCGTACTTCTCCGCAAGATCGCAGATCTCAGCAATGGGGGCGATGTGGCCATCCATCGAGTAGACGCTCTCGAACGCGATAATCTTGGGCGTCTCGCGGTCCAACTCTTTGAGCTGGGCTTCGAGATCCGTGATGTCGTTGTGGCGCCAGATGCGCTTTGGGCCGCGGCCGTGGCGAATGCCAGCGATCATCGACGCGTGGTTCTTCTCGTCTGAGAGAATTACCGCACCGGGCAGAAGCTGGGCGAGCGTCGAGAGTGTGGCATCGTTGGCGACGTAGGCCGACGTAAACAGAAGGGCGGCCTCCTTGCCGTGGAGATCTGCAAGCTCGGCCTCAAGCTCGACATGGTAACGGGTCGTCCCGGAGATGTTGCGCGTCCCGCCCGAACCAGCACCTACTGCGTCAATCGCCTCATGCATGGCCGAAAGCACTGCAGGGTGCTGTCCCATGCCTAGGTAGTCGTTGGAGCACCAGACTTTGATGGGGGCTGTCCGCTTGGCGTCAAAGTGCTGAGCATCAGGATAAGCACCACGGCGCCGTTTCAACTCGGCGAAGACGCGGTAGCGCCCTTCCCGGTGTACCGCGTCCAGCGCGTCCCTGAGCCTTGCTTGGTAGTCCATCAGACGTCCTTCACTCCCCAGCCGGTCTTTTTTTCTTCTAATCCTTCTAACATTGCCCCGCTCGAAGCCCAGAGCAACGTCTCAAATGTCGCGCTATAGCCAACTAACGTGCTGACCCTGGCCAATCAACGGCCCAACCATGGCAATTGGCAGGTAAGAATTTGCCCGCGCCATACCAGCTTGCTTTGACCCGGATCAACCCAAGTCCGCAAATCAGTAGACTGCGGCAATCTCGCCGACCCCATCTTTTTGGTAGATGTCGCGGCGGAATTGGACAACCCCATCGGGGGTGGCCCATGCGGTAAAGTAAGCAAAATAGAGCTTAACGGGCCTTTTGAGGCGGACGTTGCGGGTGGTGCCCTGCTCCTTGAGCCTCTCGATGTGATACGGCTCCCAGGTCGTCTGCCCCTTCAAAAGCCAGAACGCCAATTCCTCGATATTCTGGACACGAATGCAACCGGAGCTTGCTGCTCGGAAATTCCGGCCAAAAACCGACTCCTTCGGCGAGTCGTGCATGTAGACCGAAGAGGAGTTCGCGAAGTTGATCTTCAAAAAGCCCAGCGGATTACCCTTCCCCGGTGCCTGCCGGTAGGAAAGCTTAAAGGGCTGTGAGGATGCCCAATTGATCTTTTCAGGATCGAGTTTTTTTCCGCCCGAGTAGGCATCAATCCCGTACTTCAACAGCACGTTTTTGCCCTGCTCCTGCATCCTTCGCCCCGTCGGGATCAGATCTTCCTTGATGACAGTCGGCGGCAACCGCCAGACAGGATTGAAGTTGAGTTGGGTGATGGTTGAGCGCAGCAGAGGAGTCGGACGCTCGACTTTGCCAACCACGCCGGCATGCCGCGACACGATCTTGTCGTTCTCAACGACCTCCACCTGAGCGGCGGGGATATTGACGAGGACGTAGCGACCTTTGCGTGTAGCGCGGGCCAACCCTGTCAGCCGCGTCAAGTTCTTGTTGAGCTGTTTGAGGCGTACCCGGGCCGGAACGTTGAGGGCTGCGATCGTCCGCTTGTCGATGATGCCCGTGGGCGCCAATCCGTTCGACGCCTGAAAACGTTTGACGGCCGTCTCCAGACTCCCGTCAAAGGAGTTGGGATCATTCGTCGCCGACTGATCGAGGTCACCCGACTCTTGCAACCTGCGACGTAGCAAAGCGACGGCCGGATCGGTCAGACCCGCCTGCATCTCGACATTTGGAACGGCTGTGAAACCGCCGGACGAGACAATCTTTTCGTAGCGCTTTATCGCAGCCTTCGTAGGCGCAATGTTAGCTTTGGAGGCCGTCGTAAATCCTTTGGGGGGGTTAGCCTGCCATTCCTTCACGAAGGAACGATCGTAACCCTCAAACTTACCGGGGCCCTCGCCGACGGGACCAAAGGAAATGCCCTGCGCGCCAGCGAGCGAGGCCGTCGTGCAGAGCGCGGCAACGGCGCCGAACAACACGGACGGAAATTGTAATTGGCCCAGTCGTGGTCTCATCAGATACGAACTCACAGACCTCCTCCCAATCTCCCCGGGGCATTCCTACTGGCATTCGCGCGCTATCGCGATATGCGCATGACCTTTGCCACAGGAAACCGCAGGCAACTGCACTCGGCACGTCTTGGGTGCCGAATGCGCCGCCTCGCCCCCCAAGTTAGGACCACAGCCCCAGCATTTGAGGGGATTCTTTAGGCAATTGGGAGCTGAGTGGAAGCAAAAACCGCCAAACGGGGCGCCCACATCGCCGAATTGATGCAGCTGTGCCACAAATGTTTGGGATCAAGATGCCAACAAAGTGGCGGTAGCCGCCACTTCGGGAATGCAAATCGCGCGTAATCGTCGTGGTTTAAAGGCGATAGCGGATCTGGTCGGACCAGAAGCGCTCAAGACGAACGAGAGCGCGGTTGAGTATCCGGAAATCTTCTTCCGAGATTTCGCCGACCGAGTGCACCGTGGCGAGCTGGCGCTGGAACAGTTTCTCGACGGTCCGACAGGCTTCCTTCCCACTCTCGGTAAGGCTCACACGTACGCTGCGCCGATCCGTTTCCGAGCGCTTGTAGTGCAGATAGCCCATGTCAACGAGCTTCTTTAGGTTGTAGGAGACGTTAGAGCCGAGATAGTAGCCACGCGTCTTAAGCTCACCTGCCGTAAGTTCGCTATCGCCCACGTTATAAAGCAGGAGTGCCTGCACGCTGTTGATGTCGGCGCCGCCAAGGCGATCAAACTCGTCCTTTATGACGTCGAGCAAGAGCCGGTGAAGCCGCTCGATCAATTGAAGGGACTGAAGATACTCATCTCCGATGGCTTCGTCTTTTGCTCGAGTCGGTTGGCGCGCCACATCAAGAGTTCCACTCATGACTACACTAGCCTTATATCACTCTGTGCTTTTCTCGTTCCGCGTACGTCGCAAAAAGATAAAGCACGAAACTGAATTCAATCTGAATCTTGTTAGTGCAAATATTCTTATATCAAGTTGGATCAAAGCGCAGTTGGACTAAAGCACCATACGAGCTCGATTTTCGGCAACTGTCGCATTTAGGGACACCGCGATCATCAGACCCGCGCGAGTTGCATGTCCGCTCGGGTCGGTAGCACGAGTTCGTTGCAACCCATGGTAGCAAAATAACCCTCGACCATGGCCGCTGTGACGGCCTCGAGACGGTCCGTTTGCCACCTTGGCGCTCCATCTTTGTCGATGAGCGCCGCGCGCACACCTTCATAGAAATCGTGACCTTCAATGAACCGGCATGAGAGCCGGTAATCGACCTGAAGCGTTTCGCGAATGTCGAGACTTCGCGCCTCGCGGATGTGGCGGTGGGTGACCTTCAGCGATAAGGGTGATTGCTTGCGTAAGTCGGCAATAACGCCTCGCGCCCAATCCTGATCCGGTCCCTCCACAGCACCGAGCCGCTCGATCGTCTCCTCAAGGCTTGAGGCCGAAAAGCACCAAGCGATCCGGGCAGCATAGGGTTCTAGCTCAGACGGTCCCATATCGACGTTGCGATCATCGAGAAGAGGATCGACCGGCCAAGTATCTACGAGCGCAGCCTTGATCTCCTCAAACCGTTCCCGAGGGATGCAGTGCGTGACGAGGCCGAGCGCATAGGCATCAGCCGGCCCGATGGACCGGCCCGTCAGGCCGAGGTACATGCCGATTTCATTCGGCATTCTGGATAGCGTATAGGCAGCGCCCACGTCTGGAAAAAGACCTATTGCCGTTTCGGGCATTGCGAAGCGATACCCTTCCCCCGCCACACGATGTGTCCCGTAAATCGTGATGCCAACTCCTGAACCCATCACTGGGCCATCGATCAGCGAAATTGTGGGTTTGGAAAAGCACTCGTGCAGCCAGTCGAGACTGTACTCGTCAGCGAATGCTCGGCGTGCCAGCTCAGGTTGCCCCCGGCCAAGAGCGACAAGTTCTCGGACGTCGCCACCCGCACAAAAGACTTTGGGATGAGATGATTGAATGACGGCCGCATAGATTCGAGGATTACGCGCAAAGCGCGGATAGGCCTTAACCAACTCAGCGCGCATTGCCATATTTAGCGCATTGAGGGCGCGCGGGCGATTGAGCGTAATAATAGCCAGCGATCCCTGCTCCTCGATCGTGAGGTCGTTGGCGGGCTCTTGCTGGGGATCGCTCTTTTCAGGATCGTTCGCGCTCATGACGTCTTGCTTCACAGCATCTTCCTCGCAGGGGACTGAGGCGGCCCTCGAAACCATCAATTGGACCATATTCGACCTATACACTGGCGGTAAACGTGATGAAACTTGCCCGCTCGATTCGAGTTTTCCAACAGGCTGTTTGCTCCAGCCATGCATGTCGTTAACGTCGCGGGAGACCAGAAGAATGTTGCGGAAGGGGTTGGCAGCAGGGCTGGCGGGGTTGACCCTCTTAGGTGGGGGACCACCGAGCGCAGGCGCCGATCCAATCGAGGACTCTGCACGCGCATTGTGGTCAGCGGTTAAATCTGCAACCAGCAGCAAGCCGGGGCGCCGCAAAAGCACATCCAGTATGAACGCAAATGCAAACGCGGACCAAGAGCCCATCCCCCCACTCCCGGTGCGCAAGAACGCCCAAAAGGGCGCTAAGGCTGAAACCGAGCAGGCAGCCGCGCCCGAGCCGCCACCGGACGTGTGGCAGCCTGCGGAGATTGCCGCTGCGCAAGCCCGTTGTGCAGCCCTGCTCAAGACGATCGATGCCGAAGTGATCCCAGAGCTGCCATTCAAGAAGGGGAAATGCGGCAGTGCCGCTCCCATTCGTCTGGTCAGCCTGGGTAAGACATCGAAGGTGAAATTTTCTCCGCCAGCGCTCGTCAATTGCAAAATGGCAGCAGCACTCTCCAAGTGGATCGTCGGCGACGTCCAGCCTCTCGCCAAGAAACACTTAGGTGCCACGGTCACAACGGTCGAGGTCATGAGCGACTATTCGTGCCGTGGCTCATTTGGCCGGGTGAAGAACAGGCTGAGCGAGCACAGCTTCGCCAACGCACTCGACATCCGCGGGTTTGCGACCACGAATGTGCGTCCCATGCGCGTTTTGGCAGATTGGGGTCTGACCCAGCGCGATATCGCCAAGCATGTCGCTGAAGCGAAGGCCGAAGCACAGATGGCGTTGGCGCAAACCGCAGATGCGTCCAAGACAAACAAGGGCAGCCTCGTTCAGAAGGTTGCTGCAAACGTGCCTGGCAATACGGCCGTGCAGGCCCACGACACGAAGCCCAACGCGAGCGCTGGCGAACTCGGTGGCCCAAATTCTCCTTTGAGCCGCAAGGCCGCGCGCACGGCCAAGATCGAGGCCATCAGTCTGCAAATCCCCAGCGCAGCTACTACGAGAGGGTCCCGGTTTTTGCGGGACGTCCACGACGCTGCCTGTCGCATTTTCGGGACGACGCTCGGGCCGGAAGCCAACGAAGCGCACCGCAATCACTTTCACGTCGATATGGCGGAGCGCAAATACAAGAAAATTTGTGACTAACCCTGATCAGCGGCAGGTCATGTCCCGCCCTTGCCAAACAGGGTCCGATCCGGTGAATGTTGCTGCGACTTTCGAGATCCAGGAACGCAAAACGCATGACATCGCACTTTCGAGCGGGGCGGATGCCAACCGCCGACCGTCCTGTTGACGCAACCCAGAGTGCCGGCAACAGGCCGTCGCCGGGTGCCTTCCCGCACGTACGCATGCGACGCAACAGGCGCACGAGTTGGTCGCGACGGCTCGTTGCCGAGCACCGCCTCAGCACCGACGACTTGATCTGGCCGTTGTTCGTAATCGAGGGTCGCAACCAGCGCGTGCCGGTTGAATCGATGCCCGGCGTCGAGCGTCTCACCATCGACAACGTCGTTGCCGCAGCCGAATCGGCGGTCGAGCTCGGCATCCCTGCCCTCGCACTTTTCCCCAACACCAATCCAAAGCGGCGAACGGAAGACGCCGGTGAAGCGTGGAACCCCGATAGCCTCGTGTGCCAGGCTACGCGAGCGATCAAGGAAGCAAAACTCGAGATCGGCGTCATTCTCGATGTCGCACTCGACCCCTACACGAGCCATGGCCATGACGGGCTGCTGCGCAATGGTGAAATCGAAAACGACGCCACGCTCGACGTACTGGTGCGCCAAGCTCTCGTGCAGGCTGATGCCGGCGCCGACATTCTGGCACCATCTGACATGATGGATGGGCGCGTGGGCGCTATCCGCGCAGCCCTGGAAGCCAATGGGCATACCAACACACAGATCATGGCGTATGCAGCCAAGTATGCCTCGGCCTTCTATGGTCCATTCCGCGATGCCGTCGGCTCTGCGGTCGCGCTTACCTCCTCACAGGTCATCGGCGACAAGCGCTCGTATCAGATGGACCCGGCGAATTCGGATGAAGCAATACGGGAGATCTCACTCGATCTCGCTGAGGGTGCGGACATGGTGATGGTCAAGCCAGGGATGCCCTATCTCGATATCTTGCACCGGGTGACCGAAACCTTTGGCGTGCCAACCTTCGCGTACCAAGTCTCAGGCGAGTACGCGATGTTGCAGGCGGCGGCCAAAGAGGGCTGGCTTGAGGGTGACAAGGTGATGTTGGAGAGCCTGCTTGCGTTCAAACGGGCGGGAGCAGCCGGTGTGCTGACCTACTTCGCCCCGCGTGCGGCCAAGCTTCTGAACGAACGAGCCTGAACGGTAGCAAACAAAAAAAACGAGACCGGGAGCGGACCCTAAAAGGGAGCGTGGCAACCGCCCTCAAGGGTCCGTGATAGCCCGATCTCGCCTAGTATCCGTATAGCACCTGCGAAGCCCTAATCAAACAATGAGAGCAAGAAGTTTTTGACCTTCCGGCGTCTTGAGTTCGGCTTCGTCGAGCGTGCCGTCATTGTCTGGATTGGCGGCCTTAAAATACTTCTCGATTAGAGCCATGTACTCCTCAAGATCAAGCGTCCCATCGTTGTCAGGATTGGCGGCTTCAAACTCGTCTTTGGTGATACGGCCGCTGAGCTCGTTCAAATCCAGCGTCCCATCATCGTCAGGATCGAGCTGCTCGAACATGGCAGCTCCCGCCTTCTTGGCTTCGGCAAGATCCACCGTTCCATCATTGTCAGGGTTAATCTTCGCCATCACTTCCGGGGTGACCGCTGTGCTCTTCACATCAGCCATGGCACCTTCCGAGACCAGAATCGCACCAGCAGCCATAACGAGGCTGAGGATCATTGCAAACCGAGAAATCATGGTTCGTTCTCCAGGTGAGTGTTTATTGACGCGCTATTGGCGCCCGCCGGGGCGCCCAACGTTACTGTTATATCCTATCATTGCCTAAAGTTCCCAAGTGCACCCTCAACACTTAGTGAATGCCTCCTTACAGTGGTGGCGCAAGTAGAAGTACTGCCAGGACAATTCCGGCAAGCGAGCGATCTACATCAATGGCTTGTGAACGCAGAATTGGGGGCCTGCCGCGCGACCGTCAGCTCACCGACGAACGCGGCGGCGTGGCGGCGCAAACTCGAACGGCTGTACTGGAGGCGCTTCGCCAGATGCGTCGGGGGGCGGCATATTGGAGCCTGTCTGTGCAACAGGTCCCTTCGGCTCAATACAATCCGTCAGCCACACGTCGAAGACGGGATGCTCGACCGCATTGAGGCCGGGGCTCTCGGCAAACATCCAGCCGCTAAAGATGCGCTTTTCGTTCCCGTCGAGCTGGATCTCATCAACCTCAACAAATGAGGTTGTCTTGGGTGCCTCGGTGGGGGGACGCGAATAACACACGCGCGGGGTCACCTTCAGTGCACCGAACTCGACCGTCTCATTCAGCGGAACATTGAGCTTAGATATCCGTGCCGTCACCTTATCAAGCGCGGCAAAGACTGCCGTGCCGTTCTCCATACGCTCCGCCCTGGCCGCACCGCCGCCGCATAGCCCCGCAACAAGGCCCGCAAGGAACAGTGCGAATGTCGCGCTCAGGTAATGGCGCCAGAAGTTCATCGAAGTCTCACTGATCGCAGACTTGGGCCGAAGTTGGACACCGAATAGCAGCGTCCTGGCGGTTCACTGATCCGGTTTCCAGGGTTTGTAGTCGCCCGTAGCCTTCGGCCGCACGCCGCTTTCCAGGATCGAGCCGGGCGGGCGGTAGGCTTGCGCTGTGCCCGTCATGTTCATGAGATGCGGCTTCTGCCAAGGCTGTGGCCTGTACGCTTCCTCGGTCGGGGGCGTATCGACTGTGTAGTGTAGCCAACCATGCCAATCGGCCGGAACTTTGGAGGGCTCGGCGAGGCCCTTGTAGGTGACCCAGCGGCGCGGGCGGCCCAACGGCCCTACCCCTTTCTTCTGCTCATAGTACCGGTTGCCGAACGCATCATCGCCGACGAACCGGCCCTGGTTCCAGATTGTGACGCGTGTTCCCCAGGTATTGCCCTGCCACCAGGTGAAGATTTCGCTCAGAATGCTCATCGCTGGGGCCCGTTTGTTGGCGTGTTCCTCGCTCTCGCATAGCGGAGCGCTGGTCGATCTGTCCAGTTCCTCACGACCGCGGCAGATGCGCAACAGCCGTGATGCCTGGAATCGAAATACTCTATTTGAGACAGAGCGCCTTGAGGACGTTTGTCCACAACCGTCATGGAAGCCCGGAACACCGGTCAGTTTCGAATTTTCGGTCACAAAAGTTCCACAACGTTTCCAGGTGTTTTCCGAGGTCCATCTACATCTAGTATGGGTGTGATGGACAACATACAAAACCTTTGGCTCAGGGCCACGAATCAGCGAGTTTGAGTGAATGTAATCTGCGTTGCCACGAGTGCCTCGGAACGGTGTGTCAATTCATCCGGGGGATCGTGGATCCGAGTTGAAGTTTCGGGTCCATACGACCCAATCCAGACAATGCGTACGACACAGGCGGAAACGGTCGTTTTGCGCCTCGGGGAGATTGTGTGCCTGCGGCTGAGGGAGCCGCGGAGTTGAATTACGTCATAATCGCTGCGCCATCTCGTTTCTCGTCGGCGTGCAAGAAACCACATCGACGATACGGGGGCCTTCTGATGAAGATCACGCGGCGCTTCACGCAAGCCGACAAGTCGCCATACGACTCAATAAAATTCCGCCGCGCGACCAGCGAGATCAAGAACCCCGACGGTTCGATCGTCTTTCGTCTGGACGATTTGCTTGTTCCCGAGCACTGGAGCCAAGTCGCCGCTGACATCCTTGCGCAGAAGTATTTCCGCAAGGCCGGTGTTCCACAGCGGCTCAAGAAGGTCGAGGAGACGCAAATCCCCTCTTGGGCCTGGCGGTCCGTGGCCGACGAGGCTGCGCTCGCCGAGCTGCCCGAGGCGGAACGATATGGCGGCGAGTCAGAAGCGCGTCAGGTTTTCGACCGGCTCGCCGGGACGTGGACCTATTGGGGCCTGAAGGGCGGCTACTTCACGACCGAGGAAGATGCTCGCGCCTTCTATGACGAGCACCGCTACATGCTGGCGATGCAGATGGCGGCGCCCAATAGCCCGCAGTGGTTCAACACAGGCTTGCATTGGGCCTATGGAATCGATGGCCCCGGCCAAGGTCATATGTATGTCGATCATGAGACCGGCCGGCTCACCGTCTCCAAATCCGCCTACGAGCACCCCCAACCGCACGCCTGCTTCATCCAGTCGATCGAGGACGATCTCGTCAACGAGAACGGCA
>CAZUKP010000083.1:0-11475 GCA_964620915.1 uncultured Hyphomicrobium sp. | reverse complement strand
CATGGCGTTGGCAGCCGCGCCGCAGCCCCGGCCGCCGCACCCGATCAGGCCGATCTTGATCACGTCGCTTCCGGCGGCATGGGCGCTGCGTGCCAAGGAGAGCGGGGCGACCAGCCCCGCCCCGGCCAAGGCCCCCGAGACTTGAAGAAACCGGCGGCGCGACGTGGTTTGATGGGAGGATCGCGGATCACGGGTCGTCATGTTTGTTGCTCCTGTAATGGTCCTGACCAAAGCGTCACTCACGCACGAGTTCCGCTCGCTCTCCGGCGCCCAGCGCGACGACCTCCCTAGCAAATTCGATGGCATCGATGCCCGTTGGATTGCGTCCGCCGTGGGTAAAGATCTCCCAACGGTTGGGCTCGCCCGGCTGTGACACCTTCTTGGCGTCGATCGCGACGACGATGCATTGAGCGCCGAACTTTTCCGAGGCCTCTTTCACGAATTGCCGGTTCTTGACGGCGGCGGTGTTGATCGAGACCTTGTCGGCGCCGGCATTGAGCAACCGCGCGATGTCCTCGATCGTTCGCACTCCGCCCCCGACGGTCAGCGGCATGAAGCAGCGCTCAGCCGTCTGCTCGACGACGTGCAGGATCGTGTCGCGATCCTCGTGGCTGGCGGTAATATCGAGGAAGCACAGCTCGTCGGCGCCGGCCTCATCATATGCGGCGGCGGCTTCGACCGGATCGCCGGCATCGATAAGATCGACGAAGTTGACGCCCTTGACGACGCGTCCGTCCTTCACGTCGAGGCAGGGAATGATGCGAGTTTTGAGCACGGTGTTTGGCGAGCCTCAGGACGAAGACATGAGTGCCAATGCGTCTTGGGGGTCGAGACGGCCGTCGTAGAGTGCGCGGCCGGCAATAGCACCCTCGAGCATTGCATATTCGGGACGCATCAGCGCTTTGACGTCTTCAATCGAGGCCATACCGCCGGACGCAATCACGGGGATCGATGTCGAACTCGCAATTTCGGCCGTGGCTGGCAAGTTGAGGCCTTTCATGATGCCGTCGCGGTCGATGTCCGTATAGATGATCGCAGCGACGCCGACGTCCTCGAAGCGCTTCACAAGCTCGGTGGTCGTGACATGAGATGTTTCCGCCCACCCTTCGACAGCGACCTTGCCGCCGCGCGCATCTATGCCGACGGCAATCCGTCCAGGATAGTTCTTGCACGCCCGCACCACGACATCTGGGTTACGTACGGCGGCGGTGCCGAGAATGACGCGCGCCACCCCTTTCGACAGCCACATCTCGATCGTCTCGAAGTCGCGAATGCCGCCCCCAAGCTGTGCCGGGATCGAGATGGCATCGAGGATGGCCTCGATTGCATCGGCATTGACGGGGTGGCCTTCGAAGGCGCCGTTGAGATCGACCATGTGCAGATACTTGAAGCCTTGCTGCTCGAAGGTTCTCGCCTGCGCTGCCGGATCGTCGTTAAAGACGGTCGCCTCGTTCATCTCGCCAAGCTTCAGGCGAACGCATTTGCCGTCTTTAAGGTCGATCGCTGGAAAGAGGATCAAGGGTGCCTCGATGGGAAAAGAGCTAAAGTGGCGGTGACAACCTTAGCCATGAGTTTGCTTGCTTTAGCGCCGATAGAGAAGCCCTGGCTCGTGAAGTCAATGTCGGCGTTGGCGTGTTGTACTCTGTGATGGCTTTCGTAATTCTAACCGATCCCCGACCACCAGCGACGCCTCGTCCGCTCAACGAGGCCGACGCGGTCGATATATGGATAGCACGCTGGTTGCGCATCCGGCGCCGCGATCTCATTCGCCGTTACGGCTGCGACCCGCGCCGCCTCTACGAAATCTGGGAGGAGGCGAAGTTTCCCGGTGCGCGGGACAAAGCGCTTGAGATCTTTCGCGCGCGCTACCCAACGCTCGTCGATCGCGTCGACTATGGTCCCCACCAGCGCATTGAACGCACCGCCCATCCCGATCAGCTCTCCCTGTTTGAGTGATCCTGCAACCTGGGGCCACCGCACCGTCGTCGAGCGACGGGAACACAAAATAGAACGAGAGGAGAACAAACTGTGGACAAGCCCAGTGATTCGTGGCATGTTCTTCCTACGTTCTCTTTAGCCCGAACGACCGAAATTGGGGGCAAGTGCCAGCGTTTCTCCCCTGTGTAGCCTCAGCTCAGGAAGGTACCGCCATGCGCACGCTCATCATCTCCTACGATCTCGCAAAGCCCCATGTGAACAAGCACGTCGTCGCCCAGGCGATCATGTCTTTAGGCAAGTCCTGGGCCCGTCCGCTCGATCAGACCTGGTACGTGAAGACCAAGGTGCGCGAATCAGCGATCGAGGCTCTGCTGTCCTCCGTTCTCGATTCCGAGGACGGTCTGTTGATCCAGTCCGTGAAGGACGACGCGGTTTTGACGAACACCGCACTGCGCTGGTTCCGCCAACGCGTTGCTCCCATCGAGACTGCCGAAGAGACCAACCTTATCGCATTTCCCCATCCGCACCCGCGCCCCGGCGAGCAGAACGAGTTGCCGCTTGCAGAGGCTTGCTGATCGGTTCTGACATCCATAGCTGGATACCCTCGACCTCTCTCTCTTGGTCGACCTTGCGCCCTCCCCACCGCGGGGAGGGCGTTTGTTCTTCAAACGGAGCAGTTGCCGTGCGCGCTTCATCCGCTTCGCGGCGCCCTCCCATATATGAAGGCCGGAGCGCTAAGGCTGCCAGTTGAGGAAATTGGCGATCAGTTTCAGGCCGAGCGTCTGACTCTTTTCAGGGTGGAACTGCGTGCCCGCCATGTTGTCTTTTGCAACCATCGCCGTAACAGGCCCACCGTAATCTGTCTGCGCCACGACGGCCGCGCGATCTTCCGGCACGAGGTGGTAGGAGTGCACGAAGTAGGCGTGCAGCCCGCCCTCTCCGGTTTTGATGCCGGAAAGCAGCGGATGTGGATTGATCACGTCAAGCGTGTTCCAGCCCATGTGCGGAATCTTCGAGGCCGGATCGTTTGGCTTAATGGGGCGCACCTCTCCAGCGATCCAGCCGAAGCCATCCGTGACCTCAAACTCGAGCCCGCGCGTTGCCATCAACTGCATACCCACACAGATCCCGAGGAAGGGTCGACTGTGCGCTCTCACAGCGGTATCGATTGCGTCGCGTAGGCCCGGCACCGCTTCGAGCCCGCGCTTACAGTCCGCGAATGCACCAACGCCGGGCAGGACGATGCGATCAGCGCTTGCGACTTGTTGCGGCTCGGACGTGATGAGGATTTGCGCGTTTGCTTCGCTCTCGCGTGAGGCACGCTCGAAGGCCTTGGCTGCGGAGTGAAGGTTGCCGGAGCCGTAGTCGATGATGGCGACGCGTTGCATGGCGGTCTTAGGCCCTTGCCCCAACACCGCGGCGCCAGCGCGATAGTGCAGACTTGGCCTGCCCCCAACCCATTTGGCCCCATGAGGAAACGGGCCGGTTTGCGCGCGGCGTGGGACCAGTTTCTATTGGCGTCGTCTTCTGCTCGGGCAACCATGCCTGGAAGAAACGGCGCTCACACTCTCCGGCATTGCGTCCGCTGACGCTACCAACCATGTGCCAGCCGCGGCGTGAAAGTGCTGCGCGTTGGACGTTGCCCGCCTCAAAGCCGAACAAGATTTGAATTGCGACGAGAACAATTCCGGTGACCATCGGCGTGAAGCCGAGTTCGGGTAGCCCCCAAGCGATGATCGAGACCACCGCAACAAAGAGCACGAACTCCAGCCACAGGCCTTTAAAGAGAAGCCAGATCGCGGGAAAGAGTGCCGCCAGCCACAAGAAGCGGTCTTTGATGAAGACGAGTTTTTCCGCCCGGTCGATGAGATCGGCTGGGGGATTGGGCGGCTCGTGAACGGTGAAGACGACCAAGCGGGCGCACTCCAGATAATCGACGGCAACACAACTACCCGGCAAGCGTACCCTTGGTGGAAGGGACGCGTTCGCCTTGGCGCGGGTCGAGTTCGATCGCACGCCGCAAGGCGCGGGCCAGGCCCTTATAGCAAGTCTCGGCAATGTGGTGGTTGTTCTCGCCCGTCAGGTTGGCAACGTGGAGCGTGATGCCAGCATTCTGCGCGAACGCCTGGAACCACTCGCGAAAAAGCTCCGTGTCCATCTCGCCGACCTTCGGCTTGGTGAAGTCGACGGACCAGACCAGATATGGCCGTCCGGAGACGTCGACGGCGACCCGCGTCAGAGTGTCGTCCATCGGCAAGTGCACGTCCGCATAGCGGGTGATGCCCTTCTTGTCGCCCAAGGCCTTGGCGACGGCCTGACCAAGCACGATTCCGGTATCCTCGGCCGTGTGGTGGAAGTCGATGTGGAGGTCGCCCTTGGCCTTCAAAGTAATATCGATCATTGAATGGCGGGCGAGCTGCTCCAACATATGATCCAGAAAACCAACTCCGGTCGTGATGTCGAACGCACCCGATCCGTCGAGATCGACCGTTGCCTCGATATCGGTCTCTTTGGTCTTGCGTGAAATGGTGGCTTGCCGCTTCAAATCGATCCTCTTTGCCATCGCTTGCGTCGCCGAAACCGAGCGTTTATCAGCTTGAACGCAGCCATACTAGCGCAGCGCCTCTTAAAGCGCCGGTAATTGCCCCCTCCTTAGCTTCAAATCTGGATGCAAATGCAATGCGAACATCGGCACCAAACCCGTCTGATCCTGCGTCTTGGCACGGGACGACAGTGCTGACCGTGCGCAAAGACGGCATGGTGGTTATTGCCGCCGACGGCCAGGTGAGTTTCGGGGATACGGTCATCAAAGCCAATGCCCGCAAGGTGCGCCGATTGGGCAAGGGCGATGTCATCGGGGGCTTTGCCGGGGCGACCGCTGACGCCTTCACCCTGTTTGAGCGGCTGGAGTCCAAGATCGAGCAATATCCCGGGCAGTTGACGCGTGCGTGCGTGGAGCTTGCCAAGGACTGGCGGACCGATCGCTACCTGCGGCGTCTGGAAGCCATGATGCTGGTTGCGGACCGCGAGGCCACGCTTGTTCTGACTGGGAACGGTGACGTGCTTGAGCCAGAAGGTCACGTTATGGGCATCGGCTCGGGCGGCAACTTCGCCCTTGCAGCCGCGCGCGCCTTGGTTGAACAACCGCTCGACGCGGAGGCGATCGCTAAGAAGGCGATGGCGATTGCCGCCGACATCTGCGTTTACACAAACACGCAAGTGGTCGTCGAGAGCTTGTCGTCCAGCCGTTAGCCTGTTGGGTTGAGAATGGAGTATGCGTTAGATGGCCTGGGTGTACCTGCTGCTTGCCGGCGTGCTGGAAGTCTCCGCGACGACCGTCTACCGCTATACGGATGGAATGACCCGCTTGTGGCCAACGATTTGGCTGATCGTTCTCGGGTTTGGCAGCCTTTATTTTCTCAACCGCTCTATCGCCACCGTGCCAATTGGGACGGCATATGCGGTGTGGACAGGCATTGGCGCGGCAGGCACAGCAGCCCTGGGGGTGATGGCCTTTGGGGAGGCGGTCACGCCGCTTCGAATTGCGTTTCTCACAGGGCTCGTCGTGTGCATCGTCGGCCTGAAATTCGTCTCAGAACATTAGGACCGGTCGTTTAATGACTCACTTTTCGCCGCGCGAGACTGTCTCCGAACTTGATCGCTATATTGTCGGTCAGAACGATGCCAAGCGCGCCGTCGCCATCGCGTTGCGCAACCGGTGGCGCCGACAGCAGCTCGAAGGCGAAATGAAAGAGGAGGTTCTGCCCAAGAACATCCTGATGATCGGCCCAACGGGTGTCGGCAAGACCGAGATCTCTCGCCGCCTGGCAAAGCTCGCCGCCGCGCCGTTCATCAAGATCGAAGCGACCAAGTTCACCGAGGTCGGTTATGTCGGGCGTGACGTCGAAAGCATCATCCGTGATCTCGTGGAGGTCGCACTGGCGCTCGTCAAGGATGTAAAGCGCAAGGAAGTGCGCGCGCGCGCCGAAAAGAACGCCGAAGAACGCGTGCTTGATGCATTGGTGGGCGCGGGTTCAGCGCCGGCCACGCGGGAAGCCTTTCGGAAGCGGCTGCGTGCGGGAGAACTCAACGACAAGGAGATCGAAATTCAGGTGGCCGATACCGGCGGCGGGATGCCGATGTTTGAGCTGCCCGGCGCCCCCGGTGCTTCGATTGGTGCCGTCAATATCGGCGAGATGCTGGGCAAAGCGTTTGGTCAGCGCACCAAACCGAGACGCGTTACCGTCGCCGACAGCCATGACCTCCTGATTGCGGAGGAAAGCGACAAGCTGATCGAGACCGAGCAGATCGTCGGGGAGGCGATCGACGCGGTTGAGAACAACGGCATCGTGTTTCTCGATGAGATCGACAAGATCTGTTCGCGCGCCGAGGCTGGCCGGGTTGGCGGGGATGTCTCACGCGAAGGCGTGCAACGCGATCTGTTGCCGCTGATCGAAGGCACGACGGTTTCGACAAAGTATGGTCCGGTGAAGACCGACCACGTGCTGTTCATCGCGTCGGGAGCATTTCATGTGGCCAAGCCCTCCGATCTGTTGCCGGAGTTGCAGGGCCGTCTTCCCATCAGGGTGGAATTGAGGCCGCTGACGCGCGAGGACTTCCGCCGCATCCTTACTGAACCGGAGGCAAGCCTCATCAAGCAATATATGGCGCTGATGGCGACAGAGAGCCTGGCGCTCACGTTCTCCGACGATGCGGTCGACGCGATTGCCGACGCGGCCGTTCAGGTTAATTCCACTGTTGAGGATATCGGTGCGCGTCGCTTACAGACCGTGATGGAGCGGGTGCTGGATGAGATTTCGTTCGAAGCATCTGACCGTGGCGGGCAGTCCGTTGCGATCGACGCGGCTTATGTCAATGATCGCGTCGGCGATCTAGCCAAGAACGCGGATTTATCGAAGTTCATTTTGTAGATTGGGTCGCGGTGCTATCGGCCACCGGCCGAGGCCAAGAAATTGTCCCACATCGGCCGCGTGTCATATCGTGGTCGTTGTCATGGCGTATGGCTCTTCGTGCTGAGCGCGATGAGCGTCGGCCGAATGACCGGGCATCGCTCGTTTCTTCAATCGAACTCTCGGCGCAGATCGATCGAGATTGCGAGTCAAAGTTTGTGCGCTTGCGAACATAAACTGATGCTCTGTCAACACTTTTTTGCAATCTTGTAACGGAAAGTTATTTCCTGTTGCTGGAAAGATACGTATAGTGAGTGTTGTAGGTGGATCCATCGCCGTGGGCGGCCGCCATCGTGGTGGTCAAGAGTGATGGAGTAGTTTCGCGTTTCCTTATGCCCGCGGTTCTGGTGCTACCGGGAGGTAACGCATGGCATGTCCCAAGATTGAGGTCCGAGGCAAGCGGGTGATCCTGCTGAACGGATTCCACAACCAAGTGGACGCGGCCAGATCGGCCGTTGTCGTCAAATCTGCGGACGTCGAAGCAGCCAAAGAGCTGCAACAGTCCGCGAAGCTACACCCCGATGCCGTCGCATTTGGCTTTGTCGCGGGCAGGTGGGTGCCGGCTGCTTAGGGCAGGTTCGCCCTTGTGATGCGTATGTGACGGCGAGTTACCGTCGCGAGCCTGTCTTTATTGGGCTTAGAGCCCCTTCAATGACGACCTCCTCCGTCGATGTGCACGGTGGACGCCAAGTGTCTCGAACACTTGGCGCCACCGCTGTTTCATGGCCGCCTTTCAGTTGGGCAAAAGAGTCGCTAGATAGGGCTCAAACTTCTAGCTCTCATTTTTCTGGTTCAAATGGCTCTTTTGCTCGATCCCCAGCCGGCAACGTCCCCAGAGTCGGCCGTGACGACACCGGTAAAGCCCTTAATGGCGGGCCTCACGCGTGAGGGCCTTTCGTCGGCGCTTGCCGCCGTAGGTGTGCCAGAAAGGCGCCTGCGCATGCGGACAAGCCAGCTTTGGAGCTGGATCTACGCGCGCGGGCAGACCGATTTCGCAGCCATGAGTGATGTCTCCAAAGAGTTGCGCGCGACGCTAGCAGCGCATTACTCACTGGAGCGGCCTGAAATCGTCAGTGAGCAGATCTCGGTGGACGGAACGCGAAAGTGGCTGCTGAGGCTGCCCAAGCGCGAAACAGAGATGCGGGCGGCCGAGATTGAGACCGTCTTCATACCCGAGCCCGACCGCGGGACGCTTTGCATTTCAAGTCAGGTCGGCTGTACGCTCAACTGTACGTTCTGCCACACGGGCACGCAGCGGCTGGTGCGCAATCTGACGGCTCAAGAGATTGTCGGGCAGATCCTGCTTGCGCGCGATCGCATTGGGGATTGGACTGGAGCCGAACCGCCCGGCGATGGACGCCTGCTTCCCGATACCGAGCGCAAGATCACGAACATCGTGCTCATGGGCATGGGTGAGCCGCTCTACAATTTTGAGAACGTAAAAGAAGCGATGGAGGTCGCAGCGGACGGAGAAGGGCTTTCTGTCTCAAGGCGACGTATCACGCTGTCGACGTCGGGCATCGTGCCGGAGATCGGGCGTTGGGGCGCGGAATCCGGTACCATGCTCGCCATTTCCCTGCATGCCACGCGCGACGAACTTCGAGACGAGCTGGTTCCCATCAATCGCAAGTACCCAATCGCTGAGCTGATGGACGCGTGCCGCAATTATCCCGGGCTCTCGAACGCCAAGCGCATCACCTTCGAGTATGTGATGCTGAAGGGGGTGAATGACAGTCTTGAGGAGGCACGCGCTTTGGTGCGGCTGCTGGCTGGCATCCCCTCCAAGATCAATCTTATTCCGTTCAACCCTTGGCCGGGCGCACCGCACGAGTGCTCCGACTGGGAGCAGATTGAGCGCTTCGCCGAGGTCGTCAACCGCGCCGGTTACGCGAGCCCCGTGCGCACGCCGCGCGGGCGCGATATCTTTGCAGCATGTGGCCAGCTCAAATCGGCCAGCCAAAAGGTGAAGGCGAGCGAGCGGGCGAAGTTGGCCGCCACAGTCACTGAGACGGGTCAAGGGGGAGATTAACAGGCGTGTTTTGGCGAACTGTCGGCCGTATCATCCTCGTGCCGCTGGCCTTGCTGATTGCGGCCATTGCGTCGGTCTTTGTGGTGCTCAGCTTGGGTCTTGAGCGCATCACGGGCGCGATGCATCAGCAGGCCCAACAAGGCGGCGACGACTACTTTGCCATTTTCGAGCTGGTCAATCAGGGCGCACTACTCACGACCGGACTTACGATCATCCCAGCGCTTCTGGTTGCGATCGTAGGAGAAGTCGGGCGCATCAGGTCCGGGCTCTACTATATCGTCGGCGGTGGAGCGGCCTTGGCGGCGATCCCGCTCCTGGCCGGATTAGGCGAGGCGGGAGAGTTCGTGTTGCCGAGCCCGATCGTCTGGCAGGTGTTCGGCACCGCGGGATTTGTCGGTGGGTTCATCTATTGGCTGATCGCGGGGCGCACGGCCTGAAAGGAGTTTGTTAGTAAGAAACGGCTTTTTTCATTGAGAGGGACGCCTTAGGCCCTGTAAATTCGATTGCAGCGTCAACACGGAAACCCGGAGTTCTTAAGTTGGGCACGTTTGTACGAGTACTCTTCGGCTTCATCGTTGCTTGTCTGGTTGCGGGTGTGGCCATTGTCGCGTTCGTCGTTACGCCAGCCGACATCGCATCGCTCCCGTCAAACGTTCAACCGGAACGTCTTTCGAGCGCCGGCATGCTTTCGCTGCTTGCAGCCACCCACTCGGCCATCTTCGCATTCCCGTGGGCGCTCCTCGCCATCATCATCGGTGAGTGGTTGAGCGTGCGCTCGTGGATTTACTATGCACTGGTCGGCATTGCGATTGCGCTTGGCGGGTTTGGTGCGGAGTACCTGACCGAGGTTGGCGGTGAGCCCACGATCGTCAACGATTACGCGTTCCGCGCGTTCCTGACAGTCGGGTTCTTCGGAGGCTTCGCCTACTGGCTGGCCGCCGGGCGCCGGGCAGGCGGGCGGCGTGGCGATGAGGCGCTCTCTCGTGAAGCCGATGACGAGTCAGAGCCCGACACCGCCGAAAAGCAGGCGGCCTAAACCGCTCTGATTGGGCATTTCGATGCTTTTCCGGGCTGCCGGGTATTTCTCTTGTTGCAGCGCAACAAAGAGAGTATATTCAAATAATTGAAGGTCGGTCCTCCGGGTGTGTGCGGCTTGTATGCTGTCGTGCGGAACACTGTTGAAGGGCGACAAACAGGTGGCTGATCGATGCTCGACACCAACCTCCAGACTCGTTTTTCACGCAGCTGTACCGATGCGGCGTTTGGTTACGCAGCGGCGACGACGGCCGCTTATGCGAACTTTGCCGATCAGGTTTTTAGTTTCTGGACGGACGCCCTGCAGCCCGAAAAGCGCAGCGCTGCGCCCAAGGCTCCTGCGTTCAACCCGTTCTGGCCAGTGCCGATGGCCCAAGCCGGGTCGACGCCGATGCCGAACCCATTCGCCATGATGGCTGAGATGTGGATGCCGCCGCCACCGACGACGAGCACCAGGCCTTCAAGTACGCCTGCGTTTCCCTTTGCCCCTTGGTTCGGCGCGTTTCCGTTCAATCCATTCGCTCCCTCACCGACAGTCTGGCCGATGGCCGCCATGATGATGGGGGCCGGCGTGCCGCGCACGGTGGCGTGGCCCACCGCGGAAGCCAACGCGGCGATGTTGGATGCCGCCGATGCGATGGCCACCTCGGTCAAACAGGCGACCTCCAGCTACCAGTCGCAGGGCGGCCATGCTGTCGCACCGACGTGGCCGCCATCTGAGATGATGATGCTCGCAGCGTTCGTCCCGTTCAACATCAGCACGATGTTCAACGCCTTTCGCTTCTCCTGACGCCGCGCGGCGTCAGCGCTGCCTTCATCGCAGTCGTAAGAGCACCAATTGGCGGACCTTGCAGCCCCGGTCGGGCGCCCTATAGTGCGCCGCCGATGGTGTCTGCTGCCGCGAAAGTCACCCCTGATGTCCAAAGCCGATCAATCAATCAAGAAAGTAGTGCTCGCCTACTCGGGCGGCCTCGACACATCGATCATCCTCAAGTGGTTGCAGGAAACCTATGGGGCCGAGGTGGTCACCTTCACCGCCGACCTGGGCCAGGGCGAGGAGCTTGAGCCCGCGCGCGAAAAGGCTTTGATGCTCGGCATCAAGCCAGACAACATCTTCTTTGAGGATCTGCGTGAAGAGTTTGTAGCCGACTACGTCTTCCCGATGTTCCGCGCTAATGCCCTTTACGAGGGCGTCTATTTGCTCGGCACCTCGATTGCGCGGCCGCTGATTGCCAAAAAGCAAATCGAGATTGCGCGGGCGACGGGGGCAGACGCCGTTTGTCATGGCGCGACGGGCAAGGGCAACGATCAGGTGCGGTTCGAGCTGAGCTATTACGCGCTTGAGCCGGGCATAAAGATCATCGCTCCGTGGCGCGATTGGGAATTCAAGAGCCGCGAGGACCTGATCGCGTTCGCCGAGAAGCACCAGATCCCGATCGCCAAGGACAAGCGCGGTGAGGCGCCGTTCTCGGTCGATGCCAACCTGCTGCACTCCTCGTCTGA
>CAZUKP010000082.1:0-11838 GCA_964620915.1 uncultured Hyphomicrobium sp. | reverse complement strand
TTTCGGCGTCAGGCCCATCAGCGGACATTTGCTCCGCTTGCGATCGAACGCGGTTTTGACTTTCTTGGCGACAACTTCGCCTCGGCACGGACCACGCGGTCAAGGCGCTTGAGGTTTGGTGCACTCCGGATAGTGTGTCGGATTGCGTGAATGTCACTAACGCCCAGAAGGCGTTCGACACCCAACCGAAGCCGACAAGGTTGTGCGGGCCTCGGCCAACCCCAAGGAAGCGATCATGTATATCGGCAGGTCAACAGCCGCACTCCTCATGCTGTCCGCACTCGCGTTCAGTGTTCCCGCATCGGCAGATGACGCCGCGATGCAAATCGCCAAATGCAAAGCAACGTGCGACGATTACCTGCAGCAATGTTACGACGGCTACGCCAAGCTCGAGGCCCGCGAAGGATACATGGGCTCCGCAAAGAAGTGCCCGGACCACCAAAGCAGTTGCAAGCAGGGTTGCGATGCGGGTGAACCGGCGCGCTTAAACAAGACCTGGTAGGGGAAATTCCATCCACCAGAGCGAGGGCAATTCAGGCTCTGTCTTTTTCGTCGATATAGATTGCAAGTTCGCGTAGTTTGCGCGCCAACTTCGACCAGCGCCGCCTAAGTGCTAGGCGGACTCGGGCGTCAGCGACATCCATTTCCATAGCCATAAGTCCAACCCTCGGGGCTGCGCCTGACGGTGGGCCGAGATTGCGTGAGAAGCCGACGACTTCGATTTTAGGCATCGTGGCGACCCGCAGGAACCAATTTTGGCCGATCATATCGCAGAGCCATTGAATGGTTTCCACATTTAGATGGGGACCGAGCGCTAGATCATCATGGTTCACGCGGGCGACACTTGCCTGTTTCTCTTGCTGTGGTTCAGCGATGATCTTGCCTTGGAGATATTTCGGCAAAGCTGTTTCGATCAACAATCGCCCGGCGCGTGCGGTGCCCAATCTTAAACGTGTAAAGCTTCGACTTTTTGGAAATCGAATAGGCTGGCGGGCGATTATGTTGCCCGCATCCAACTCGCGTGACATCACATGGAGAGTCATGGCTGCATCGCTCATGATGGAGCGATCCAAAATCATTGCAACAATCGGATGGGGACCGCGATAGCGAGGTAACGGTGCCGGGTGCAGGTTTACAGCATTGGGACCATAGATTTCTAAGACGTCTGCTGGGACTATAAATCGAAAATAGACGCTTATGAGCACATCCGCTTCGACGGAGCGGACTGCATCGAGCCGTTGATCCCATGTCGAGAGCCTCGGAACCTGGCGAACGTCGAGGGCGTGGTCCCTTGCAACGGCTTTGACGGACCACTGAGGGGCCATTCTGGCCAGTTGCGCATCGGTACGAAGTAGTCGACTTTTTGACCGGTATCCGATCCATATCGCCGCAATTTCATGACCCGCCGAAACCCATCCTCGCATCGCAGCGGCTGCCGCCGGGGTTGGCTCAACAAGGAATAATGCTCGGTGTCGGATCACAGGCCGTAGACCGCCCCCTTGCTCAAAGTCCGTCAGACGATGGACCTTCCGCATCACTCAACCTTAAAACCATCCGATTTGCGACTCGATGTGCAGCCGATCGGCCGGGACGGCACCGCAAGAAACATAGTTAGGCCTATGGATATATCTATATTATCTATAGACAAGAAAAATTGTCAATGCTACCCACCGGCAATCGCGCGGTTTGACCAATCCCTGGTGAATACCCCCGACCGGCTCTGTGAGCTCAACGACCCGCCGTTCCACGGGAAGGCTGCTGGCCGGTACCGCGTGGCGGCAAAGCTGGTTAGCGTTCAGTCCGGCTGCCGTAGACTTTAAGAGGATGACGTTCGCGATCTGGCGAGAGCAATGGTCGAGCAAGGCGACGTCCTCTTAGATATGGACAGCTTCTTTGTGATCATGTGTGTCAACACCTTCACAAACGATCACCGCGCAAACGTGGAGTGTCTGGTTTGAGTACACCAATGTCTTCGGGACAACTGGACCCGGCAATTGGCCCGCCACCCGTCGGGAAAGAACGGTCAATACCTAGGAGCCAAAAATGAAAATCGCCATGCTTGCTCGCAATCCTAATCTGTATTCTCACAAGCGCATCAAGGAAGCTGCGGAAGCGCGTGGACACCAGCTAGATATCGTCGACACCTTGCGGTGCTACATGAACATCGCATCGCGTCGACCGGAAGTTTACTACAACGGGGAGAAGCTGCCTCAATACGATGCCGTAATCCCACGCATCGGCGCATCGGTAACGTTCTATGGTTTGGCCGTATTGCGACAGTTCGAAATGATGGGCGTATTTCCATTGAACGAGTCGGTTGGCATCGGACGCTCACGCGACAAGTTGCGTTCTATGCAGCTCCTGGCTCGCGATGGGATCGGACTGCCAGTCACCACTTTTGCGTACGACCCCAAACAGACGGAAGAGGTTTTGGAGCTGGCAGGGGGAACACCGCTGGTCATCAAGCTGTTGGAGGGGACCCAAGGGATCGGTGTCGTGCTGGCCGATACGCGCCGCGGGGCAAAATCGGTGATCGAGGCATTCCGGGGTGCCCGCGTCAATATTCTCGTTCAGGAATTCATCAAGGAGGCCGGGGGCACCGACATTCGCGCGCTGGTCATCAACGGTCGAGTTATAGCGGCGATGCAGCGCAGGGGCGCTCCTGACGAATTTCGCTCAAACCTCCACCGCGGAGGCAGCGCCGAGCGGATCAAGATTTCCCCTGAAGAGCGCTCGACAGCCATTCGAGCGGCAAAGTCGATGGGTCTCAACGTATGTGGCGTCGACATGCTCCGTGCCAATCACGGGCCCGTCGTCATGGAGGTAAATTCGTCGCCGGGCCTGGAAGGCGTGGAGAACGCCACCGGAATTGATATCGCCGGGCAGATCATTGAGTTTCTGGAAAAGGACGCAAAGCCCAATCGGACCAAGACGAAAGGCAAGGGTTGATGGGAGCATCCGCACCCTTCGAGATTGGGGAACAACGGATTGAGAGCGGCGCGCGCCGGACAGTTGATCTGCCGGTTAGTGTTCTTTCGGACCACACACCCGTTACGATGTCCGTTCAGGTTGTTCACGGTCATAGACCGGGACCGACTATGTTTGTGAGCGCTGCGGTTCACGGTGATGAGGTTATTGGCGTAGAAATCGTGCGACGCTTACTACGCGCACCCAGTCTTTCCAGCCTCAAAGGCACCCTGCTTGCCGTACCGATTGTCAATGCCTTTGGCTTCATGAACCATTCGCGTTATCTGCCCGACCGGCGAGATCTAAATCGCTCCTTTCCAGGCAGTTCGACCGGTTCGCTCGCCGCCCGTCTCGCCAACCTATTTCTTCAAGAGATTGTGTTTCGCTCCCAGGTCGGGATCGATCTTCACTCCGCGGCTATCCACCGAACAAACCTTCCGCAAATACGCGTGGTTGCCGGGAGACCCAGCACCCTAGCTTTGGCGGAAGCATTCGGGGCACCGTTGATCCTCATGTCAGCATTGCGCGACGGATCATTGCGGCAAGCGGCGACGGAAAAGGATATCGACATCTTATTGTATGAGGCAGGCGAAGGCTTGCGTTTCGATGAACACGCCGTCAGGACGGGCGTGAGCGGGATTCTGCGGGTCATGCGCCATCTCGGCATGGTCAGCGGAAAACAGATTGCCAAGCCGAGAGCCACGCCGCTCCGGTCGACCTCTAGCAATTGGCTGCGAGCCCCTGCTGGCGGTTTACTTCGCACATTTAAGACGATCGGTGAGGAAGTCACCATGGGCGACGTACTGGGAATGATTTCCGATCCGTTCGGGGAGTCGGAAACCGATGTCATTGCAGGAGATACAGGGTTGATTATCGGCCGCACGAACCTGCCGATCGTCAACGAAGGCGACGGGTTGTTTCACATCGCTCGTATCGGCAAGTCCGACAATGCTCAGGAAACCATCGACAGTCTTGCGACCCAACTCGGCGCGGATCCGCT
Organism: uncultured Hyphomicrobium sp.; assembly: GCA_964620915.1. Lineage (GTDB taxonomy): Bacteria > Pseudomonadota > Alphaproteobacteria > Rhizobiales > Hyphomicrobiaceae > Hyphomicrobium_A. Next base: position 7,871 of record CAZUKP010000082.1, on the reverse strand, counting down.
CTTCGACGAGGATGAAATCATCTAGGTCCGAGTGATGCGAACCTATCCCATTTCACGTCCAAGCTCGTCCGGCGAAGAACAAGGCGCAGACCGATGAACCGGCATCCAATGAGAGTGGCTCCATAACGGAGATGCAGAGGAGTGCTGTGAAATGACCGACGATCTTGTCGTCTCGGTCAACACCGATTGGAGCACGCGGTTGTCGGCGTGGTTCGACAGCTTGAGCCCATATTTCGAACGCCTCGTCACGACCTGGACGCCGGTTCAGCTCGCTATCATATTGCTCGCCTACTTGCTGGCGAAGCTTGCATCGCATTGGCTAACACCGCCACTTGAGGAGCAGTTGCGGCGCATCCATCGTCAGCCGCGACTTGTCCGCGCCCTGGCATTGCTCCTTCGGCGCCTCGACTGGATCATCTTTGCGATCCTGCTTTGGTGCGCTTCAGAGCTTCTATCTGAGCTGACACGACTGAGCCGAAGCTACTTACTCTCCGTTACCGCCAACCTCGCCACCGCTTGGGTTATCATTTCTATTGCCTCACGCCTTGTCCGAAATCGTTCGATCGGCAGAATCATTGCGGTCGCCGCCTGGACGCTAGTTGCCCTTAACATCATTGGTTTTTTGCCGGAGACGCTGGCGTTTCTTGACCGGAGCGCCTTTGCGGTCGGCAACTTTCGTGTGTCGCTCTTGATGATCGGCAAGGCACTCGTTCTTCTTGCAGTGCTTCTCTGGCTGGCGGGTGTCGTCGGCGATTTCCTGGAACAAAGAATTCGGCATGGCTTGGAGATTTCGCCGACGGCGCAAGTCCTTCTAAGCAAACTCGTCAAGGGCACGCTGATTGTTGGCGCGCTCCTCGTCGTTCTGCTGGCAACGGATATCGACCTTACGACACTTGCGCTTTTCTCGGGCGCCGTCGGGATCGGAATCGGCTTCGGACTTCAAAAAGTTGCGTCGAACCTAATCAGCGGGATCATTATTCTTATCGACAGATCGATCAAGCCGGGCGACGTGATCACCGTCGGCGAGACCTTCGGTTGGATTACGTCTCTTAGGGCAAGATATGTGTCGGTCGTCACGCGCGATGGTGTCGAGTTCCTTATCCCAAATGAGACGTTCGTCACCGACCGCGTTATTAATTGGTCGCATTCGGATAAAGCGATACGACTCGAAATCACGTTCGGGGTTTCGTACGACAGTGATCCGCACAAGGTTCGAAAGATTGCTGCAGCGGCGATAGAGAAGCTGCCACGGGTTATCGACCGTCAGCCGCCGATTTGCCATATCGTGGGTTTTGGGGAGTCGTCCCTGGACTTCGTTCTTCGCTTCTGGATCGCCGATCCTGAGGAGGGCCTGACGAATATTCGCGGTGCCGCATATCTAGCGCTGTGGGATGCATTGAAGGCATCCGGCATCAGCATCCCCTATCCACATCGGGAAGTCAGACTGCACGGTGCAATGCTACCGCCTGCACCGGCATAAGTTGGGGACCGATAAGCTGTGCCTGTTTTGGAGTATCGGCGTACCCGTCGACAACGGGGACTTTCACCTTCTCATTGACCGTCACAGGGGCGCAGAGCATCCAGTGCGCCATCAATTGCGAGCACCCATGCTTTGGGGAATTGCACCAATTCGGCTGGTGGAGATTTAAGGACGTGTCGCGCGAGACAACCGTCCAAATCGTTGCGCGCCGCAACGAGTGCGGCAATCAATTCGCTCGATAGTCGACTGATCTTGGGGCGAAGGCCTGCTACGAGGTTTGGAACCTCGGGATGTTTTCCCCGCCCCTCCGCGCGCCACCTGCGAAACAGCTCGCGTTGCACAGCCTTTGCGGCGGCGATTTGCGCGGTCATGACCCGGGTCGCGAGCTTTGGTACCAAGCCTTCGGCAACAGCTCTGGCTATTGCCTTCTCAAGAACGATCGCTTCGCGGTCTTTGTCGTTGATCGGCAGTCCCTCATTCCACTTGAACATGGCTACCTGCTCCATGATGACCAGGCGTTCGGTCAGCAGTGTGCGTATCGTCCGGGATTGCTCAGCAGATCCCGCACTGTCCACCGGTTGAACGAAAACCAGAAAAAGGATTGGGATCAAGATCTGCAACAGCTTTGCGTGCTTCATGAAGAGCCTCGTTCACGCCTTCCGAGATGCGTCTTTGGAGACGTGTCTGTCCACCAATGGGGCCCTCATGCCAATTGCGAATTCCCCACACGCGTCGCCTAGGCTAGCATCACCGTGACAATCCTTATGCGGAACCCTTATGCGGAACGAGTTGGTGATGCACATTAGACGGGTACGACTTCCCGCAATGCTCGGAAAACTGGCGCTTGCGGTCCCCCTACTTCTCACAGCGTGCGGTGACAGCGGTCCGGAAAAGCCGGCGAACGCGCCTTTGCCGAGCGTCGTCATCGAACCGGTCACCGCCACGAATGTCGCGGGATCGGAAGAGTTCGTGGGACGCACGGAAGCTTTCCAGCGCGTCGACGTGCGCGCGCGCGTCAGCGGAACGCTTCTGAAGCGGCCGTTTGAGGAAGGCGGTACGGTTGAGGCAGGCGCGGTGCTGTTCGAAATCGATCCGGCCGAATTCCAAGCCTCACTCGCGTCCGCAAAAGCAAAGCTTGCAGGCGTCGAGGCGTCACTCGTTGAAGCTGAGAACAATTTTGCGCGCTACGAGGAACTTCTCAAACGCGAAACCGCAAGCGTCGCGCAATTCGACACGGCCAAAGCAAAAGCCGAACAGGCCAAGGCTGACGTGGCTGGGGCAAAAGCCGATGTCGAGCGTGCCGAGCTGGACTTGAGCTACGCGACCATTCACTCACCGATCGCCGGCAAAAGCGGGCTGGCCTCCGTGGATGTTGGTAACATCATCGGGCCTGACAGCGGTGTGCTCGTCACCGTGCTCGATCTCGATCCACTCGACGTGCTGTTTCCCATCAGCGAGAGGGAATATCTGGACTACATGCAGGCGGTGGCCGATGGGAAGGTCGAGAAATTCACGCCGTACATCCGGCTGGCCAACGACAAGATTTACAAGGAGCCGGGCAAGGTCGACCTGATAGACAACAAGGTCGATCCAGCAACGGGGACGATCAATGTCCGCCTCAAATTCCCAAATCCCGAACGCATTCTGCTCCCAGGCCAATACGTGAATGTGATCCTGACGAGCGATAAACCAGAAAAGCGGATCGTGATCCCGCAGGTTGCCATCCAGGAAAACCAGGCAGGGCCCTTTGTCCTGATCGTCGATGGGGACGGTCGCGTGAAGTCCCGGCCGGTGCGTACGGGCCAACGTGTCAATGATGGGATCGTAATCCTCGATGGCCTGGAAGAAGGCGAAACCCTCATCGTCGAAGGCATTCAAAAGGTGCGCCCTGGCGCCGAGGTCAATGCGGTGCCGAAAAAGCCTGCCGCAGAAAAGCAAGCGGGGCCATAGCGCATGATCAGCGCCTTCTTTATCGACCGGCCCAAGTTCGCCTTCGTCATTGCTATCGTGATGACGCTTGCAGGCCTCCTGGCCATGGCAGCGTTGCCCATCGCGGAATTTCCCGAGCTGACGCCACCGCAGGTTCAGGTCACCGCCAAGTATCCCGGCGCCAATGCCGAGGTCGTTGCGGAGACCGTCGCGGCCGTCATCGAAGCAGAGGTCAATGGCGTCGAAGGCATGACGTACATGTCCTCAAAGAGCGCCAACGACGGCTCTTATACGCTGACCGTGACGTTCACCATCGAAACCGACGGCGATACGGCGCAGGTCAACGTACAAAATCGGGTTGCTCAGGCGACACCGAAGCTGCCCGAAGAGGTCAAACGTCAGGGTGTAACCACCAAGAAGCAATCGACCAGCATGTTGATGGTCGCCTCGGTCTATTCACCCAAGGGCTCTTACGACGATATCTTCTTGAGCAACTACACGAGCATCAACTTGCGCGACCCGCTTGCACGCGTACCCGGCGTCGCAAGCGTCGACATCTTGGGCGCGCGCGATTATGGCATGCGCATTTGGCTTCAGCCCGACCGAATGACGGCACTCGGTCTGACTGCAAACGACATCATCGGCGCCATTCGCGAGCAGAACATCCAGGCTTCACCCGGCGCCATCGGCCAGCCGCCCGCACCTGTGGGCCAGCAGTTTCAATACACACTGACGGCAAAGGGGCGGCTCGATGATGTGCGCCAATTTGAGGACATCATCCTCGTTGCAAACCCGGACGGATCCGTCGTTCGTCTGCGCGATGTGGCGCGCATCGACTTGGGTGCAGAAAACTATGGCTGGTTCGGACACCTGAACGGCAAACCGGCGGCATTGCTCGCCGTCTATCAGCTGCCCGACGCCAACGCGCTGGACGTGGCCAAGAAGATCAGGTTGGAGCTCGAGCGGCTCTCCCAACGCTTTCCGCCTGATCTGGCCTACAAAGTCACCTATGACACGACGCTGTATGTCGAAACGTCGATGCGTGAGGTGGTGATCACGCTGTTGCAGGCGTTGGCGCTCGTCGTATTGGTCGTGTTCATCTTTTTGCAGGATTGGCGTTCGACGCTTATCCCGGCAATTGCGATCCCAGTGTCGCTCATCGGTACGTTCGCGGCTTTGTTGGCGCTCGGCTTTACAATCAATACCGTCTCGCTGTTCGGTCTCATTCTAGCGATCGGCGTGGTGGTCGACGATGCGATCGTCGTCGTCGAAAACGTTCAACGTCACATGATGGCGGGCCTGACGCCACGAGACGCCACGCGCAAGGCGATGGAGGAAGTGACCGCGCCCGTGATCGCCACGACGCTGGTGCTTCTGGCCGTCTTTGTGCCGGTCGCCTTCACGCCGGGACTGACAGGACGCCTGTTTGAGCAGTTCGCGGCAACGATCGCGGTGTCTGTGGCACTGTCGTCGATCAATGCGCTAACGCTCAGCCCGGCGCTCTGCGCCAGCATTCTCAAACCGCCCCGCCAAGCGACGCGCGGACCCTTTGCTTGGTTCGAAAGCGGCATCAGCAAGACACGCAACGGTTACAACAGAGTTGTGCGTATACTTATCCGGCGTGCTCTGGTGAGCGGTGTGCTTGTGATCGCCGTGTTCGGCGCTGCCGGATTGCTGGGCATTTCCATTCCGACAGGTTTCATCCCAAACGAGGACCGTGGAGCGTTCTTCGTGGACATGCGACTGCCGGACGGTGCGTCCCTGTCGCGGACAACAGCGGTACTGTCGGAGGTCGAGAAAATTCTGGAAGACACGCCCGGCGTGGCCAACGTGATGTCCGTTGGCGGGTACTCGATGCTGCAAGGCGCCGTCATTCCGAACGGGGCCTTCCTGATTGCAGTCCTGGAACCTTGGGACGAACGCACCACGCCTGAACTCAACTTGCGATCGATTTTGATGGGCGTCGCGCCAAAGCTCGCTGCGATACCGCAGGCGACAATTATTCCCTTTAATCCCCCGCCGATTCCCGGGCTCGGCAGCACCGGCGGCTTTGAGTTCGTGCTGCAGGATACGGAGAACCGAAGCCCGCAGACCCTTGCCGCAACTCTGGGCGGGCTGATCGTTGCCGCCAACGGCAATAAAGAGCTGCAGAGAGTGTTCTCGACCTTTGGCGCCAACTCGCCCCAGATCTTCATCGACGTGAACCGCGACCTGGCCAAAACCAAGGGCGTTGCGATCGATGACATCTTTACCGCGCTCAACGCCAATTTCGGCTCTTACTACGTCAACGACTTTAATAAGTTCGGACGCATCTACCGCGTTTACCTCCAAGCCGAAGCCGACCGCCGCTCAAGCCCCACCGATATCGGTAAGCTCTTTGTGCGCAACAAAGACGGCGACATGATCCCGCTGGGATCGTTGGTGAAGATCAAGTCCGTACTCGGACCCGATACGCTTGAGCGCTACAACATGTTCCGCTCCGCCGTCGTCAACGGTGAGCCTGCGCCCGGCTACAGCTCTGGGCAAGCCATCCAGGCAATGCAGCGCGTCGCGGCGAGCGACCTGCCGCAAGGCTTCACCTATGAATGGACGGGTATGTCGTATGAGGAGATCAAGGCCGGCGAAGCCGGGGCCTTCGTCTTCGTGTTGTCGATCGTATTCGCCTATCTGTTCCTGGTCGCTCAATACGAGAGTTGGACGATCCCAGTGCCGGTGATGCTCTCGGTGGGGTTTGCGGTGCTCGGCGCGCTTGTGACGCTCTATCTGACGGGCGTGGCACTCAATACATATGCGCAAGTCGGGCTTGTTCTGTTGATCGGACTTGCCGCCAAGAACGCCATTTTGATCGTCGAGTTCGCCAAAGAGCGCCGCGAGTCTGGAGAAAGCATCGTCGACTCGGCTGAGCACGCCGCGTCCCTGCGCTTCCGCGCCGTCATGATGACGGCGCTGTCGTTCATTCTTGGCGTTGTCCCCCTTGTGGTCGCGACGGGAGCGGGCGCTGCAAGCCGGGTCTCTGTCGGCTTAACCGTGTTCGGCGGCATGTTGGCGGCGACCGTCCTCGGCGTCGCGTTCGTGCCTTACCTCTATGTGGTGTTCCAAAGGCTGCGCGAGGCGGTTAAGAAACCCGCAGAAAAACAGGAAAAACCGCAAGAGCAAGCCGCACCCTCGGTCACAGATTAGACTTGGCGGTGGCACGGTGCGTCGCGCGCGAACGCATAGCGAGAATACCCGTTAGGAGGAACGCGTGATTGTCCAATTGGTGTTGGGAGGGCTGATGATCGTGGCGACCACGATCATTGAAGGAGCCTTCACGATCGCCGGCGTGGCCATGCTTCGGCGTCGGCTATCGGAAAAACGGCGCCGTTCCAACATCAAGTCCACATTGACTTTAGCCGGGTTCGTCCTGTGGCTCTTCTTGGCGACGGTCTTCGAGGTGTGGACGTGGGCGATGTTGTATTTGGTGTTGGGCGTCGTCACCTCACTGGAGGAAGCGATTTATTTTTCCACCGTCAACTTCACGACGCTGGGATATGGTGACATCATCCTCGACCACAAGTGGCGGCTTCTGGGTGCGTTCGAAGCGGCCAATGGGTTGTTGTTGTTCGGCTGGTCGACGGCATTGGTCTTTGTCGCCGTGCAATGGGTCTACGAGCACGACCGCAAACTGCCACACCATAGGCATGAGCATGATGAGCCGGTTTAGCCGGGCGCTGAACCGGCAGCCAAAAAAGCGTCCTTTCGATCAGCTCTGGTGCCGACCTGGGCGATAGACGCCAGCTTCGGCGTCCCACACAAGCGTGCCAAGATCCTTAGGAACCCTGACCATATGCGGCTGCGGCTGCAGCCTGTCTCCGGCGTCACGCGCGGCTTGGGCTGCGCGCTTTAGTTCCTTAGCGACCCAAGTCAGACCGGCGGCAAAGCCGGCCCCAACAATCACTGCCGCAACCACATGAGGCATGGGACATCCTCCTTGCTGCGAGCGCCCGATTACAGCCCGAACTTGGACCAAAGGGCCCGCGTTTCGATAGCCGATATCAGATCGTCGCCGAACGCAAGTCCTCCCCCGGTTAAATCCTCGTAACGTGCGCTTGCGCCGGGGAAGCGGCGAAGGCGCGAAAGCAGGCCGCCACGCTCAAGCGGGACCACCCTAAGGCGCACTTTGTCGCCGTGGAGCTCGCGCATTTTTGTTCGAACGTCAGAGATGCCATCGATAAGGCCGTGCTCCAAAGCCCGTGGAGCGGACCAGAAAGCACCTGAGAAAAGTTCCTTATCCGGTCCCTTTAACCTCTCAGCCCGGCGCTCCTTAACGGCACCGATGAAGACGTCGTGCACTTCGCGCTGAAGGTCTTTGATACGTGCAACATCCTCAGGGCGCTCCGGCCTGAAGGCGTCAAGAGCATCCTTAGCTTCGCCGGCCGTGTAGACGCGACGCGATATGCCGAGCTTCTCAATCGCTTTGTCG
>CAZUKP010000081.1:0-12023 GCA_964620915.1 uncultured Hyphomicrobium sp. | reverse complement strand
TTGTGGGTGCTCAACTCGGGAACCGGGCACCTCGGCACTGTCGATCTTGAGAGCGGCGGGTTCGAGCCGCGCGCGTTCTGCCCCGGCTTCCTGCGCGGTCTGGCGTTCCATAACGGACACGCAATCGTCGGCCTGTCGCTGCCGCGCGATGGATCGTTTTCGGGGCTGCAATTGGATGACGAACTCAAGAAGCGCGACGCTGATCCCTGGTGCGGCGTGCAGATTGTGAATCTCGCCTCCGGCGATATCGTCGAGTGGATCAAGCTGGAAGGCGGGGTGAGCGAGCTGTTCGACGTGCAGGTTCTGCCGGGGGTGCGCTGGCCGATAGCGACGGGATTTCTCAACGAAGAAATCCATAAGCTCTATACGTTCGAAGTGTGAGCGACGCGCGTGTAGCCTGTACACAGCCAATCCTATAAAACCTCAAGTAGGGGAACCTTTGGGCCGATGTGGTCTGGTCCAATGGTCAGGCGGTGGATTGTGGGGGACCTCATGAGCGAGACGGCGCGCGCGCCAGGTGCGCGGCACCAGGGTATGCCGTGGTTTGTTCGCGGCGATATCGACGGCTTCTTCGGCCTTGCGATCGACAACCTGATCCAACTTCTGGTGATCGTGGCGCTGTGCCGGGGCGTGCTCGGCTTTCCCGATGAACTCATCATCGGCGTCATCCTGCCCGGTGCCGCCGTCTCCCTCGTGATCGGCAACGTGTTCTATGCGTGGCAGGCGATTCGCCTTTCGCGGGAAACGGGACGCACGGACATCTGCGCGCTGCCCTATGGCATCAACACGGTGACGCTGTTTGCGTTCGTGTTTTTGATCATGCTGCCGGCGTCTCTGGCGGCGAAGGCGCAAGGGCTCGATGACGGGCAAGCCGCGATCGTTGCGTGGCAAACGGGTCTTGTTGCCTGTTTCAGCGCGGGTATCATCGAACTGGCCGGTGCAGCGGTTGCCGAGCGCCTTCGCCGCGCAACGCCGCGTGCCGCACTTCTCTCGACGCTTGCAGGCATTGCGCTGGGATTTATCTGTTTTTCGTTTCTGTTTCGCACGTATGCGAGCCCCATCGTGGGGTTGGCGACGCTCGGTGTCATCCTCCTCACATACTTCGGGCGCGTGCGTTTCCGCGGCGGCATGCCGGGCGGTCTCGTTGCCGTTGCGCTCGGTGTCATTCTGTCGTGGTTCGTCGGACTGATCCCGCCGGAACCGCCGTCGATGGAGGCAATTGGTCTTTATCTTCCCGTGCCGGTTCTTGGTGATCTGCTGGCTGGACTGACGATCAATCAGCTTCTGACATATGCGGCCGTGATCGTCCCCATGGCGCTGATCAGCGTGCTGGGGTCGCTGCAGAATATCGAGTCTGCGGAAGCGGCCGGTGACTCGTTTCCCACCGGACCGTCGCTTGCCGTCAATGGCATTGGGTCCATGACGGCCGCGCTCTTTGGCTCCTGCTTTCCAACGACGCTCTACATCGGACATCCCGGATGGAAGGCGCTTGGCGTACGCGCGGGATATTCGATTCTCAACGCGGCGCTGTTCACGGTTCTTTGCTTCACGGGTTCGCTCGCGATAATTGCCTGGCTGATCCCTATCGAGGCCGGCATGGCGATCGTTTTGTGGATCGGCATTGTAGTCGCCGCACAAGCCTTCGAGGCGACACCGCGCCATCATGCGCCTGCCGTCGTGATGGGCCTGTTGCCGGGATTAGGCGCCTGGGGCGTGTTGATGGCGAAGGACGGACTGCGCGGGGCAGGCGCGGTTTTTTCGCCGGACCTGGTCGATAAGATGCAGGCTTCGGGCAACTACATCTCCGGCGGCTTTGCGCTGGAGCAGGGCTTCATGTTCACGGCCATGATCCTCTCGGCAGCGACCGTCTATCTCATCGAACGCCAGTTCGTGACGGCGGCGCTCTGGTGTGTCGCAGCAGCCGGTATCGCGGCAATCGGATTGACGAACAGCTATACGTTGACGCCCGCCGATGCCGTTGCCGCCTTTGGCGAGCCGGCTTGGCGTTGGGCGATCGGCTACCTGGCCATGGCCGCGACGTTCCTTGCCGCAAGGTGGCTCGTTGTGAATGAAGACAATGGCTAGACGCGTGAAAGCGCCAAAGCCTAGCCTCCGGACATCGCGGTGAGCACGTAGACCGTCGCGCCGGGCCGCAACGGCGTATCAAGCCGTGACCGGCGGCCGTCAATGAAGATGCTGATGTGTCGGCGAATGCTTGGTGTGGAGTCGCGCAGGCGATCGCGCATTCCAGGCCAACGGGCCTCAAGCTCGTCGAGCATCCCGGCGATGTCGGACGCCGCAATAACCAGACGTCCCTGACATCCTGGAAACAGGCGCATCAGCGCCGCGGGGAGGATGACCGTGACGGTCGTTGCGGCGCTTTGTGCCGTGTCTTGCAGCATGAGGCGGTGGGCTCCAACGGGTCCCTTCTAGCGATCGACGACCAGCGTCTCGACCGATGTGATCGTCGGCAAATGCTCGGCAAGGCACGTCCAAGTCTCGCCTTCATCCGCGCTTGCGTAAAGTTCGCCTGTGTTGGTACCGAAGTAGACGCCGGCGGGGTCCAGCGTGTCCGTTGACATCGATTGACGCAACACGCCGAAGAAGACCTCCTTCTGCGGCAGGCCGTTGCGCAGGTCCTCCCAGGTCTTGCCCCCGTCGCGCGTACGCCACACGGCAGCTTTGGCGTCGGGAACATAGCGGCCGAGCACATCACCGTTGAGTGGGAGCAGATAAAGTGTTTCGGGGTCGCGGGGGTGCGCGACGGCGGGAAAGCCGAACGTGGAGGGCAAGCCAGGTTCAATGCTCCGCCAGCTCTGGCCGCCATCGTCGCTTCGGTACATGCCGCAATGGTTCTGTTGGTAGAGGCGGTCCGGCATGCCGGATGCCATAGCGAGTGCGTGGACGCACTGACCGAACTCGGGGTAGCGCTGGTCTTCGGGCATGTAGTCGTTGCGCGTGCCCTTGTTGCGGGGCTCCCAGGTTTGGCCTCCGTCGCTCGAGTGGAAGACACCGGCCGTCGAAATCGCAATCCAGAGCTGATTGTTGTCTTCAGGATGTGTCACGATGTGATGGAGGATCAGACCGCCGCCGCCGGGCATCCACTGGGGCCGAGACGGGTGCTTTTGCAGACCGTCGAGGTGCTCCCAGGTGATCCCATGATCCTCGCTGCGAAAGAGGCCCGCCGGCTCTACGCCGGCATAGAGCGCCTTGCCGTTCTGCGTCAGGCTCCAAACGGCCTTGATGGGCGTCTCTCCCTCTGCGTAGGAGAGCCCTTCGCTTGAATGCGACCACGTCTCGCCGAGGTCTTCGGACTTCCAAACGGCCGGTCCGAACCACTCGTTGCCGCCGCCGGCGTAGATCGTGCCGGTCGCGTTGTCTGCGATCACGTGGTTGATCGGCCAAGCCTCACAAAACGGTCCGCGCAGCGTCCAAGTGCCGCGTTCGCTGTCGCCATCTAGGACAAAAGCACCTTTCCGCGTTCCTACCAAAAGGTGAACGTTCTTCGCCATGCGATCCTCCACGTCCTGCGTTCGTCGCTATGCTTCGACCGCCGTTTTGAAACCACCGAATATCATGCGCTTCAAATCAAATGGCAGGCCTTTCGCGTTTAGTTCATGCGCCAATCTTGGGTCTTTACAGACCTTCGCGTTGACGCGGTCGCGATGCGCACGCGACTTGTAGACGATCCACGCAAACACCACCGTCTCGCTGGGCTTGAGTTTGACGCTTTGAGGAAAAGACGTGTGCTTTCCCCGCTTCACGTCGTCGGCAACGCACTCGCAATATTCGAGTGCTCCATGCTCGCGCCAGATCTTACCCGCCTTGCGCGCTAGGCGGACATAAGCGGCGAGATTTTTCTTAGGCACCGGCAGAACATATCCATCGACGTACCTCATGTAAGCGCTCCACGCTCTATTGCTTTGCTTCCACGACAGTCTTTAGGTTAGCGAGCCCGGTTTCCAGATCGGCACCGATCATGCTTTCCATGTCGGAAAACACACACATCAAACGGGCGAAAAATGGGGCGGCCCCTCGCATGGACCAAGTTACCTTTGTAGCCTCGTCACTCGGCTCAAGCGCGTAATCGACCGTGTTTCTCGTTTTCATCGGGCGTATCATGTCGAGTGCGATCACGGCTTTGGACGGTGGCGCGACCTCGACGATCTCCATTCGCCCCGCCCCCACTGTGCTATCGCCGTCCCATTCGTAGACCGACCCCTTGCCGCTAGTTGCCCCGCTGAAGGTACGCTTCATGTCAGGGTCTTTTTTCTCGTATGGTGACCACTCTCCGGAGCGGCGGAAGTCCGTCAGATAGGGGTAGATGTCCTCAGGCGGGGCGTTTATCACGATCGCGCGTTGGACGGTAAATGTGCTGGGCTGAAAGGCCGCGTAAATAACAATGCCACCAATTCCGACCACGATGAGGATGGCGATGAACGAAAGGATGGTGAGCATGCGCTGCCTCATGCGGCTTGAACTTCGTAGGCTCTCTTTAGGGCCTCGATGTCGAATTTCTTCATTTGCAGGAACGCGTTCATGACGCGCTCGGTTTTGGCGGGGTCCGAGTCCATCAGCATTTTCGTTAGGACCGTTGGGACCACCTGCCAGGAAAGACCAAACTTATCCTTTAGCCATCCGCAGGGCCCTTCGCAGCCCCCTTCGCTTAGCTTGCTCCAATAGTAGTCGATCTCATCCTGGCTTTCACAGTGGATCTGGAACGAGATGGCCTCATCGAACTTGAACTGGGGCCCACCATTCAGCGCGACAAAGCTCTGCCCGTCGATCTCAAACTCGACAACCATGACGGAGCCTGCGTCTTTGCCATGAATTTCGCGCCCAGCATCAGGGTAGCGGTTGAGGTTGGTGATGCGGGAATTCTCGAAAACGGAAACGTAGAACTCTGCCGCCTCTTCCGCCTGTGTGTCGAACCACAAGCATGGCGTCATCTTCTGGCCCCCAACCCTCATACTCAACAATCCTCGGTGAGGTTCCCTCGGCCGGAAACGGTGGGCGTACTGCTATGGTCAATTGCGTACGCACCAATTCTTGACACAAATGTTGATATCAACGTAAATAAGGCATGTCAAAGACAAATGTCGTTTCGTTCGAGACGACTCTGCATGTTCGCGACCATTGTCTGTGCCTGCATGTTCAACGGGCGGCACGTGCGCTGTCCCGGCGTTTCGACGAAGCGCTAAAACCTATCGGCCTAACCAACGGACAGTTCTCGATGATGATGTCTCTCAATCGACCTGAACCTCCGACGATGGGTGCGGTCGCCGAGCTTCTCGTCATGGACCGGACGACGCTAACCGCGAAGCTCAAGCCGCTGCAACGCGAAGGGCTTGTGACGGTAAGCATCGATCCCGATGATCGGCGCGGCCGCCGGTTGTGTCTGACAGCCAAGGGGCGACGGGCTCTGGCAAAAGCGGTGCCTATTTGGCGCAAGGTACACGCCGAAATCGAAGGCGGCCTCAAGCAGGGTAGTGATCGACTGCGTGTCGACCTCAACAATCTGATTTGAGATAACGCGCTGAACCGATTGCGGGCTATTGAGGGACTATGGCTATTGCAGTGCGCCCAATGCAATCGAGACCGGGAGCCCTTTGGCTGATTTCAATCCCGCTACGTAGTCGAACTTCGCGCCATCCAAGACGGCAGCAGTGAAGTCAGCGCCCGTTATGTCGGCTCCCGTGAAGTCGGCTTCAAGCAAGTCGGAGTGGGCAAGACTTGCTCCGCGTAAATCGGCACCCCGGAATTTGCCGTAGGGTATCGCGTTCCAGCTCAGATCGGCGCCACGCAAGTTGGCGCTTCTAAAATCGCAGGCTTTCAAGGAGACGCGGGCGCTCATCGTGCGCGGGTCTTTGGTGCCGAAGGCAGCGCCCGAGAGATCCGCGCCGCGAAAACTTGCAAGATCGAACGCGCCCGTGACGCGTACGCCCGCCATCTTCGCATTGGCAAAGCTCGGCGGTTCGCTACGCACTAGGCTGAGCGAAGAGAATATGTTCGGACGCAGAACGGACGCGCCTGTGAGATCGGCCTCATCGAAACGTGTCGAGGTGATCGTGGCCCGGTCGAGGCGCGCCCCTGCCAGATTTGCTTTTGACAGATCGGCTGAGGACAGATCGGTACCAAACAAGTTTGCTGCCGTGAGGTCCGCGCCCTTGAAGTTAAGGTCGGCCAGATCGAGCCTGCTCAAGTCTTTGTTCTGAAGATTGAGCGGGGCTCCAGTGGTCGACCTAAAAAGCGCGGACGTTACTTCGCGCGCCGTCATGTCGGCGGCTTGGGTGGCGGGCGTCAGCGTGAGCCCCGAAAAAAGAAGCGCAGCTAGAAGGTGATCTCTAATCGGCATCTGCCATCTCATACACCAGCATTTTGGTTGGAGCGTGCCCGAGGGCCGATCCGTTGGCAATCGTTCCTCCGTTCCAGGTCTGTTGTCTTCAGTTGTCACAGAGCGCTTACGGACTCCACTTCGACGGTTGTTTGCCCGCTTAGGTCCTTGCGGGAATTGCTGAGACTAGAACGAAGGCGAGCAGAGATAGGGCCGTTGCCAGGAAAATCGGGTGCAACGCGTCCGATACGGGCGCGACCGTCAGAATGAGAAGCGAGGCAGCGCCGATTCCAAGCGAGGCGAGAGCCGCGCGCTGCGATCGTTTTCTGCCGTATAGGCCAAAGAGCATTGGCGCCATCAGGCAGGCGGAATAGAGCGCTCCCGAGAAGCTGGTCAAGGCGATGATCCCGCCCGGTGGTCTGATCGCAATGAGTGCGGTGACGATACCGATGATGATTGTGAGTATGCGTGTCTGGCGCACAGTGTGCTTGAGTTCAGAGGTTCCGCGCGTGAGGCGCACGATGTCCCTGTGAAATGTCGTTGCGGCTACGAGAAGCACGCTGTCGATCGAGGACATGGATGCTGCCAAGAGCGCCAAGAACAAGAACGCAGCGACGGCTGGGTGCACCCATCCTTCGGATGCGATGATCGTCGGTACAATCGTGTCCGGATCGACAGAACCGTCCGGGAACAGAATGCGGCCCAAGAGTCCAATCGGCATTAGGAGTATGAGGACAACAAAAAGTGCCGACATGGACGTTACCATGCCGGTCCGGACCGCCGCCAAATCACGCAACCCATAGAAGCGCGATAGGAGTCGCGGCTCGACAACGATCTTGATCGACAACGCGAACATCATGCCAACTATGATGCCAAGTGTCGGCTGGTTCGCAGCAAACGGCGCAGGCACTTGCGTGAATGCGGGGGCCAGTTTGGCTAGTCCTCCGGCTCTGTCGACGACGGCCCAAAACAAGAGCATCGAGGCTACAATCATGACAGCCCCCTGCAAGATGTCGGTGCGGACGACCGATATGTAGCCGCCTGCGGCTGTGTAGACGACGACCAAAACGAGGACGATTGCAACCGCGGCCTCGTAGCCAGTGTGCCAGAACGCATCGATTGTGAGCCCAATTCCTCGGAAAATTGCCGTCATGTAAAAAACGCTCGCCGCGACCACGATCACCGCTGTCGCGACGCGCAAAGTGTTGCTGGTGTAACGCTTTCCGAGAGACTCTGGGATGGTCAACGCGCTGAGTTCTTCCGACTGGATACGCAAGCGCGGGGCGATCCAGCGCCAGGAAATAAATACGAACAAGAGAAGTACGCCCGCGAGCAGCAGCCATGCGGGGCCGACGACATAGGATTGGCCGGCAAGGCCGACATAGCTGTTGGTGCTTGCGAAGGTCGCAAAGAACGAAAAGCCGAGTGCAATTCCGCCGAGGCGGCGCCCCCCAACGTAGAAGTCCACCTCGTTGTGCGTCTGCTCCCGCCCGACGACGGCTTGGCGGACGACGAATGCGGCATAGAGAACGACAAAGAGGAGCGACAATTCGTCGGCGGAGAAATGTCCGTTCATCGATTCTTGGAGATTATGGAAAGTGCCCAGCGAGAGTGGCGTAGCTTACGGTACGATCTCGCCTGAAACGACTGCTTTGGCAAGCGCTTCATCGCGCGTTGCCGCGCCGAGCTTCGTCCGCGCCCGCTTCAGATGCAGATCAACGGTGACAATCGCGATGTTGAGACGATCTGCGATCTCTCGGTTGCGCAGCCCACGTGCAAGCCACAGCAGGCATTCGCGCTCGCGCTCACTGAGCGCCTCGTGCAGGTCGGTGTCTATGCCCAAATATGCCTTCTGCTGCAATACTTCATGAGCAATGAAGCCCATGAGCTGCAAGCGTTCACAATATTCGCCAAGATGTTTTTCGAAAACGGGGCGCTTCATAGTGGAACCTAGATTCCAGCCGCCAAAGTGCCCCGGGCACTGCAGGCGCACTGGGCTAGCGATACCGGCTTCAAATCCGGTCTCTCCGGCTTCGCGAATAAACCGAATCTCTTCTTTGGTGAGGCGGGGGGCGTTATCGTCGATATAGGCCGGGCCCGTCCGAGTCGGTGCAAACGTGTCGCATATCTTGAAGAACGGATCGTCGCGGGCCAGTTTTTCCTCGACGTAGTAGTCCTTCCACCATTTCGGCAGGTTCGAGCACACCAACCCTTTATCGTGCGGCGCTGAGGGACGCATGTAGATGTAGATCAGGTGGTCGATGCCGTAGGCGTTGTAGGCTTCGCATATGATTTGCCATGCCGTCTCCAACGACGGTGTTGAACGCAAGCGTTCTGCGAAGTCTTGGGCCGTTTTGCCCAAGTTCCGACGCCTTGTCGGCGTTGTCACGGCCTTTACAAACGTTGCCGGACGATCTTGCATCGGCTGCATGCCTGCTACATCGAATATGCGACAATTCCCAACGAGCCGAAGTTGGGGACGTTTCTGCAATGGAATTTGAGACTACTGCAAAACTGTCAGATTCTGAACATTTAACATCGGGCTGCGAAAACGTCGATTAGTCTCGCAGCGAACATGTCGCTTCAAACTTCGTCTCGTCAGTCGCCCTTCGGCTGACCATTGGCTTTCAGGAAGTCAAGGATCTTCTTGCGCTCGCCCGCATCGCCGAGGCCGGCATAGATCATCGTCGTGCTTGGCGCGAGGGACTTGGGATCGGCGATGAACGTATCAAGTGTCGCCTCGTCCCATGTGATGTTTTCCTGCAAGCTTCGGGAGTAATTGGTGAAGCCTTCCACCTGACCGGCTTTTGCACCGTAAATTTCGTACAGCGAAGGGCCGAGACGGTTGTCGCCTTCCGTCATCGAATGGCACTGGCGGCAATGCGTGTTGAACGCGATCTGTCCAGCATCGCTCGTGTCTTCAGCCAATGCTGCGGTGACTGTCATCGCAGAGATCAGTGACGCGACGGAAATTGATCTGAACATCGAAGCCTCCTACACATCGCGCAACGCAGCGCACATTCTGCAAACTCCTTACGCGCGTATTGGTTCCCAATGGAGGAGGAATAGCAAGTGAACATGCATATGTTCGCTTATGCAAAGGCATGCTTTCGCCGGGCGCAGGCCATCAAGTTCTCAGGCCGTGGGCATAGGATATCTGCAATTTTCTAAGGTGCCGACGAACGGAATGCTCAGAGGACTTGTAGCAGTCACGCGTGACCTGAAGCCGAGCGATGTGCACAAGTTCCGGGTCCGCGCTTTCGCCGGGCCGGCCCGACCCCCGCGGCGGTATTTTGAGGCCT
The DNA here is from genome assembly GCA_964620915.1 of uncultured Hyphomicrobium sp. Lineage (GTDB taxonomy): Bacteria > Pseudomonadota > Alphaproteobacteria > Rhizobiales > Hyphomicrobiaceae > Hyphomicrobium_A. Next base: position 2,387 of record CAZUKP010000081.1, on the reverse strand, counting down.
TTGATTTCGCACGAAGGTTGCTCGAATTTGCCTAAATTGTCCGCCTCGATGGCGTTGCTCTCCAAGAGCGCGTTTTGCAGCCGTTCAAGGTGCAGGCGAACTGTGCGCTCGGCGCGCTTGTAGCAATCGCGTTCGTCTTTAAGCCGGGAGATGATCACATGGTTCGGCACCGCGTTTGCGCCGGATTCGCCGGAACCTGAGGATAGCTCGACCGCGCCGTTCGTCTCGCAAGTTGGCGGCTCTACCCTCTTGAGGAGTTCGGGGTCGACGACGGCAGCGACAGCAACATCTTCTTCGTCGGTGGTTCCGATGTCGGCGCTGGCGCTTGGCGCATAGTCGTCAGCATAGCTCGCAGACGGACTGTAGCTCGCGGACGGGGCGGGCATCATCGACGCGCTGTATTGAACAGACGGCTGCACGGCTTCAGATACCATAGCGATAGGGCAGCTGCAGCCACCAACACCGCATAGCACCGCGATCCCGAAGCCGAGCGCAAAGCACCGCCTCGAGCGTCGGGCAAACGCAATACCAAAACACCGGACGCCCATTTTCCCCTACGCGTTCCGCGCAACCCACCGTCAGGGCGAGGCTGCACGGAAATATTGTCCATACACAGGCCGTCGATTCTGTTTGGAAGTGGTCAACAAGAGGTAAACGAGGCGCGTAAAAATCGACCGAGATATGCTCACGGGGAGCGTAGACCTACTCGCCAGCGCCGTCGTTCGTGGGCATTGCGGCCGCCGCAGCAAGACGATGGGCACGCCGGTACCACGCCAAGGCCTTCTCCTGATCGGGGGCGATATTCGTCAGGCCCTGTTGGGCTAAGGTCTTGGGATCGTAAGTGGTGCCCAAGGCAAACGCCGCTTCTGCGTTGCCGGAGTCGGCAAGGTCTTGGAAAAGACGTCGCGCCGCTTCGACACGTCCCGCGTTGAAGAGCTGCTGAGCTTCCAGAAGAACCGCGCCGGGGCCGTCACGCTCCGAGCTTTGCTCTGTGGCGACCACTTCACTGGTCCAGTCGGCGGGGGCCGCTTTGACGGCCTCGCGCGGCGCATCGTCAGGCTTGATAAGGGCTGCGGTACTGGTGTCTTCGGGTTGCACCTCGCGGGTCGCAGGAACGGCTCCCACAGCGGGAAGTGGAGGCGGGTCCACGGCTTCCACGGTGGGCGGACTCGGCGGAATTCGATCAACGACGGGTGGGGGTGGGTCTGCGGCGGGAAGCTCGACCGCATCGGCTTGGAGGGCGGACAGGCGCCTCTCCTGCAAATCGGTCGGGCGCGCTTCGATGGCGACGTCCGTGATGTCGGCTGTTGCTTCTTCAATCTGAATGGGTGGACCGGCATCATCGCGCCAAGCCCAGACCGCGGCGACGAGGCAGACGCCAACGGCAACGCCAATCAGCGCCTTTGGTAGCACGGACGACTTCGCCGGGGGAATCGGTGGTGGGGCCTCATCGTCACCATTGGCGGCCGTGACGCGATACTCGCTCTGATCCAAGTCGACGACCGCGCGCACGGGCGCAAGCGGCGCCAACTTGCACTTGGCAAGATAGGCGCTGTCACCTTCCGAGCCCCCGTTGCCGGGTTGCGGTGTATTAAACGTGGCCCCCATTTCCAAATCCCGACTGACCCCGCCAACTGCAAACGCTGTGGTCCAAATCGGTTGCCGAAAGTCGTCGTTCGTCTTGGCAACCAACTCAGTTGGCCGGCACGCTTCCCGTCAATGCTTCCCGTGTCGTGCCGGTCGGTTAGCACATTTCGTTGAGCAACTGTGTCAATAATTGGGTGCGGGTCCGATCGCGCGAAATGGTCGGGCCGAGTGTTTCTGACAGGCTCTGTTTTTGAACGGTGCTCGACCCGATTGCGATTTGTTGGAGCGATCCAATGCTCGTTCATATGCGTAACCGAAGGCGAGCAGCTTGGCACATCGTACTCGTCGGTCGGGCCCAAGACTGCTAAACATGCCCAGGTGCCAGGCGCACGGAGCATTCCATCGGGCGACATCTGATGAAGATGGCCTTCGATCCCACTGCGCCAAAGCCATACCCGGAGGAAAGATCATGACAAGACCCGTGGGCTCGTGCGTGTTCCTCACCTGCCTTGTTGCCGCGATCGCTGCGGCCACGCCGGCCAGCGCCATCGAGTGCAGGCAAGGCACCCAACGCGTGCAAGGCAATTGGATCGCCACGCCCTATTGCCAGGATCAGTATCTCGCTCAGGTTGCCCGCGAACGCGGCATGCGGGCCTCGGCCGCTAAAATCCGCAACAACCCCAACTACAAGAAAGAACTCTGCCGGACGCTCTACACCGACATTCGCGTGCAAACGACCTGCTTGAATGCGGGCGTGCCAGAGATCCAGCGCGGCTGGTAGTGCGAGAGCCAGTGTGACG
>CAZUKP010000080.1:0-12029 GCA_964620915.1 uncultured Hyphomicrobium sp. | reverse complement strand
TCTGCTGCTTGATAATTCAGGCTCTATGCGCGGTCGCCCAATCATGGTCGCGGCTTGCTGCGCCGATATTCTCGCGCGCACGCTTGAGCGCTGCGGCGTCAAGGTTGAGATCTTGGGCTTTACCACGCGGGCATGGAAGGGCGGACAATCGCGCGAACAATGGCTCACTTCGGGCAAGCCGCAGGGCCCTGGGCGTCTCAACGACCTGCGCCACATCATCTACAAGACCGCGGACATGCCGTGGCGGCGCGCAAAACGCTCACTTGCTCTCATGATGCGTGAAGGTCTGTTGAAGGAGAATATCGACGGCGAAGCGCTGGCCTGGGCCCACCGCCGCTTGTTGGCACGGTCCGAGCAGCGCCGCATTCTCATGATGATCTCAGATGGAGCGCCAGTCGACGACTCGACGCTTTCTGTTAATTCGGGCAGCTACCTGGAGCATCATTTGCGCCAAGTTATCAATGAGATCGAGACGCACTCGCCCGTTGAGCTGATTGCGATTGGCATTGGGCACGATGTGACGCGTTATTACCATCGGGCAGTGACCATCACCGATCCGAGCGAGCTTGCCGGGGCCATGACCGATAAGCTGGTCGAGCTGTTCGAGGAGGAGGCCCCCACAGGCCGGCCGCGTGCCAACTTTCGCCGGCGGAAAGTACATTGACGGTGAAAGCTATTCTGCTCCGGCGGATACTTGCCGCGTCGGTTTGTACGGTGCTCGCTATAGCCGGCGGACTTGCACTCGCGCAGGCAAAGCCCTTCTCCAATGCGACGACGGTCGACGACATTACGGTTACGGCGCGTCCAATTACCTCCTTTGATCGAGGAGACTCTCACAGACGCCGGTTCGGAAAACTGACGTGGCGTGGCGGTCTCGTTTTGAATTCCAGGTCACCGCATTTTGGGGGCTGGTCAGGTTTGGCGGTCGATGCCGATGGAAAGCGCATCCTCGCCGTCTCGGATGCGGGCACATGGATGCGGGCTGACATTGTTTATGACGGAGACCAACCGGTCGGCCTGGCTGCGGCTCGGATAGGCCCGCTGCGAACGCGTGCAGGAGAGGCGCTAAGCCGGGATCGCGATCGTGACGCTGAGGCCGTGGCCCTCGTCAACGGGACCCTGATGGACGGTGAGCTCTTGATCGCGTTTGAGCGCAATCATCGCATTGGCCGATTTGCAATCGGTCCAGATGGTGTGGCGCCCCCTGCTCGCTACTTGAGCTTGCCGGCGGCGGCCAAGAAAATGCGCTCCAACAAAGGAGTGGAAGCCGTTTCGGTGCTCCGAGGCGGCCCCTATAAGGGCTCCCTTGTCGCCTTTCCAGAGCGGTTGCGTTCGCGCGCGGGCAACCCCGTTGGGTGGTTGTGGGTAAAGGGTCGTCCGCAAGAGGTCGAGATTGCCACCGGCGGCGACTATGACGTGACGGACATCGAGCCGCTGTCAGACGGAAGCCTACTTGTCCTTGAACGCCGCTACCGCCGTGATGAAGGCGTGAAAGCGCGGCTCCGCCTCATCCGACAAGATGAGCTGCGTCCTGGTGCGCGCATGCGCGGAGAGGTGCTCCTTGACGCCACGATGGCCCAGGAGATCGACAACATGGAAGGGCTCGCTGCGCACAAGGACGCCAGTGGCAAGATCGTGGTGACTTTGATTTCGGACGACAATTTCAATCGGTTCCTGCAGCGCACCGTCTTGCTGCAATTCAGCCTCGACGGCGTCGATCTTGCGAGCGCGGGCGCACAGCACTAGGCGCAGGCGCGGATGTTCTCCCAGCCCCGGTAAGGTAATGGTGCTTGTGGGTTGGCAGCCTTAAGCGGCCGCAGCCGGCGCGTTGATGGTTTTCTTCAGCTCTCGCTTGAGCTTCAGACAGCGATCGGAAAGCTCCTCGTCGGAAGCCTTGAGGAGAAACGCATCCAATCCGCCGCGATGCTCCACCGACTTCAGCGCATGCGCGCTGACGCGTAGCCTCACCTTCCGGCCGAGAGCGTCGCTCAATAGAGTCACGTCGCAGAGATTGGGACGGAACTTACGCTTCGATATGTTCTCGGCGTGGCTCCTCAAATGCCCGGAAAGGGGCAGCTTGCCGGTCAGCTCGCAGCGCCTCGTCATAGTCAAGCTCCCTTGCCGCTGCTCCATTGGCGCGGCCCGCATTCTAGCGGCATATTCGAATTGAAATTGCTCCCGCGCGGTAGGCCCGGCAGGGTGCGTGGCGCTGTCTATGCCCGACGACCCCACCAGCGTCAAGGTGGCGGGCGACCAGGACTTGTGCCGTAGGCGTCGGAGAGCCGGTCCGAACACTGCCTATTCGGTGGTCTGGGCCACAGATTTGACGTAAAACGCCACTACCGCGAGGCTATTAGGGCCGCGTCTTGGGGGCTTAGCACGTCATGAAGGATCCGTTTCCGCGTAGAGCCATCGGCGGTTTGGCCGCGGTGTTCGCGTCGTTTCTCCTTCTGCTCTGTTTCGCCACCTCGGCTATCGGTCCCGCCGCTCTGGCGCAATCTCAGGATCTGCCGGAACGAGTGGTGGCGAAATACCAAATCCAGTTCAGTGCGCTCGGCAAGATCGGCGGCTTTCAATTTCGCTCCGAGCTTAAAGACGGCGAATACGAACTGAAAGCGAACGCCAAGATCGACACTGCCGTGTTCGACTATTTCGGCACGATGAAGAGTTCGGGCACATTGGCTGCAGGTGGGATTCGGCCGGATCAATACACCTTTCGCTACAAGCAGGATCCCCTAATCGGGAAGAAAAAGGCCAGGCGTCTGAAGATGGGCTTCAAGAACGCTGGTGTTGAGAGCGTTAAGTTTGTGCCGCCCGATCCCGTGTCGAAGCGCGCAATCCCGGTTACGAAGGCGCAGCTCCAGAACGTGCTGGACCCCTTGAGCGGCGTTATGGCGCTCTCGCTTGGCAATTTGAGCAACCCGTGCGACCGCAAACTCGCAATTTACGACGGCAAGGCACGCTTCGACCTGATCTTCACGCCCGCGCGCAAGTCGTCCAAGCGTCCTGACTTGCACGTCTGTTTCGTGCGCTATGTCCCGATCTCGGGTCACAAGGAGAGTGACGGCAAGTCCCACCCGGTGATTGACGGTCAGATTGAAGTCATTCTTCGCTCTATACCGAGCGCCAACATTGTGGTTCCCTATATGGTAACCGTGCCCACCATCGTGGGGTCCGCCGTTCTGAAGAGTAAGCGGATTGACATTGAGATGCCGAACCGGAAACGGATCGCGCTTAAAGACTGAGCTGAACCGACGAAAAGGCGGGGCTTGGGAATTTGTTCACCCAAAGGATTGAGCGATAGTGCCGGTCACGCATGCGCGGGATGATGGCAGCCCTCGCGCGCGGCGCACATCGCAAAAACACCGAAAAACCCTTGATATTCGGTCAAAGCTCTGCAATGGCAACACGCCAGTGAGATGAGGAGTCCTTCGTAGATGGGCAGCGACCTCGAGACACGCATCCGCCATGTTACGGCGGTTCTCGGGCCCACCAATACCGGTAAGACGCACTTAGCAATCGAGCGCATGATCGGCCACGAAAGTGGCATGATAGGATTGCCGCTGCGGCTGCTCGCGCGTGAGGTGTACGACAAGGTCGCCGCTCGCGTGGGCGCGGCCAACGTCGCCCTGATTACCGGTGAGGAGAAAATCAAGCCGGAACGCGCGCGCTATTGGGTCTGCACCGTGGAGGCGATGCCGCGCGACGTTGATGTCGATTTTCTGGCAATCGACGAGGTCCAGCTCGCCGCCGATCCCGAGCGCGGTCATGTCTTCACCGATCGTTTGCTGCACTCTCGAGGGCGGTCAGAGACGCTGCTGTTGGGCGCGCAAACAATGCGCGATGTCATCAATGACCTCATTCCCGGGGCCAACTTCATCTCCCGCCCGCGCTTGTCGAAGCTCACCTACTCAGGCCAGAAGAAGATCACGCGCCTGCCTCAACGCACGGCGATCGTCGCCTTCTCGGCTGCGGACGTTTATACAAACGCCGAGTTGATGCGTCGCCAGCGTGGCGGCGCAGCCGTTGTTTTGGGTGCACTTTCGCCGCGAACACGCAACGCTCAGGTGGAGCTCTATCAGTCCGGTGACGTTGACTTTCTTGTTGCGACAGACGCGATCGGCATGGGTCTAAATCTGGACGTCGATCACGTTGCCTTCTCGGCAACGCGCAAATTCGATGGTCAGAAACACCGCAATCTAACACCCGCCGAGCTTGCCCAAATTGCTGGGCGTGCGGGCCGTCATATGAACGATGGCACGTTTGGCGTGACAGGATCTGCCGAACCGTTAGACGCTGACACAATCGAGCGCCTGGAGACGCACAACTTTGAGAACGTGAGAGTGCTGCACTGGCGCAATCGAAATCTCGTCTTTTCGTCTTTGGCGGATCTGAGAGAGTCGCTGCGTGCCATGCCGGCCGAGCAGCGTCTGACCCGGGCACGCATGGCGGACGACACGCTCGCGCTCGAGACCGTATCCTCGGACCGGGAGGTTATAGACGCGGTCGGCGCACCGGCGGCCGTCGCCAAGCTCTGGGATGTCTGTCAGGTTCCCGATTACCGGAAAATTTCGGGTCAGAACCACGCCGAACTCGTGGGCACGCTGTTCAAGTTTTTGATGAGCCCTGAAGAGCGCATTCCCGAAGATTGGTTTGCGAAGCAGGTTGCGTTTGCTGATCGCACCGACGGGGACATCGATACACTCGCCAACAGGATTGCGCACATCAGGACTTGGACATTCGTGTCCAATCGCGCCGATTGGCTCAAAGATCCCGAGCACTGGCAGGGACGTGCAAGAGAAATCGAAGACAAGCTTTCGGATGCATTGCACGAGTGCCTGACGCAACGTTTTGTCGATCTTCGCACGAGTGCGCTCATGAAGGGTATGCGTGACAAGGACGAGCTTAAGGCGGAGATTGCCGAGGACGGAGCAATCCAAGTCGAGAACCACTACGTCGGCCGATTGCAGGGATTCCGCTTTACCCCGGATGCAGGTGGCGAGGGCATCCACGGCAAAGCGGCGCGGAGCGCAGCCGCCCAGGTGTTGTCGCGTGAACTGTCTATGCGCGTGCGCCGTGTCGCTGCCGCGCAGCCCGATGCCTTCCGTTTGATGCGTTCAGGCCAGATTCTGTGGAAGGACCAGGAGATTGCTCACGTTACGGCGAGCGAAGATCCTCTGAAGCCTTCGATTGAACTTATGGCGGATGAGCATCTTTCCGCACCGGACAGAGAAAAAGTTCAGGCGCGTTTGGAGACTTGGTTGTCACTGACCATTACCGAGAAGCTCAAGCCGCTTGTCGAGATTGGCAGTGCGGAGGATATATCAGGCCTGGCACGCGGTATTGCCTTCCGGCTTCGGGAGAACTTTGGTGCCCTCAAACGTGAGACTGTTGCTGACGAGATCAAATCTCTTGATCAAACCGCCAGAGCGCAGCTGCGGAAGTATGGGGTCCGCTTCGGCGCCTTTAATATCTACTTTCCGATTCTGTTGAAGCCGGCGCCTGCGGAATTGTGCCAAACGTTGTGGCTGTTGAAGCATGGCTCGGCGAATGGGCTGTCTCTCGATGCGTTGCCGGAAGCGCCGCGTGCTGGCTTGACGTCGATTGTTGCCGACCCTGCTACGCCTGAGGCCTTCTACCGCGCCTATGGATATTATAGCTGCGGGCCGCGGGTGGTGCGTCTTGATATACTTGAGCGGCTTGCCGATCTCATAAGACCACTACTCGCCTGGCGTGCCAGTGCCGAAAATTCCGGCGAGCAGCCAAATGGGGCAACTGGTGACGGCGCCTTTACAGCGACACCCGAGATGATGTCGATCTTGGGGTGCTCTCCGGACGAGCTGAGCGGTGTTCTCAAGGCCTTGGGCTTCAAACTGGAACGCCGCCCGATCAATGAAGATGCAGCGACCGCTGAGACGTCTGCGGAGCGCGATCGGGCCAGCGAAACTGCTGCTGCACCAGAGGCCCCTGCAGAAGGGCCGGCTGGTTCATCTGAAGAGAGCACAAATACACCCGATGAAGCCGCAGCCGCAGTCTCTGCCGGATCGCCGGAGGAGTCAGTGTGCGGGGAGGCGAAGGCCACGGAGGAGACTCAAAAGTTCATTGAGATTTGGCGCCCGCGCCGTCATCAGCGCGGCGAGCGTCGAAAGGAGACGGCAAGCCAGTCTCGCAACAAGGGTGAACGCAAGCCGGACGCGGCGCCAGGTTCGACGGAGACAGCGAACCGCGGGTCTCAAGAAGCGCGCAAGTCGAAACCACGAAGCGGAGATCGCCCGAAGGACCGCAACAATCGTGGCCGCGACGCGCGTTCACGGCGTCCGAAGGGGGGCGAGCGGAAAACTCCTGAGGTCGTATCGGCTGCGCCGCCTGGCAAGAAGGGCGGTGGCCTTAAAGACGACTCCCCCTTTGCAGCGCTGGGAGCGCTGCGCGATGCTCTCGAAAAGCGGAGCAAGGAGAGCAGCTCTCAATGAATCAGGGGGCCGAGAGCGTGCGCAAGGAAAACCCCACTCAGCGCCTAGACAAATGGCTCTGGTTTGCGCGTCTCACCAAGACGCGCACCCTAGCTTCCGAGCTGGTGCTTTCGGGCAAAGTGCGCGTCAATCGCGTGCGCACCGACAAACCCAGCCAAACCGTTCGTGAAGGAGATGTGATAACAGTCGTGGTTGCGCGACGTGTTCGGGTCCTTCGTGTCCAGGAACTCGGATTGCGGCGCGGCCCAGCGAGTGTGGCTCGACAGCTCTATGAGGATTTGACACCTGAGCCCGATCCCAACAAACCACTGACCCACGACCGTTCACATGGCCGGGGTGCCACCGGGCAGGGCACGCGGCCGGGGTATCGAGCACCGGGGGCAGGGCGCCCGACAAAGAAAGAGCGCCGCGAAATTGATCGACTGAACGAGAAGAGCCTATAGAAAGTAGCGGCTATTTCTCGCAGCAAGCGGACTGTGCCTGGAGACGATTCTCGCTATGTATCGGGATCGGACCTACATCAGTGGATACAGATGCGAAGCCGGACCTAGTCAATGACCTACATCGTCAATGAAAAATGCATAAAGTGCAAATACACCGATTGTGTCGAGGTCTGCCCCGTAGACTGTTTCTATGAAGGCGAGAATATGCTCGTCATTCACCCCGACGAGTGCATCGACTGCGGTGTCTGCGAGCCAGAATGTCCGGTTGACGCTATTAAGCCAGACACAGAACCAGGGTTGGAGAAGTGGCTCGAACTCAACCGGCAGTATTCGGAAACTTGGCCGAATATCACTTCCAAGAAAGAGCCGCCGCCTGAAGCCGACGCCCATAAGGATGAGAGCGGAAAGTACGAGAAATACTTCTCATCGAAGCCAGGCGAGGGCGACTAGGTGCGCCGCGCCCATCACGTGCGCATTGCGGCAAAATGCTCCAAATACGGGCAAATGGTGCGTGTTTTCTGGCCCCGCGTTAAGCCGCTGCAAATGCTGCGGAGCGGGAGCGCTTCATTTTCGATGAAGTTTGTGTTACAGTTATGCACGTTGATGCCTGAAATTGGATACGAATCCGGAACAGGAGCGAACAAAGAGCATCCTTGGTGTTGCGATGCACACTGATCTTTGGCCGCCCTGCGGTCCCTGCATCGTGCCACCGGACCTGCCCAAAGCGCACTTGGACGTCGTTCGGCCCGAATTTAACCGATGTCCACCTTTGAGGTCCCCAGCGTGGGGCGGCCCCCGCTGGAGGGAATTTCTGCGCGATACGCTCCTAACCGGTCTATCCGCGTACCGTATGAGAAAGCGAGACGACCCCTATGGCTGTAAAGAAAAAGGCACGCACTTCCTCTCGGTCGGCCAAGACTACAGGGACCGCCCGTAAGAAGGTCGCGCATAAGGCTGCCGCAACAAAGAAGCCAAGTCGCGCAAAAGCGAAAGCGGCTGCGCGGAAGTCTAGTACGACCAAACAGGCCGTATCCGCAAAGAGCAAGAAGCCTGCTTCGAAAGCGAAGACAGCAGGAACCGGAGCTTCCGTCAAGCCATCCGCCAAAACGGCAGCGGCCGCAGCGGCCGCAGCGGCCCAGCGTAGCAAGGCAGTTAAAGCCATCAGCAAGTTGGCCGCCGCCAAGAGGGCTGCGGCAGCCGCGCCCAAAAAGGCGGCTGCTCCGCGCGCCGTAGCTGCTGCCAAGCCGACGGGTCAGAAGATCACGGCGCCCGTTCCTGCTTCTGCGAAGGGGGGTGCGGCGCGTCCGATCGTGGCACCGAAGAGGCCGGCCGGACAGCGCAATAGTTTCAAGTCCAACGAGTACATTGTCTATCCTGCGCACGGCGTGGGCCGCGTCGTCGGCGTTGAGGAGCAGGAAATTGCCGGGCTTTCGCTGGAGCTCTACGTCATCAACTTCGAGAAGGAGAAGCTGACGCTTCGCGTTCCTACGGGAAAGCTCGAAAGCGTTGGCATGCGTAAGCTTTCGGACGAAAACCTGGTCAAGAAGGCGATGGACACGCTCAAGGGCCGCGCTCGCGTCAAGCGTACGATGTGGAGCCGCCGCGCTCAGGAGTATGTGGCGAAGATCAACTCGGGGGATCTCATTTCGATCGCTGAAGTGGTCCGTGACCTTTATCGTTCGGATGCTCAGCCCGAGCAATCATACTCCGAGCGCCAGCTCTATGAGGATGCACTGGATCGTATGGCGCGCGAGATTGCTGCGGTAGAAAAGCTGGACGAGCGCGGTGCGGTTCAAAAGATCACCGACGTTCTCTCCAAGAGCGCGCGTGGACGCCGCCTCGCGGCAGAAGAGGCTGAGAATGGTGACGACGGCTCTGAAGTAAAAGCCGCCTGAAGCCGTTCAGATTGCGAATAGGTTAAAGATCGACGCCGCCTGGCTCTGAGTGAGCCGGGCGGTTTTCTTTCGACTGGTCGTCTTCGCCTTCGCCCTTGCTCATTGTTGGACCGCTTGACCGTTCAGTCGGGCCCTTGAGGTCGTCCTGGACAATTTCGATTTGGCTTGGATCGCGGATTTCCACGTAGGGGCCGTTACGGTACGTGATCCAGCCTCGCATACGAACGTGCTTTGCCTTGAGTGCACTCAAAGTTTCGGCCCACTCCGGATGGGCGCGCTGCACCTTCCGGCTGACGCCGACTGTGAGGTCCGTCTTCCAGTCTTCGCTGAAGTTGAGAAAGAGTCCCGACTTCGTGGGGGCAACGTCGACAACGGTTCCCTCAATAATCTGATAGGTGTTCCTCAATCGCATAAGCTGTCTGGGGAAATCTGCGGAGCGCGTGTCATAGGCCGCATTCGACCACAGACCGATCCCGGCCTCGCGCGCGACCGCCTCGTGAGCCAATAGCTCGTTCATGCAGGCAAAGTTCCCAGGCAGACCATAGGCGCGCGCGTGGCCGCGGCTTAACAAGTCGCCTTGCACCCAAACGCGTCTTCCATCGCGCTCAAGAAAGACGTGGGCGAGAAGGCGACCGTAACGATCGCGCCGCCGCTCAGAAAAGGCGAGCTCCACCGAGCGGCCGAGCACGAGACTATCGAGGGCGGCGATGGCATCCTGTTCTGGCTTCCAGGGGGGTGATCCCCCCTCCCTCTTCAGCCGGCGAGGTGCGAGTGCTCCGATGAGACGCACCTCCTGTCCGTCATCGAGAACGATAGTTTCGCCATCAACGACGCGTTCGACGGCATGGCGCGGTCCGGCCTCGAGCACGCAGCGGCCCTCGTCCGTATTCTCAGCGGCCGGGAGAGTTGCTGGCCAGGCGAAGACGAGAAGGTAGGTTCCTGCTGCAATCCAACGCGCGCCCCTGCGCGTCCCAGATGTGCTGGGCGGCAAGTACTCTTTCTTTTCGCTTGGGGTTTCCACTCGCTCCCCGCAACACCGGGATCTGGAATAGCTGGTCCGCGCACGAGACAATGCGCACGACAAACGCCAAAAAAGACTAGCACAGCCCGCAGCCGTGCGCCCACGATCTGCGGGCGCTGGGGTGCGCATCTTGGGTCTAGAATGGTTCAGGGTCGCTGGCGCCAAACCACGAGGAATCGCTGAGGGGTGCCAAAGCTTCATTGTCTGCGGCCGATGCGAGACCGAGCATGGGCGGCTCATGCTCGACTTCGAAAACCATCGTGTCCGCCGGTTGCGCACCACTTGGCCCGGTGAGCTCCGGCCTGAAAAGGAGGGTGTCATCGGCGACGTAGGTGACGTTTCCATCGAGCAGCGGCGCCGCCTCCGCGAGGTCCAAGAGGTCTTTGCGCGTCCAGGCTGGCGCTCGATCGAAGTGAATGCTTTCGATGCCGCAAGCATCGGGACCGAAGAAGTTCGTGATCAGAATCGAGCCGCCCTTGGCGAGCTTGAGCAGCAGGTCATTGGCCGCTTCAGGAATGCGGAAGAACGAGACATCGTGGGGCTTGATATCCCCGGCGAGAACGAGAAGGTCGGCTGTACCCTCTCCAGCTCTTTCGATGATCACGTCATCGCCGTCGCCGTAGAGGTATACATAGCCATCGTCACCCGGCCCACCTTGAAGGGTGTCATCGCCGGCACCGCCGTAGAGCGTGTCATCGCCGTCGAGCCCTTCAAGCGTGTTGTCGGCGCGATTGCCCACTAAGCGGTTTGGATCGTCATTCCCCCGTCCGTTGGCTGCGCCGTCCAGCAGCTCCAGATAGGCAAAACCGTCAGGAAGTACGCCACCTGTTGCCGTGCGCAATTCCTCGCCTGCGAGCTGCGTTCCCGCAAGCAGCTTTCCCGATCGAAAGTGCGGATCGTCTGTCGGATTCCCATGATTGAGAGACTGGAGATTCGGCTCCAGGATGACGTCATCCTCAATGAGATCGACGCCCTTGCCGAGAACGATGTGGTCGCTGGCCTCGTTCCACTGAATGCGCTCGATCGAGTAGAGATGGTCAAGTCCATTGTCCAGCTGCACGACGTAGTTGGGGACCTTGTCGGGCACCCAATATGGATTGAGTGTCACCGTGACAGTGCCGGCTCCTGAATAGTCGACGACATCGGTCCCATCCGCTCCGTACCTGATCTTGGGTTGCCCGCCGTGAATGATGTTAAAGCCGGCAGACCACAGGAAGAGGTCGTCGCCTGCGCCGCCATACAGCTTCTCGATCTGGTGGGGATCATGTGTTCCTTCGAACTCGTCGTTCCCGCGCCCCCCCAACAACGTCGTGAAGCCGTGCTCGATGCGCATGATGTCATCGGCTGTGGTGCCAATTAGCGTCGACGTTCCTGGCGAAAGCCGGATCCCATGGGGCAGGTGGTCGGAAGGGTCGAGCCCAGCATGCCAAATTAGCGAGGCAATCGCAGACGAGGAGTTGATTGTAGGCGTGGGCGAGCCGGGAAGGCCGTACGCGATATAGGGAAAGTCCTGCGCCTCAACGTCTCGGGCGTACGAGGCCATCGTCTCCCAGGCCTGAAATTCATCACCACCGAAGTCAAGAGAACGGCTGCCGCGTTCTTGGGGCGTACCGATCTTTTCGATCAGGGCCTCGCGCGCCGCCAAGTTTGCGACAGCAAGCGTCGTGCGACCGTCGGAACCTTCGATCCCGAGGTGGGGACCGTCGGCGCTCGCTTCGCGCACGCCCTCCATGACGAACCAATTGTCTTGACCGGTCCGGCGCTCATCAAGCTCGCTCGGTTGATAGACAAGCTGAAGGTGGTCGAAGCCGAACCGACCCAAACCGAGGGTTTGAACTGGAACCCACTCGATGCGGATCTTCGCCATGGCCCGACGTCTTCGCTTTGCGCTTCGTGTCTCTGATCGTGATGTCGCGCGAACTCAATCGCCGCTACTAGACCTGAGTAAACAAGGCACACTTCGACATTGGCGGAGGATCGCCATGGTGCGTGGATGGATTGGCCCCCGCCGCCGGATTTGATGACTCTACAAGTCAGACTGACCGCAACTGTCATCTAGCATAGCGGGCTTCGGTTCACATACTCAACCATAAATTGTAAAAAGGGGTATACGCGCGAAAAGGCGTTCCGTCATGACTTTGATAATGGCTTACGCTCCGCTCCAGCCAGTCCCGACGCTGGCAAATGAGCGCCGGATTCT
>CAZUKP010000079.1:0-12407 GCA_964620915.1 uncultured Hyphomicrobium sp. | reverse complement strand
CAAACAAACCATGCCTCGCCGCCGCGCCCGGCAAGTTTGGTTCCGGCCCCGGCGTGGCTCGGCCGGGACCCTAGGGGCTCATCTTAACCGCAAGGGACGCCGCTGTCTCGCTCAAGCCTTTAACGCCAGCAACACCAGAGCTTTATCCGTACGCCAACCGATTATCGCGCCCCGGCGCGCACCCCTCTGCCGCACGGGCAAGACGAAGCCAAGCTTACGAAGGAACAAAAAAGCGAAAAACGGAAATTGCCGCGCCATCATCTTGGTGAAATGGCGGGATTCAATTTCCGCTCAAGCTTTTCCTTTTGCCGATCGCGTTTTTGGTTTTGCCATCTCCGGCAGAAAGGCTGCAAGCAAACCAATGGCCGGCAGGAAAGCGCACACGTTATAGACGAAGGTGATGCTGGTTGCGTCGGCGAGCCAGCCGAGAAAAGCCGCGCCAATGCCGGCGATGCCGAACGCGAGGCCGAAGAACAGGCCTGCCACCATGCCGACACGTCCCGGAATGAGCGATTGGGCATAGACGATAATCGCCGGGTGCGCCGAGGCGAGAATGAGTCCGATGATCACGCTCAAGATCGCGGTCCCGACCAAGCCGACATGGGGAAGCGCGAGCGTGAACGGCAACACGCCGAAGATGGACCACCAAATCACCCGCCGTGTGCCGATACGGTCGCCGATCGGACCGCCGATTACCGTGCCGGCGGCGACGGCAAACAGGAACAAGAACAGATAAATCTGTGCGTCTCTAATCGATAAGCCGAATGTATGGATCAGATAGAAGGTGTAATAGCTCGTGATGCTGACAAGATAGAAGTGCTTGGAGAAGCTGAGCGCCATCAGGAGCGCGACCGATTTGCGCAGCTTGCCATGCGTGAGCTCATGAATGGCTTCGCGCTCGTGCGCCTCGCTACCCTGCGCGGCCTTTTTGAATTTCAGCGTCTTGCCATACCAAGAACCGATGCCGACGAGCACGATCATGCCGATGAGCGCCACGGCGGAGAACCAAGCAATGCTGCTCTGACCGTTGGGCAGCACGATGAAAGCCGCGAGCAGCGGACCGAGCGCGGTGCCGAAATTGCCGCCGACTTGGAACACGCCTTGCGCCAGCCCATGCTGACCGCCCGAGGCAAGGCGCGCGACGCGCGAGGACTCGGGATGAAACACCGAGGATCCCATGCCGATTAGCCCGACGGCGACCAGGATCCAGCCATAGGTCGAGGCGAAGGCGGCGACGATGAGACCCACCAGCGAACAGCCCATGCCGGCTACGAGCGAATAAGGCGTCGGGTAACGATCGGTGAGGAAGCCGACCACAGGCTGAAGCACCGAAGCGGTGAAGGTGAAAGTGAAGGTGATCAGCCCGATCTGGCGGAAGTCGAGCGACAGACTGTCCTTGATCATAGGATAGAGCGCCACGATCAGCGACTGGATCACGTCGTTCAGAAGATGGCAGACGCTGATGGCGGCGAGCACCGCGACCGCGGTCTGTTGCGCAGCAGCCGAGCTTGCGGCTCCGTCTTGCCTGATCGTCATTGATAAGCTCTATCGTGACGTGTTGCCCGCGCAGAATTGGGCCGAACCACGCCGCAAAAGCAAGCGTCCATTTCCGCTTGCGCCGTGCTCCGATTGGATCGTGACGCAGGAGTCCGGTCAGGCCACGCCCGGCTGCTCCTTGGCCGCGTCTTGCGGCGGATAATATCGGGCCGTCATCCGCTCGACATAGGCTTTGAGATTGTCGTGGCGCTCTGCCGCGGCGCGAAGCGGGGTGTCGAACCTCTTGCAGAGCGCGCCGGCGATAAACGCAAACGCCGTGGCATCGAGTCCGGTCGGCTCGTCGCCCATCATATAGGGCTTCGTGCCGAGATGCGTCGCGGTCGCGTCGATCGATCGTATGCCGAGTGCCGCGATCTCCTCGGGCGTATGGCGCCCCATGCCTTGCCCATGCAGGTAGTTGCGAATTTTCCGGCGCACCATCGGGGTAGCGAACCACCGGACCGGAACCGGGAGGCCACGGAAGAAATTCCGCGGTCCTTTGTCGAAATTGGCGTCGTCCATCCAGCGGTCATGTACGATCGCCCAATAAAGATTGTCCTCGAGCATCTTTTCGAACGCCCAGGACACGGCGCGCTGCTCGGGATCGAGCCCGCGGTCGAAAACGATGTTGTATTTCTTCTCCAGATGCCAGCGGATAAAGGTGGAGTCCGGGACCGTTTCGCCGTCATCGTCGATATAGGGCTGCTTGCCTTTAGGCGCCCTGCTGAGGCCGCGGGTGTCGGTCCGGTAGGGAAGCCCCGACATCTTCAACAGTATTTCCGCCTTCATCACGAACGGGCTCGGGTCTGGGAGTCCCCAAGCAGGTCCAAAACTGTACAGCGTGATCATCGGTCATCCAGCCTTTATCTTCCATTTCGGCGCACCCCAACCGGGCCATTTTGTAAGTCTTCTCGTATTGGAGCGGTCGCGCGATCTAGCTTTGGTTTGTATATTAGGGCCACCAAATCAAGGGTGGGTAAAGAAGCCTACCTACGTCTTGTTCAGCCGGGTCCAATGCCGGGTCTAACGTCTTCCCTCTCGATTGCCGAAATTAGTTCTGCCCGATCGGGGAACGTCTAACGCTTGTCGCAACTTTAGAATTGAGTTGGCTCTTGGGCTACGAAAAAGGCGCTGCAATGGGGGACGTGTCAGTGTCAGGGCCGATATCGTCCGCCTTTCGTCGTGACGGATTTGTCGAACCCTTCCGTTTGTTTGCGGCGGACGAATGTCACGCCATTGCCCGCCACTTCGGCCGGGCCAAATATCCACCCACAGATAAACGTGCGGCAATCAAAGACGGCTTCGTCCGCAATCTCGCCCATCACCCTCGCTTGCTGTCGATATTGACGGAACTGATCGGCGACAGCGTCGTGTTATGGGGCTCCAGCTACATTGTCCGGAAACCAGGCGAGATTCATCCCTGGCACACAGACATTGAATCGTCGGCTCCAGACGGCCGTTTTGCCTCGGTGTGGATCGGGCTGGAAAATACCTCTCGTGAATCGACGATTCAGCTCATTGCAGGGTCGCAAGCGTTCGGCAAGACGATACAGCAAGTCCAGCATGAGCAGGGGGTTCGCCGCGGCATGGCTTCGAACGATTTGGTAACGGGCTGGGCAAAGGAGCTGAATGCGAATGCAAAGTTTGTACAGCTTGACATGACGGACGGTGACGCTCTCGTGTTTGACGGACGCTTGTGGCATGTCGGGCCAAATAGCCGGTCGCACGGCGCCAGAGTTGCGATGTTGCTGCAATACGCCGCCGCCGATACTTCCGTATCTGTGCCTGACTTCACGCAAGTCGAATGGCCGTTCCGCTTTAAGAACAAGCAGGCACGTGTGATCCGGGTACGCGGAGAGGCGAATAGAGACGCAAACAAGCTCATACGGATGCGCCCTATGATCCCCACTCAAGTTTATCCTTTAGACTTGCCGCTCGCCGAAGATCCCGAACGCCGCTGGAAGCCGCACCACATCTTCAAAGGTGCCACGCCGATCGTCGAGGGATTGAGCTGCCACGCTTCCGTGCTGAGCCCAGGGCATAGCCCCCATCCGCCGCATGCGCATCAGGAGGAGGAGTTGCTGATTGCATTGCAGGGCGAGGCGGAACTCATCATTAGCGACAGTCCCTCACCCGACAATGCACGCATTGAAAGGCTAAACCCCGGATCGTTCATTTATTACCCGGCCGGTCAGCATCACACCATCCGCAATACCGGCGCGTCGCCGATTACCTACTTAATGTTCAAATGGCGAGGAAACGCATTCGCTAAAGGCACGCCGGCGGGAACCGGCATTTTCCACTTCGGCAATGTGCCGGCGGACAACGTGAAGCCGTTCCACACACGCCGCGTCGTCGAGCATTCGACCGCCTATCTCGGAAAGCTGCATGCGCACTTAACGACCATGCAACCGGGAGCGGGTTACGCGCCGCATGTCGATGACTACGATGTGGCGATCGTCGTGCTGTCAGGGAAAGTCGAGACCCTGGGCCGGATCGTTAAGCCGTATGGGGTGATCTACTATTCGGCCGGCGAGCCCCACGGTCTTCGGAATGTTGGGGACAGCCCGGCGCAATATCTGGTCTTCGAGTTCCATGCCCCAGCGTGGGCCTCGCGCAGGCGAAGACGCCCCTCGGATACGGGAATACAGCCCAAGTGGAAGGCACTCCGCAAGCGCGTCGCCAAAGTCCTATCCTGGTTTGGTCTGCTTGAGACTGCGCGGCGCGTACGCAACATGTTTTGGCAGCCGAAGTAGTGGCCCCGATTGTTATCTCTGACGTTCTTCAACAGCCCTTCCGTCATCACGAACGGACTCGGGTCTGGCAGTCCCCATGCAAGTCGGAAGCGTTACCCAAAGCGTTGCAGAGGAACCGGCCAGACTAAAATGAGAGATGATTACGGCCTCAACTGCGCCAGAATATTTCGATTAGTGGGCGGATGAAATCGACCGTTTTACACGTGATTTCCAGTCTCACCGGCAGCAGAGCCGAGCGTATGCTCACGCGCGTGGTCCTGGCTGATCGCGGTCCTCGCGCATCACGGCACATCATCGTCGCTCTTAAGGGCGACGGCCGCTCTAAGCGTATGCTCGAAAATGCCGGCGTCGAGGTGCATTGTCTGGAACTCGCAAAGTCCTCCGACATGCCAAACGCGCTCCTGCGCCTCATCGCCCTGATGCGGAAGAGTCGGCCCGACGTCGCGATGACGTGGCACTATCGCGCGCATTTTCTGGGGACACTTGCAGCGATAGCGAGCGGTATCGGTTCGGGCCGGATGGTATGGAACGTATCGGGGTCAACCCCTAACGATCCCGGCCATACCCGCACAACACGTCTCATGCTGAGGCTTCTTACGGTGCTCTCGCCTATTCCATGGGCGATCGCCGCAGAGTCCCGTTCCGCCAGGCGCGCACATCAAACACTGGGATTTCGACCCCGCCGGTGGTTCCGGCTCTACAACAGCGCTCGCGAGGCCACGGCTGAACGGGTGTTGAACTCATATCGCCAACTCTGGCGATTTGCCTCCGGCATCGAATCCTTTCCGGCGCGGCCCGGCGTCTTCAGACGGCGGATATTTCCGAGACTACGGTACCGGTGGGCACAACTTCGCCGCTCGATGCTGGTGCGGACCACGTTTATCGGTGTCACCGGAAGCTGCGGCAAGACGACGTCGGTGAGTCTGGCGGCAAAATTGCTGGCGACCGACGGTCCCTGCCATAGCGGGGTGTACCAGAACGGACCAAGGTTCTCCGTCAGAACCGCTTTAGAGGTTCCCGCCAACAGCAAATATTGCATTCAGGAAGTCTCCGCGCACTACCCCGGCGCCATCGCGAGACACGTCGAAACTCTGAGACCCCATATCGCGATTGTCATCACGATCGGTATGGACCACTACACCGCGTTCCGCGGCCTGGACGCGATAGCAAAAGAAAAAGGACAGCTGGTCGAAGCCTTGCCGAAAAGCGGCATAGCCATTCTCAATGCCGACGATCCTCACGTGCGGGCGATGGCCGCTCGAACCCGTGCACGGGTGTTTCTCTTTGGGCTTTCGCCCGACGCCGAGCTGCGGGCGGTCGAGGTCTCGAGCGTGTGGCCGGACCGCCTGTCGCTGACCGTCGTTCATGGCCAAGAGCGCGTGCGCATTTGCACAAAGCTCGCCGGCGAACACTGGACGGCGTCAATTCTGGCCGCGATCGCCTGCGGTGTCGTATGCGGCATCGACCTTAAAACGTGCGCGAAAGTCGTCGAGGCATTCGATCCCCGATTTGGCCGCTATTCGATCCACGACGCGCCCGGCGGATCGGTCTATGTCCTCGATTCCGAGAAGGCGCCGTTTTGGACGGTGCCGGCCGGCCTGGCCTTTCTCGCATCGGCCAAGGCTCCACGAAAAACGGCTGTGTTCGGAACCATATCGGACTATCCCGGAGCTCGCGGGCCAAGATACCGCAGGGTCGCGCGCGAAGCTCTCGAGGTGGCAGATCGGGTCGTGTTCGTAGGGCCGAATTCCGCGGCTATCAGAGAGCGAAGTCAGGGCGAGTTGCGCGATAGACTTTTCGCCTTCCAGACGAGCTACCAAGCCAACGCCTTCTTGGCCGCAGATATATTGCCGGAAGAGCTGGTCTACATCAAAGCATCACGCGCGGATCATCTCGAACGGCTTATGCTGTCGCAATTCGACGGGGTGGTCTGCTGGCGAGAACAATGCGGACGTCCGAACTCATGCGTCCGCTGCCCCGACTATCGCAAGCCGCATGCCCCGCCTTTGGGGCTTGCCGGAGTTCAGCTAGCGGAAAGCGGCTGAGAGAAAATCCTCGGCCGGCGTTTTCTCGCCGCCATGAACGAACTGGCAGGTCGCTTTCAACAGCGGAAGTTCACAGCCGTATTGCTCTGCAAGAGCCAGAGCTGCCTTGAGCGAGTGCAATCCTTCCGCCGTCTCGCCGCGCTCTTCGAGCAGGACCTGAATATCGGCCAGGCGCGCTTCGCCGCTGCCGATTTTCACGCCGACCGCATAGTTATGGGCGGATCCGCTGGAACAGGTCAGAAAAATATCCGACAACCCCGCTAGTCCGTAAAGTGCTGAAGCGTCCAGCTCCATCGCCGTCATGAGCCTGCTGATTTCGGCCATCCCTTCGGCCATCACCAGCGCCCGGAAATTGTCGCCCAGCCCCAAACCGGTGACCACACCTATTTCCAAGGCAACAACGTTCTTGAGTGCCGTAACGTATTCGTGGGACCGCAAATCCGCAGAAGTGTGGATCTTAACCAGTGGCGCGGCAAAAGCCTGCCGGGCATGCATCCTCACCTGCGGGAACTCGGCCGCCACCATCAGCGCGGTCGGAAGATTCCTGACCAGATCCATGGTGATGTTAGGCCCCGCCAGCGTGCCGATGCGGGTCTTTGGCAATTCCTCCAGCAACACTTGGGACATGCGTTTATCGGTCGAGGGTTCAAAGCCCTTGGTGACCGACAAGACTGATTGGCCCGCATGGGCAAGCCCGCTTGTCTCCCGGGCAGTCTCCCGCATCTGGCGGGATGGCGCTGCCATGACCAGCAAATCAGCTTCCGGAACATGATCTGCGGTATTTGTCGCCGCCCGCACACCGGCGTGCAGCTTCAGGCCGCTGAAAAAACGCGGGTGCCGCTGCTCTGCATTGATCGATTCCACAACAGACGTGTCAGCGGTAAGCAAGGTACAGTTATGCCCGGCGGATGCTGCCACATGCGCCAAAGCGGTCCCCATGGTGCCGCTGCCAAGGACCACAACCTTCAGCTTGTCTGGCTCAGAGTCCACCGCTCACATCGATGATTTGCCCCGTCAGATAACTTGCCGCAGCGGACGCCAGAAACGCCACGACTTCCGCCTGCTCCTCCACTGTGGACAGCCGCCCCAGCGGGATCCTTTCCAGCACCGACTGCTGTTCCTCCGCGCTACGCACATCCCAGAATGTCGTCCTGATCCGTTCGGTCAGGGTAATGCCGGGTGCGACCGCATTGCAGGTAATGCCGAATGGGGCAGCCTCTCGCGCCAGCTTGCGGGTGAAGCCATCCACCCCCGCCTTCGAGGCAGCGTAAGCCACCGAAACTTTGTTCTGCCGCCCGTAACTGGCGATGGAGGACAGATTGATGATCCGCCCGTAGCGGTGACGTTTCATTAACGGCAAGGCAGCGCGGCAACACAGAAATACCGAAGTCAGGTTAAGCGTCAGCAGCGCCTGCCACTGCGCCAGTTCCATGACCTCAATGCCCGCTGCGGGGTTGCCTGCCGCCGAGCTACCCCCGACATTGTTGACCAGAATATCGAGGCGGCCATGTTGTGTCTGGATGCGGTCAAAAGCCTCCTGCACCGCAACTTCCTGCGTCACATCGAGCGCGCCGATTTCAATGTTTGGCATATTCGATTGCTCTGCCAGTTGCGCCTGCAACGCAGCAAGTTTCTGCGCATCTGTGTCCAGCAGGATGAGGGTTTGCACCTGCGGCGCCAGCCGCAGGGCAGTCGCCCTGCCAATGCCGCTAGCCGCACCGGTAATCAGGGCAACCCGCTGCTCAACCATCTTCGTCCGCCTGCTGCAGTTAGTCGAATCGCTTGCCGGTAAGCGCCGTGAACATGCGCATCATCTTTATGCGCACTTCCTCATTTTCCCGCACGGGGCTGGATTCCTCCATCACGCCTGCCCCGGCCTGCACAAACAGGCGCCGGCCATATTTGTAGATACCACGGATCGTCAGGGCGAAACGGCAATCGCGTCCGGACACCCAGCCAATCGTTCCGGCAAACAGACCGCGTGGAAACTGTTCGAGATCCCGGATAAGGCGGATCGATTCAGCCTTAGGCACACCGCTAACCATAACACTGGGGAACAAGGCCAGCATGACGTCGATGCAGTGCTGCCCGGCAGCCAGATCACCCCCCAATTCCGAACTCAGGTGCATGATGTCCTTTTGCTGCACGACATCCAGCAAACGATTCACCACTAGCGAACCGGATACGCAATGAGGTTGCAGTTCCGTCATCATCTGTATCAGCGCCAGGGTATGCTCCGCCAGTTCCTTGCGGTCGCGCAACAAAGCATCGGCCAAGCGTAAATCTTCCGCCGGATCGTGGCTGCGCGTTTTGGTACCGGACAGCGGATTGGCGGTGATCCGGCCTGCCGTAATCTTGACCAGCAGTTCGGGAGATGCAATCGCCGCTCCGACCTGGCCAAAATCCATCAGCACAGCGTCGGCATACTCTTGCTGTAAACAGTATGCGGCAAACAGGTCGACAAGATCGGCATCGTAGTCAAAGCCCAGATAGCGCGACAGCACCACCTTGGTGATGTCGTTCCCTAGCGGCTTTTTGGCCTCCAGCACCATCCGCATGAAGTCCTGTTCTCCAAACTGCACGTCGGGATCGACGCGACGCAATGTGTTTGGCTGTCGAGCGGGAGCTTGCAGGGCCAGTTCGAATATCCCGTCATCCGGGCCGAGATATTGCAGCTGACCATCCTGACTACGGATGCGGTGTGTGGGGATGAAGAACTGCACCAGCGGGAAAGTGCTGCTCTTGTCCGGCGCGGTGCCCTGGTGGCAATCCCAGGCATCGAAACCGACGTAACCGAAAGCCCTGCTGCCTAGCGCAGCGGCCTGATCACTGATGTCTTTGATAGCTGCCGCCCAGCCGTGTGCAGAGACGTCCTCGCCGTTCAACAGCGTCACGCGGTGTTCCGCCTGCCAGCCGATCTCGGCCACACCCTGATTGATGTGCAAGTAATAAGGCGGGGTCAGCACGCCGTGCTCCCGCAGCCAGTGAACAATGGCTATTGGATCACATGAAACAGCCAGACATTGAGGACTTCTCACTCCCCGAATCCTCTGTGCCCTAAGCCAATTGACACCATGTATAGGCGCCGCCGCTCACCCGAAACTCCGCGCCTTCGCCAGGCCTATTTGATCTTTTCCAGGGGTTTCGATCAACTGGCGATCAACCTCGGCAACCGTTGCGGTGGGGGTTCTTGTTAGGTGGCGTATCCTTTATGCTCCTCCGTCGCCGAACGGTCAGCGGGTCGGGTTCGGGTCGGCATTCAGTTATCGGCGAATGATCGTCTTTTAGCCAGTACTGCGACAAACTTGCACGTGAACTGTGAATATGTCGTCTGGAGTCGATCCTTCTGAGAGTCGCGTGGGCGGGCGTTGGCCGAAGTTCTCCCAGAGCGCCAGCGGCGAGCAACACGCTCACGCAGCCCACGTGTCCGGCGGGTGGTTTAGTCTCTACAGGCTGGGCCAATTCTTGGGCCCTCTGGGAAGAAACATCCCACTGAACATCCAAGCATTCCTCTACGGAAAAGTCCGCAATGCCGACTTCCAAAACTGGCTGATAGAGCAAGCCAGAAAGGCTGGCCTAGTGGGATGGGTCCGGAACAGATCCGATAGCTCAGCAGAGGTCGTTTTTGAAGGAAAGCATCATGCCATAGATGAACTGCTGGCCCAGTGCCGCGCGCGCCCAGCGATATCGGAAATCGTCGTGCAAGGCCGCCAAGCGCGAGTCATGCGGCAGGACTTCTGGCGCCGCAAACGCATGCAGGCCCCGGGGCCGCGAGGCGTGCAAAAGGTCATCCGGCAAAAGCGCGGCAGACTATTGAGGCCCTGGTTCGTTCTTCCGATCAGGAGACTCCGATATCGCCGTCTTCCCATTGCGATGGTCACCGGAACGGTGGGCAAAACCACAACCACGAGAATGCTCGCGCATATTTTGACCAAGGCGGATTTCAATGTTGGCGCCGCAACGACGAACGGCGTGGTGCTGGGAGGAGAGTTGATCAGCGAGAGCGATTCGTCCTGGTACGGCGGTCACGCCAGTGCCCTGAATGGCCCGGGGATAACGGCGGCTGTCCTGGAGACGGCCCGCGGCGGTCTCCTGAAGCATGGTCTCTATGTGGATCGCTGCGATGTTGCGGCGCTGCTCAACGTGGAACGGGATCATATCGGCCTCGCTGGTATCGACACCGTCGAGCAGATGGCAGACCTTAAGCGAAAGGTGATCAATGCCGCCCGTAAGACCGTTGTCTTGAATGCCGACGATCTTTTGTGCAGCAATATGATTGACGATTACCCTATCGCACACACGACCGTTTTCTCATTAAATCCCCGGTCGAGGCCCTTAAGGCGCCATCTCGAGGCAGGCGGAACGGCCTATTGCCTAGGCGAGAGTCAAACGCATATCGAGCGGCGCCAGGGCAATGAGGTTCGGACAGTCATCTCCATCGCAAACCTGCCATCGGCATGGAAAGGTGTCGTGCGTCACAACATTGCCAATGCCATGGCGGCGGCGGCTCTGGCTGAAGGGCTTGGCGTCCCGCTCGAAACGATAGAATCGGGTCTTAGCTCATTCCACAGCACGATCGAGCAATCGGCCGGACAGTTCACGATCCAGCACTCGGCCGGGCGGTTCAACGTCATCGAGGGCTACCCTTTTCTGCTCATCATCGATTCTGCCGTGAAGCCGCCGGCGGCAAAGGTCTTGGCTGAATGCCTGACGCGAGTTCATGTCGAAGGCCGCAGGTTGGGTATGGTTACGGCTGTCGGGGACCGTCCCGATTGGTATTACCCTGAACTCGCAGCAGCCCTGGCGCGAAGCTTCGATCACTTCGTTTGCTACGAGACAAAAAAATTTCGGCGAGGCCGTTCTCGCGGCGAAATCGCAGACTTACTGAAGTCGGGACTGGTCGAGAATGGGATCAAAGCCGACGCAATCGAAGTGGCCAGCGATTTTGAGAGCGCCGTAAAGGCTCTTTCGGCAAAGGCCAAAGCGGGCGATCTTGTGGTTGTCTTGGGCATGCGGTTGAGCCAAGCGGTCCCGCTCATGCGAGAGGCCTTCGCCGAACATCTAGCAGCCAGTGACGCCGCATCCGGTTAGACAGAACTGCAATCTCTGGCAAAATTGCTCGCAACCCTTCAGACGGGGCACCCGCAGACATGCATCTCAGGTCGTTTGCGACCCGGGCTTGCCGCGAAACAGGAAGGTCAGCAACAGACCGGCGACGAAGCCGCCGATATGCGCCATGTAGGCAACGCCGCCTTGATTGGCCGTCTCGTCAGTGTAAGCGATCGTTCCCACTCCGCTGAACAACTGCATGACAATCCAAAGACCGAGCACGACGAGTGCAGGCATGGCGACGATTTGTCTGCCGACCAGAACCTGCACGCGCGATTGCGGAAACATGATCAGATAGGCGCCGAGCACGCCGGCAATCGCTCCCGAGGCGCCGACGTTCGGCACACTTGAGTTTGGCGTAAAGGCAAATTGGGCGAAGGTCGCGGCGACGCCCACCAGCAGATAGAAAATCAAGAATTGGACATGTCCGAAGCGGTCTTCGACATTGTCACCGAAGATCCATAGGAACAGCATGTTGCTGAAGAGATGAAGCCAGCTGCCGTGCATGAACATGGCGGTGATGATCGTCACCGTGTCGGCGCCAGGCTCATCGGAAAATCGCGCGGGGATGAATGCCCATTCCTTGATAAACGCATCCCCGCCGCTGAGCTCGATCAGAAAGACAACAACGTTCAAGGCAATGAGCGCGTAGGTGACGACGGGAAGCGTACGGCGCTGGGAGTTGTCGTCGCTTATGGGAAACATGCTCTGTCATCTCCTCACGAACGGGCCCGGCGAGAACGGTGTAAGACCCCGCTCCAAAAAGAAGGAGCCCGGTCCGGACTCCTTCTACCATGTACAAAACTCACGACGCGGCGTCCGTGCAGAGAACCGGGGGAGCCACGCCGACGGGTAAACACCGATACCGTCGGCGTGTTCCCCGAGCATGGCAGGGCAGGGCAGGGCAGGCATGGCGGAGAGGGTGGGATTCGAACCCACGAGACGGTTACCCGCCTACACG
>CAZUKP010000078.1:0-12798 GCA_964620915.1 uncultured Hyphomicrobium sp. | reverse complement strand
TTGCCGGCGTATTGCTGACGTCCCAAATTCGCGCGCCAACGTCTGCTCCTGACCCTTTGCAGACATTGATCCGACCACAAGAAATGTCCGTTTCTGACCCGAAGGGAAAGTGCATCGAACGTGTCGATAAAGATTAGGGCGTCCCAACAGAGGACCGCGCGCTATGCAACTCGCCGAACGAGATCAGCCGCCGCCGATCCTCGTCCCACAGGACGAGGCGCACGCAGCTCAAGCTCTCAAGCAATGTGAGCCGTCCGATGCTGGCCAGCTGCGGATGGTCGCGCAGCACCTGCGGAAGGCGATAGAAAGGAATGCGGCTGCACAGATGGTGCACGTGGTGGATACCAATGTTGGCCGTGAACCAACGTAGCACCACGGGCAAGTCGTAATGCGAACTGCCGTGCAGCGCTGCCGTATGCATGTTCCAGGTTGGCGCCTCGTCCCACGTTGTCTCCTCGAATTGATGCTGCACGTAAAACAACCAGACCCCAATGGAGGCGGCGAGCAGGATGATCGGCAACTGCACCTGCAGAAACGGGCCAAGGCCGACAAGCAGGATCACAGCGAGGACAATCACTCCAATTGCCGCATTGGTCGCCATTGTGCTGAACCATGGCCGCCAACCCTTGCGCATCAGTCCGACGGGGAGGCGATGCTGCAGCAGGAACAAATAGGCGGGCCCGAGCCCGAACATCACGAGCGGGTGGCGATAAAGGCGGTAGTGCAACTGTCGCCATCGTGGCAACGCCAGGTATTCGTACACAGTCAGCGTATCGATATCGCCAATGCCGCGTAGCTTCAGATTGCCCGAGCTGGCGTGATGGATGTTGTGGCTGCGCCGCCAAAAATAGTAGGGCGTCAGCGTCAGCGTGCTGATCGCGCGCCCGATCCAGTCGTTGGTGCTGCGTTTTCTAAACAGCGTCCCATGCCCGCAATCGTGCTGGATCATGAAGAGCCTTACGAGGAAGCCGGCAGCCGGCACCGCGATCAGAAGCGTGAGCCAGTAGCCAAACCCCAGCGTGACCCACATCAAGATCCAAATTAGGACAAACGCACCGGTCGTGATTGCAAGTTCGAAGGCGCTACGTCGGGGACTAGGCTCACGATAGCCCTTCAGAATTGAGACCCAATCGCGTTCGTTGCTAGCTCGAACAGATGACACTGCATCTTCCAAGGTCGAAGTTCCCCGCTTTGCTTTTCGATCACGAAATTCTTGTCATCGCAAGGACTGCTGATTACCCTGCTTGGCGCGCCCTTCACGAGTTGAGCTACCGGCCGAGCACCGGCCGCCGTCCTGTACAATTGGCACTTGAGGCTGACGATATCGAATAGGTTTTCAATGCCATCTTATGAGTTGGACATCGGAACTCCGGTTTGCAAGGTGATCAAAGACGGCTGCCCAGGTGAAGTTTGCTCGAATGAAAATGTGCAGCCCTTAGAAGGGCTGCACCAGTCATGTGGAACCGAGGGTCGGGCGCGATCACCAGCCCCTGCGGCAATGCCGACGGCCATGACGCCACCAGCAGTGATGGCGACGATGGCGCCTCCAACGAACCTGATTGACAACCGTCGACGACTGCGCCGTTTGAGCGACCTTGGTCGCTGCACCCGAAGCGGGGTTCGCTTGTGACGGGCCGACTATAGCAAAGCAGGCGAGAGCGCCCACGGCCACCGATAGTGCAAGACGTTTCATGGTGCTGTCCTTTCAGAAGCTGAACCACTCGCGGATAGGCGGCCCAATAGTTGGGCCACCCGTCGATTAGATCTGGACATTCGGCAGTGCATTTGCCTGTTCTGCCGTCAGGTTGAGCATGACGCGGTCACCTTGCAGATTGAACTGCGCAGGGCTCACGTTGACACGGGTCTCGCCCAAGCCCATGAAACCACCGATATCAGCCTGCATGCCGATGACCTTGTTGTCCGCATCACGCTCGAAGGACACGACCTCGCCAACTTGCTCCCCGTCACTGCTGTAGACGGCCTTGTCGACCCAGCTCAGGGCCTCCTTCTCCGTTAGCGTGATATCGGCGCTTTGCTGTGCTGAGTTCGCGGCAATCCCCGCATCCTGTTTGGTATCGTTGGCGGTGGTATTCGGTTGGGCCGCATCAGCGGCCTCTGCATCACTCTTCATCTGCGGCACTTGGTCGGACATGTTGGTCGTCGCGCCGGCGCCGGGCTCGGTCCCGGTTTTGGCGTCCTCAGCCATCGCTGGAAGTGCAATGACGGCGGCCAGAGCGGTAGCAATTGATAGGGTACGGATCATGTTTCAAACTCCAAAAAATGAACCTTCGGCCGCAGCCTGGGTTCGGGGAAATGTCTTGGTTCGAGGAGTGTTACGCTACACGCGAGGACGGCAATTGACCGTCCAGCAGAGCCGGCGCGCGTGCGCACCGGGTCGTCATCGCTCATAGCGGTGAAGTCTCCAGAAAATCCTCAGACTTTCAGCAGGTCAGGTCTCTTTGCCGGCGCCTGTTTGGCAGGAGGCGCGTCGGCTGCCGCCTCGGGCTTGCCAACTTGCTTCGTGCAGCAGTCGGCTGGAATCTTCGGCGGAGACACCGCTGCGTCGGGGGGCGTGCTCGCGATGGTCTCGGAGACGGTCTTGGGGGAATCGGTCATGTTGGCCTCACTGATGTTAAGGTATGCGGTCACAGGGCGTCTGGTCGCCAATATGCTGAGATGGCGACGGGCTAGACGACGAAAGGCGATGTTCTGAGACCCGTTTCCTTCGCCTCTTCAGTCAGATCCTATGCCTCGGGGTGAGGGAGGGTTAGACTCGGAATGTACTCAGTTGCTTCGTACAACCTGCTTGTGGCGGTCAGAGATGCGGCATTCCAATGGTAAATCTTGCCGCGGTCAGTGAATTTGGACATCACTCATGGCACCGGCCGGATCGCGAACCCACTCGACCGTTCCTGACATAACGACGGCGGCTGCGGGGGCCTTGAGGTTCCAGCACACGCCGCTGGCTTCAAATTCATGGCTCACTTTACCGTTCAGCGCTTGGCCTGTGAGGCGCTGTAGGACGACATGCCCGAATCCTCGACGAGTGAGTGGCGTGACCTTCGGGCCATTGCGTTCACGCCAATTCAAGCCAAAGCACGTCTGTCCCGCTTTGTCGGGCCGTAGCTCCCAGCACACAGCGATGCTGCCTTCCGCCACGGAAAGTGCCCCGTGCTTGATTGCATTGGTTGCCAGCTCGTGAAGCGCCAGTCCAATGTTCTGGGCGGCATCCGCGTTTAGAAAAGCAGCCGGTCCCGTCGCCGCGATGCGCACGCCATCAACCTCCCCAAAGGGGTCGAGCTGGTTGCGGACCAAGTCAGCAATCCACGCGCCACGCCCGTCTTCCTCAACGACGAGATCCAGAGAACGTGAGAGACCTTGCAGGCGCTGTGTAAACTGCGTCTGAAAATCCCTCAGGCTCACGCTTTGCGAACCGATCTGATTCGCGATCGCCTGGACGACTGCTAGCTGGTTTTTGGCTCGATGGCTGAGCTCGTGCGCAATGAACCGCAGTCGTTCCTCCCTCTGCATGAAATCGGGGAGCGAATGGATTGTGCCAAGCCCATTTCGGTTCAGTTTGGAAATCATCTGGATTTGAGCATCGCAATGCTCCTCAAGTCGGGGGGGCAGAAAGGAGCGGCATCGAGACGCCAGCTCTAAAAAGCTCTTTGGGGGCGCGGGTCGCCGACCGGCAAATATTCGGCGGGATAGGCTTCCTCGAACTCATCCACGCCGCCCGGCGTGCCGGTGTCGTGTCCTCGCTTTGGGGAAGGATCAGGGAGCCCTACGCGACGCGTCTGGGTGTCGCCGCCGGCGTTCCCAAGAGTGTCACGGATCATACTATCCTCACTGGCTCAAGTCCGGTGCGCGGGGAACTGCCAGACCTTGTGCTCAAGCGCTTTGCATCGAAATACTGGCCCAAACCTTAACCAGAAGATGCAACGACGAGGTAGACTCGGAATCTACTTACCCCGGCTTTGCGGCGGCCGCTGCTATGCAACACGCGCTGCACTGACCTGTGATTACTGGATGCCGCCGCATTGCAACAAAAAGTGCTATGATGGCAGTACTCGCTGTCTCCCTGGTGGAACGCGGGCTTGCTAAGAAAGCAGAGATAATGACTGGACCCCGTCCAGGACCTAGCGGAGCGGCGCGACCGCCGCCTGTCGAACATATCGTATCGGAACTCGCTGGCGCGCACCTGCCGGGTGCATTTCCGGTTGTCGGATTGGGGGCGTCAGCCGGTGGGCTAGACGCCTTCCAAAAGTTCTTCGATGCAACGCCGCCTAAAAGCGGCATGGCTTATGTGCTCATCCAACACCTCGATCCGACCCATGCCAGCATGATGCAAGAGCTGCTTGCTAGCCATACTCAGATGCGGGTCGTGGAAGCGTCGGACGGCATGCCGCTCGAGCCCGATCACGTCTATCTCATTCCGCCGGGCGCCTATCTCGCACTTCAGGACGGAGCGCTGCGCCTTTCAAAGCCGCGCGAGCGTCACGGTGCGCGCCTGCCCTTCGATTTCTTTCTGCGCTCGCTCGCAGCTGAGTGTGGTGCGCGCGCCATCTGTGTGATCCTTTCGGGAACGGGAGCTGATGGCAGCCTCGGCTTAAAGGGGGTGGGTGAGCAGGGCGGCCTCGTCATCGTGCAGGACCCAAACGAGTCGGCGCACGACGGCATGCCGCGCAGCGCGATTGACACGGGCTGTGTCGACCTCATTTTGCCAGTGGCGAAGGTCTCCGATGCAATCACTGACTTTTGCCGACAAGCGTATGTCAAAGACAACAGCAATGTACCAACCCCTCGTTGTGCAGCCGAAAACGACCTCGCTGAGATCATCGCGGTTCTCGGTGCCACAACTTCGCACGATTTCTCCCTCTACAAGCGTGGCACGCTGCAGCGCCGCGTTGAACGGCGCATGGCAATGGCCGGGAGCGACAACAGCGCGGGCTATTTGCAAGTCCTGCGGGACGATGCCAAAGAGCGCGAGACCCTCGCCAAGGACCTTCTTATCAATGTCACTCACTTTTTCCGCGACGCGCCGGCGTTCGATCTACTGGCGGAGAAGGCGGTTCCAGAGCTGGTGCGTGAGCACCCGCAGGGCCAACCACTGCGAATCTGGGTGCCAGGGTGCAGCACCGGCGAAGAAGCCTATTCCATCGCGATGCTGTTCCTCGATGAAATCGCGGCTGCCAAGCACAATATCAAGCTGCAGGTTTTTGCCTCCGACATCGATCCTGACTGCATAGCATTCGCCCGTAACGGCGTGTATCCCGAGCAGATCCAGGCCGATGTGACCCCTGAACGGATCGCCCGTTTCTTCGTCAAGGAAGCCGGCGCTTATCGGGTGGACCGAGAGCTGCGCGAGGCCGTGGTGTTCACGACCCAGAATCTGCTGGCTGACGCGCCATTCTCGCGTCTCGACCTTATCTCTTGCCGAAACGTTCTCATCTATCTCGCTCCAGAGGCGCAGGAGAGAATTCTTGCGCTCTTCCACTTTGCCCTCCGCAAGAACGGCGTACTGTTCTTGGGGTCGTCTGAAACGATCGGAGCCGTGGGCGACCGCTTCGCCGCAATCTCAAAGAAGCACTGCATTTTCCGCCATATCAGCAGCAGCCGGCCTGGAGAGGTCGATTTTCCCGTCACGGCCGGAGACTACGGGCGCGCATCAGCGCCGAAGCTGGAGCGGAAGATAACCACGCCTCTTCTACCACCACTAGGCGAGCTTGCGGAGCGGACACTGCGGACCACCTTCCTGCCGGCCTCCGTGCTGATCAACGCCAAGCGGGAGGCGGTGCATTTCTTCGGGCCGACAGACCGCTATCTCAAAATCGCTTCAGGCGAAGCGACTCAGGACATTCTTGTCATGGCGCGCGAGGGACTGAGCAACAGGCTCAGGGTGGCGATTCAGCAGGCCAGCGACACTCAGGCTCATGCGCTCGTTGTCGGCGCCCGGGTGGAGCGCGAGGGCAATAAACTCCCGGTCGACATCGCTGTAGCGCCGCTACAAGCCGAGGGCGAAGGCTTCTTGCTAGTCAGTTTCATCGATCAACCCAAACGAGAGCCTAGACGCAGCAGTCAAGCTGAGGTGCCGGGCGCCGTTTCGCGCGTCAGCGAGCTCGAGCAAGAGCTCGATGCGATGCGTGGAGAGCTCAATAGCACCATTCGCGCCCTCGAGATCGCCAATGAGGAACACAAGGCCGTCAACGAGGAGGCCATGTCGATCAACGAGGAGTTCCAGTCGACGAATGAAGAACTGGAGACCTCGAAGGAGGAGCTTCAGTCACTGAATGAGGAGCTCAATGCTCTCAACGTTCAGCTGCAGGAAACCGTCGAACGCCAGCGCGCCACGTCGGACGACCTCAACAACATCCTGAACAGCTCCGATGTCGCCACCCTCTTTCTTGATTGCGGTCTAAAAATCCGCTTTTTCACGCCGGCAACGAAGGCACTATTCAATATCATTGCCACCGATATTGGCCGGCCGCTTGGCGATCTTACGCACAGTTTTAGCGACGACGATCTGTTGGCCGACGCACATACGGTTCTCAAAACCGGCGCGCCCCTGCGACGCGAGGTCGAATCCGACAACGGCAGTTGGTTCCTTCGCAGCATCCTGCCCTATCGCAACGACGAGACGTGCGTACAGGGCGTGGTCGTCACGTTTACAGGCATTTCCGAGACAAAGTTGGCCCAGCAGAAAATTCAGGCGGCGCGCGCCTACTCGGAGAACATTATCGCCACCATCAGCGAGCCTCTCGTCGTGCTCGACGAGGAGCGCCGCGTCATATCGGCCTCCAGCTCATTCTATCGCTTCTTCGCGTTGACCCCGGAGGCGACCGTTGGGCGGCGCCTCGACGAAGCCGGAGACCATCTCGACGTGCCGGCATTGCGCGAGTTTCTCGAGTCACTAGCCGCGGAGGGCCCGCTCACGAGGAGGCGGCAGATCGCAATCACGTTGCCTGCGCTTGGACGACGCCTGCTCGATATGAGTGCACGCGTTATTCAAGAGGAACCCTCGGCAGCGCGGAAAATACTGGTGGCAATCGTCGATGTTACCGATGCCAAGCGGGATGAAGGGGTGCTGGAGGCTGCCAAGGCAGAAGCTGAGCGAGCCAACATCGGCAAGTCTCGGTTCCTTGCTGCCGCCAGTCATGATCTGCGCCAGCCGTTGCAGACCATCAGCTTGCTGCAAGGCGTTCTGGCAAAGCGAGTGACCGACGAAGACACCTTGAAGCTGGTCGAGAGGCTCGATGATACGGTTGGTGCCATGTCGGGCATGCTCGACAAGCTGCTCGACATCAACCAGCTCGAAGCCGGAGTTGTGCGTCCGGAAGTGATCGACTTTCCGGTAGACGGCTTGCTCAATCAACTGAGAACCGAGTTCGTCTATCATGCGGCAGAGAAGGGGCTGGAATTGCGCGCGGTTCCTTGCAATCTTACGGTAAGGAGCGATCCGCGGCTGCTCGAGCAAATGATCCGCAACCTGCTTTCGAATGCGGTGAAGTACACCAAGAAGGGCAAGTTGCTGCTCGGCTGCCGCCGTCGGGGCGAGAAGCTGCGCATCGAGGTTGTGGATACGGGAATCGGAATTCCGCGGAAGGAAGTTCGCAAGGTTTTCGAGGAGTTTCACCAGCTCGATAATCCTGCGCGCCAGAGCAATCTGGGTCTAGGGCTTGGTCTGTCGATCGTGCATCGGCTCGGGGGGCTCTTAGATCATCAGGTCGATGTCAGCTCCCTGCCAGGATCCGGATCGCTGTTCTCTATCGAAGTGCCGCTGGGAGATCAATTTACGGCCGGGGCAACGTTCTCCAGTGATCACGAGAGAGAAGAAGATGAAACTATAAGTGGCACTATTCTCGTCATTGAGGACGATCCTGCCGTGGGCGAGATGATCAAGCTACTTCTCGACGGCGAGGGACATCGTACTTCGGTCGCAGAAGAGGGATCGATAGCCCTTGAGCTGGCAGCGCAAGGGGCGACCCGGCCAGAGCTGGTGATCGCCGACTACAATCTCCCACACGACGTCAGCGGGCTCGAAGTCATCGCGAGCCTGCAGAGTCGGCTTCCACACGAGATCCCGGCCGTCATCCTGACCGGCGACATCTCCACCAACACCCTGCGCGAGATCGCCCGCCACGGATGCATCCATCTGAACAAGCCTGTGAAGGCCCAGCAGCTGACAGGGCTCATTCATAAGCTCCTCATCAATGCGCGGCTTTCGGCCCGCGAAGGTACAGCGCAATCGGCGTCGCCCTTGAATAATCAGAAAACGTCAACTGTGTACGTGGTTGACGATGACGCCATGGTTCGCGAAGCAACGCGCGAGTTACTCCAAGAGAATGGTTACGGGGTTGAAGTTTTCGCCGACGGCGAGACCTTCTTGCGAGCAGATCGGTCGGAAGGTTGTCTGCTGGTCGATGCCCGTATGCCCGGCATGACCGGCCTGGAGCTGATCGCGCGCCTCAAGGCGAACGACCGCACGCTGCCGACCATCATGATTACCGGCGGTGGCGACGTAGCTACGGCTGTCCAGGCCATGAAAGCCGGCGCTCTGGATTTCATCGAGAAACCGATTGGGCACGCCGATCTGCTCGCCAGCATAGAACGCGCTCTCAATCGGAATGGAGATGCGACGAAGCTGTCTCAAGCGCGAGAAAATGCTTTGATGCATGTCGCAAGCCTGACCGCACGTCAGCGTCAGATCATGGATCTTGTTTTGGCCGGTCATCCGAGCAAGAACATCGCCGCCGATCTCGGCATCAGCCAGCGCACCGTCGACAATCACCGCGCTGCCATAATGAGAAAGACTGGATCTAAATCGCTGCCCGCGCTGATTCGGCTGGGAATCGCGGCGACTTAAAACCGGCACTTTGTGATCCTGCGCAGACGGCTAAATCGACGGCCCAGCTTAGCGGGGAGCAAGCCGGGCCGCCTGGCCGAAAATGAGGGGCTACTTCGATCGAGTACGCGTAACCCTCTCTATCGCGCAGTCCCTCACAATCGTATCAATGCACACAGTGGAGGTGGACGCCCAGGTACGGGAAATACCTAGTAGTGGCCCATCGACCCGCGTCTGGCGCCTCGGATCCTATCGTGCTCTAGCTCTAGCCAGCGTGGAGCGGTAGCCAATCATCAGGAGCTCCATGGACAGGCTGCCGATAACGCCCGACAAGCAACCAATCAAGGCCGAGGGGGTCGCACCGAGCACACTCAAGGTGAGGGCGTACCCAGTCAGGCCACCCACAATCGAAGCGATTACAGCATTGGCCAAGACGACCCCGGGAATGAGCATCGTTCCAGGGCCCGAACCGGCTCCGCGGATTGATGCAAAAATGGTGAAGTGACGGACGGCCGTGGCAGTAAGCACCGCTAGACATGCGGCCGTCACTGCCAGTAGAACCCTGTTCGTGACGATGCCATCGAGAGCTACGCCGGTCACCACTCCTACAAACCCTCCCGTGACCACTGCGAGGACGATGCCCGTAGATATGAGCTCTTGGTATCGTGACATTAATTAACTCCTGATCATTGCACCGAAATTCCGCGATGCACGGCAAACGCGCGCGCATGCATGCTCAAATCCGGACGCGTGTGTTGGTAAAAACTTTAGCGTGTTGCAGCGGCGGCACGTAGATTCGGAATGTACTCAGGCCCTTCGTAGCAGTGGTGGCTCGCCGCCGAAGTCCACGCCGAATGCTTTGTTCCGTCTGCCAACGATGCCCAATGAAAGCAGCGCCCGTCTCGCAACGGACGCTCACTTAAGCGTACAAGCCGGTGATCTACTTAGTTGGCGACATTACCCTTAGCGTCGACGGCGACAATGACGGTCTTGCCGTCCTTTTCCGCACTACCGACCCATTTGCCGTCGGCGTCCTTCACCAGCTCCGAAACATTTGTGTAGCCAAGCTGCACCAAGTGCTTACGCGCGGTTTGCATCGTGAAGGGGTTGCCGGCGCGGGCGCTCGCCGTCGCGGCGGCCGCCTCTGGCGTCGCCTGTGGGGCCATATCGCCGGCGAACGCGGGAAGAGCTAGGGCGGCGACAACAACCGCCGCCAGTGAAAGTATGTGGGTCATTTGGAAAATTCCTTTGTTCAATTGTACAACGCGCTCGTCGAGCTGCGTCGTTAGATGATGTCGATCTCTGCCGGCAAGTAGGACGTGACCTCCAGGCCAACTTCCTGCTCACGCACCGCGGGCATTGTCCAGGTCTTCATCGGGGCTTACTCCATCTGTTGGAAAGGTGCGGTTGCACCAATACCTATCCAAGATGTGGGGATGCCGGACACCAAGCGCCAATCACGTTCGCGTTTTTGCCGAATTAATTCGCCAGTGGTGAGTACTGACGCCAGCAAAGTGCCGCTTGGGGCAGACGACGGCAGAGACGAGGAGTTGAAGCGGCGCTCTTTTCGCGGCGAACCGAAGCTCTCGGATCTAGCACGCGCCGGAACCCTGGCTGGTGGGATGCACACGGTGCACGAAACAGAGCCGGGCACGAATGTCACGAGTCCTGCCTTCGGTATGTCAACAAAGCCAACATCAAGATGCCAACCGCAGCGGAGAAAGCGGAGCCAATGAGAACTCCGATCTTGGCGGCGTCGAGCATCGCTGGTTCGAATGCCAGGCCCGCAATGAACAACGACATGGTAAACCCAATTCCGGTCAGGAATGCGCCCCCCGCCAACAGTGGCCAACTCAAGATCGGATCATGGGTCGCGATGCCAAGGCGAACAGCGAGCCAACTGAAGGTCAGAACGCCAATGGGCTTGCCGAGAACCAAACCCGCAAAAATCGCCACGGAGACAGACTGTCCGATGTCGGCGAAGGAAATAGCGACGCCGGCATTGGCTAGTGCGAAGACCGGCATGATGACAAAACCCACCCATGGATGGAGCATCATCTCCAGCCGTTCCACGGGTGAGAGAGACTCCGAGACGGCTCTGCCGGCGCGGCGGAGGTCACGGCGGTCGGCCGTGTCTCCACTCCAGTGCTCGCCTCCGGGATAAGACAGCACACGCCTGAGGATGGCGCGAAGCCGAGCGTCGCTGACCCACACCCACGTTGGCGTCATCAGGCCCAGAACGACGCCAGCAATTGTGGGATGGATGCCCGAGGCGTCGAAGCAGAGCCAGATCATGGCTCCAAACAAGAAATAGATGGGAATGCTTCTGATACCCAGACGGGCAGAGCCAGCGACCGCTGCGAGACCTAGCATGCTGAAAGCGAGCGCAGTCCAGTTCAGAGATTCGCCGTAGCCCACAGCCACGACCATGATCGCTCCCACATCATCGAAGATTGCCAGCGAAAGGAGAAACAGGCGCAGACTTGGTGGGATGCGGGAGCCAAGCACGGCCAGGGCACCGATCACGAACGCCGTGTCTGTG
Source organism: uncultured Hyphomicrobium sp. (assembly GCA_964620915.1). GTDB lineage: Bacteria > Pseudomonadota > Alphaproteobacteria > Rhizobiales > Hyphomicrobiaceae > Hyphomicrobium_A. The sequence goes on along the minus strand of CAZUKP010000078.1, from coordinate 1,414 downwards.
GCCATCACGGTTCCCCAACCATGCGCTCCCGGTTGGCCTGTCATGATCGCAATGAAGAGCAATGGCGGAACAAGCATGCCTCCGAGTGCCCCGGCGAAAGGCAGCGCCGCCATACGCAGGTGCCGCAGCTCCCCGAGGACAAGCTCCCTCTTGAGCTCCAGAGAAACCACGAAGAAGAAGAACGTCATTAACCCGTCGTTGATCCAGTGCTGCAACGAGCGGCTGAAGTCCAGAGAACCGAATTGAAGGCCAATCGGCGTATCCCAAAACGCCAGATAAATGGCGGACCAGGGCGAATTCGCTAGCCAAAGCGCAACGATTGCAGCGAAGAGTAACAGCAGGCCGGACGTGGCTTCGATCTTCAGAAACCGTGCAAAGGGTCTGGTGAATCGATCGGCCGTTTCCGACGGGAGTTTTGCGTTCTGTTCTTGCATTGTGTCGGAGCACTTTCATCGGGTCCGCAGGTGAGGACGATGTTCAACGGCCTGTGCGAGGTTGTCATTCCTGCATCTCGGCTGCAGCGTGTCACATGTACAGATAAAGCGCGCGCGCCATAAGCGCGCCAACTATGATGGCAGGGACGACGATCGGCGGGACGAACCATTCGCGCCAATCAAACCTATGAGAGTTGGCAAGCCGGCTCGTACCGCGCGCATTCTCTTTGGTGTTATCATGCGCGAAGTGCGTTTCGCCGACTGAGCCCGGGTGTTCGAGGAAGTCGCCGAAGACGGACCTCTCACTCTCCCCTTTCTTGTGGGATTGGTCGCCCATGCTGGGAGCGCCACCCTCATTTTCCCAGCTTTCTACGGCTCTGGCGGTTGGGCTGGCGCTTGCCACGGGGCGCTTCTGCACCTTTGGTCGTTTGGGCATGACTTTTCCGATCGGGTTGCGGTCCGAGACTGGATCAGCGTCAACGCCTAGTGAGATAGTCACCCCATCATCTACGATAGATTGATCCATTATTATGCTTCTGGGGGTTGTTGATGTGATTTTGGCGGCCCGCGCGAAGAAATGGTATCGTCTGGTGTTCAGTCGCTACGAACCATCCGATGATCAACCGGGTGTAGTCCCGTTTCGGTCCATATACGATAGCGGAGACACAGACCTTTCGTGTGGAGCAGCGGTATCTGAGCTGCGGGCCGTTGAGGTTCTCATTGACACTCGCGCCAGCAATGCTTGAACGAGAAAAGCCCCGCGTTGCGCGGGGCTTACTGTTGATCTTTCAAGCGACTTCAAAAACTTCCAAGTCACTCGCTCGAAGTCGGAGTGGACTCGTCCGACGGCGTCCGATCGGACGTGCCTTCAGATGTTTGGGCTGCTGCCGTACCGGCGGAGCCGGTAACGCCCGCGCCCGGAGTACGGTCCGGCGTCGCGTCGCCCGGAGTGCGATCAGACGTCTTTGCCGCATCCGCAG